>VFZW01000272.1 GCA_016871055.1 Acidobacteriota bacterium
GTATACAAATACAAGCAGGCTGCCAAACAGCTTTGTGAACGTTTCCATCGGTCGCCAGTCTCCTGTTCTCGTCTTGACAACAAGATCATCCGACAGACGACCGATGGTTTCAACATTTCAAATGTGTTTGGCTAGTGTTCGATCGGAAAGCCGAACGCGTATTGTGTGCCATCGTAGCCGGACACATACACGCGGCCGCCGCCCGCAGCCAGACCGCCGGTCGTCACGAACGACGTAATCGTCGTGCCGCTTGACCAAAGCTCCTTGCCGGTCGCGCCGTCGAGCGCATACAACACCGCCGGCTTGGACTGCTTGATCGTCGGTCCCTGTCCCGTCGACACCGCGAACACCACGCCATTCACGACAGCCGGCGTGCTCGGCGCCACAAGTTCGCGCGACGTCCAACCCTGCTTCAGCGCGATGCCCGCGCCTTCTTCAACAACTTGAATCGCGATTATCGCCTTGGCCGCGGGCGCCAGAATCCAATGCTGTCCGCTTCGCTCTCGCCATGCCGCCAACGCCCCGGTCACGCCTGCCACGTTCAAAGACGCCGCCAGCTTTCCGCCCTGCAACACGGCGAGCTTGCCGTCTTCCGTTGCCGCCGCGACGTAGTCCTTGCCTTTGAATTCGAAAACGACAGGAGAGGTCGAAAATGCCTTATCGCCCTCATAGGTCTCCTTCACTTTCAGCGTCGCCGGTTCAAGCGCGACGACAGAAGCGCCATCGGCGACATACATCGTCCCATCGGAACCGGTCGCGAAACCGGTCGTGCCGATCACGTTCGCCGAAGCTTTCCAACTCGTGACGCTCTTGGACGCGATATCGAGCGCCCACATCCCATTCGCCACGCCGTTGCAGCCGTTCGACGTCGCTACGTATGCAACGCCGTTGAACACGGCCAAGCCTTTTGCGAACGCGCCCGCGGGCAGAAAATCGACAGCCGGACTCGGCGTCTCGCCGTTCGACACATACATCGAATGGAACTTGCCGTCGCCGGTGATCGCGTTGACCCACTGAATTCGCGGCGAGAACGGACTAGGCGCTGGAGCGGCGCCCGGTTTGGCCGGCGGCGGAGGCGGAGGCGGGGGCGGCGGAGTTCTACGAATCGTCACAGCGCCTTCGCCCGGCTGTCCGACCGTTCCGACAGGCTGCGTGCCGCGCGGCCGTCCAGCCGGTGGCAGCGGCGCGTAGCCAAGACCCGTTGGCCGTGCCACCGGAGTTGTCATGCCACCGGGGCAAGCCGCCGTGTTCGGCCCCATCGGTGCGGGCGCCAGTTGGCGTTCCCATTCCAGGCGCGCGATGTCGGTATCGAGGCCGGTCACCGAGTTCGAACTGCCGCCGAAATATCCCAACGTGCGGAAGCCCTTGTGGCCAATAAAGAAGTCCAGCAGCGCCGGCGACGTTATCGAATGCATCTGCCGCGGCCCGTTCTTGATCTTGTACTTCCAGTCGAGCGTGAAGCCCGGCTTGGCGAGCGCCTCGGGCGAGATCTTCCCGTCGATGCGCAGCCAGTTGCTCCGCTGCGCATCGAAGCCGATCGTCATCCAATCGTTGCCTCCGCGCTGCGCGTACACGCTGGCGGCGGCGATCATCAGAACTGCAATTCTCATCCGAAGAAGCTCCTTCACTGGGAAACCAGAATATTCGATCATATCCCGAACGCGCGGAGAACTCGAAATGCTGTATAGTAATGGCTTCGTATCGCCATGCGTTTCCTCACCTCATTCCTCCTCGTTTCGATGTTTGTGTCCGGCGCCGATTGGCTCACCGACGGCGGCGATATCCCGCGCACGAACTGGCAAAAGGATGAAAAGATCATCAACGCCGCCAACGCGAAGGACATCAAGCTGCTGTGGCGCATCAAGCTCGACAACAAGGCGCGCGCGATGCATAACCTGCTGCCGCCGCTGGTGATCGGCAGCGTGCAGACCAAGAACGGCCCGAAGCAGGTGGTGATTCAAGCGGGCGTCTCCGACAACGTGTACGCGATTGACGTCGCCACCGGCGAGCTCGTCTGGAAGCGCCAGTTCGAGTCGACGTTTCAGGACGCACCGGGCGGCCGCGGACCGAGTGTGTTGTGCCCAGGAGGCATGACCGCCAACGTCACCATCGGCCCTGGCGACGGCCCCGGTAAGTACATCATCTACGCCGCCTCGTGGGACGGCCGACTTTGGAAGCTGAACGCCGGCGACGGCGAGCCGATCGCGCCGCCCGCGAAATTCATGCCTCCCAACGGCAAGCCCTACGCGCTGAGCCTTCGGGAAAACGTCGTCTACACCCACTCCGCGCAGGGCTGCGGCGGCAATCCGAACACGGTTTACTCCTACGATCTTGCCACCAACAAAGTTGGTAGCTGGGGACCCGCCGGCGGCGGCATGTGGGGACGCTCCGGTCCCGCCATCAGCAAGACTGGTGTTCTCTACACCGGAACCGGCGACGGCGTTTGGGATCCGGAAAACGGTCTCTACGGCAACGGCATCATCGGCGTGAAACAGAACGCGCAAACGAAGGCGCTCGAACTGGTCGATTACTACGGCCCCTCCAACGCCGAGTGGCTCCGCAAGCGCGATCTCGACATGCAGGTAACGCCGACAATCTTCGAGTATCAGGGCAAGGAATACGCCGTCGACGCCTCGAAGGAATGCCGCATGTACCTCATGGATACCGAGTCGATCGGCGGCGACGATCACCGCACGCCGGTCTACCGCACGCCTCTCATCTGCAACGAAATCGTCGACTTCGCCGAAGCCGGCATCTGGGGCTCGCTCGCCAACTGGAAAGACTCCAAAGGCACGCAATGGGTGCTCACGCCCTTCTGGGGACCGAAGCACTCGAAGTACAAAGCGCCGATTGAAAACGGCGTGGTGAAGAAGGGCGCGATCGCGGCTTTTAAGGTCGCCACGCGCAACGGGAAAGTCGTGCTCGATCCGGCTTGGATCTCGCGCGATATGGACCAGGCCGAGCCGCCGGTGATCGCCAACGGACTTGTCTTTGCCTACGGCAGCGGCGAGAACACGTCGCAGGCTTACGCCGACGTGGGACTCGACTTCCGCGCCGAACGCCGCATCCCGCTCTCCACGCGCGCCGTGTTGTATGTCCTCGACGCGCAGACCGGCAAGGAGCTTTACAACTCCGGCAATCAGATCGAGACGTTCAACCACTGGAGCGGCTTGGCCGTCGCCGATGGCCGCGTATACATCAACACTTTCGACGGCACGTTGTACTGCTTCGGCATCCGTCAGTAATGAAGCTCGCCATCGCGCTGCTTGCGATTTCCGCCTACGGCCAAACCGTCGAAGAGGAACTCGCCGCGCACGTGCGCTTGCTGACCGATTGGGGCGGGCTCGTGCGCTACGGCAGCGAGAACGCCGAACTGAAACCGCCCAAGCCCGGCGAGAATCGCGTCGTCTTCTTGGGCGATGATGTCTTCGACAACTGGGGCGAGGACTTCTTCCCCGGCAAGCCGTATCTGAATCGCGGCATCGCAAAGCAGACGAGTCCGCAAATGCTGGTGCGCTTCCGGCAGGATGTGATCGCGCTGAAGCCGGCCGTGGTTATCATTCAAGCGGGCTTCAACGACTTCGCCGGCTTCGCCGGGCCGTCAACCGAAGGCATGATCGCCGACAACATCATGACGATGGTCGAGTTGGCGAAACTGCACGGCATCAAGGTCGTGCTGGCGTCGACACTTCCCTTGAACGATTCGTTCGGCAAGATCTGGACCGAGCGCACGCCGGCGGGCAAACTCATCGGCTTCAACGGTTGGCTGCGCGAATACTGCACCAAGAACGGGCATACGTTCTTGGACTTCTACGGCGCGCTGCGCACGGCAAAAGTTTGGACCGACGACGGTCTGCGGCCCAACGCCGCGGGCTACGCAGTCATGAAACCGCTCGCCGAAAAGGCCATCGCCGAAGCGCTCTCACGGCGTTGAGCGCTTGAACTGAAACTCGATCTTCTTGCCGTTGCCTTCGATGGACGCGGTCAAGTTATCGCCGTCGCGCTTGTAGCGGATGAGCTTCGGAAAGTCGTGCGAAGGGTTCTCGAAGACAGCTTCGTTATCCGTTGAAGAGGTGAGCTTAAAATCCGTCGCAGGCCGTCCGCCGGGTTGCGCGGCATAGACAATCGCGCCGTCCTTGACGACGACCCGCAGGAATTCGAACTCGACCATCTTCCCGCCGACAACGGTCTTCGACACTGCCAGCATCGCGTTGCCGTTCGGCTGCGTCCAGTGTTCTTCGATCGAAGCCCGCCCGCGAGTGCCGGTCCAGGAACCGGCCATCCAAGACAGCTTGGCAACATCCTGGCCGAACGCGGCCACGGCACACAGAAGAAAGAAGCGCATGTCTGATGATAGCCGCCACGCAGGAAAGCGAGATTGGAAAATTGCGACTTATCGCTTCTTTAAGAGTTCATGCCAGTTGGTCACCACCGTCAACGGCGGCGAAACTCTTGCGCGTTCGGTGCCCTCTCGAATCAGGAAGCGCTGGCCATCCGCGGTTACCCCAAAATTGGAAGCGCCGCTTTGAATCGGGCTGGAAACGGAGAACAACTCGCGGGGCGTCTCCGCCTTGATGCTTCCCGCTTCGACGGTGATACCGACGGCCATCACTTTATCCCTGCCGGGAGGCAAGTAATACAGTTCCTTCCCGTCGCCGCGCCAAAATTGGTTGGCACCGCCCTGGTTCGACACTTGCCACTGGCCCGATGCCGATGGAAACCCACGCACGTAGATTTCGAACTGGCCCGATTCATCCGATTCGTAGACGATCCATTTGCCGTCCGGAGAAAACTTGGTTCCACGCGTTGTGAAGGGTGTTTGCAGCACCGGGAAAGGCTTCCGGTCTCCCTCCATCGGCAGTGCCCAAAGGTCTGAACGCGTTGCCGCCCCAGATCGGTCAAAGGCCAGAAAACGGCCATCCCGGCTCCAATCCATAGCATATAGTTGTTCCGGAGCGCTGGTGAGGAGTTCCTCCTTGCCGCCGCCTCCGGCGTCCTTTTTGTACAACCTGGAAACGCCGTCCCGCGTGGACTGGTACACGATCTGGCGGCCGTCGGGGGACCATAACGGGACGCTCTTGAATGAGGGATCGAAGGTTAGCCGGGTCAGAATGCCGCGGCCAAACTCCAACGCCCAGATGTCGCTGTTGCGGCTGGAGTCCGCTTTAGCTAGCGCCAGCCGCGAACCATCTGGGGAAAGGCTGAAGCTCTGATACTGGTCTTCTTTGGCGGCCTCGCCCAGGCGTTTCCCGTCGCGCCCCAGCCAGATTAGACGCGCGGCGCCGCCAGACGATTCACCAGTGCGATAACACAACACGCCAGCGTCCGAGATCCAGAACGCCGCAGTACCCCGTAGCCGCACCAGGTCTTCAGCGATCGGAATGGCGTCTCCCTCCAGGCGCAGCGCCGAGGGGTCAAATGACTGCGCAAAGAGTGTCTGCTCGCGCGTCCACAACAGATAGCCATTCTTGCCCTCTCGCGCCGGAACATAGGACGCCTGCGTGTCCGTCGCGAGGATCATGACCCGCGCATCGGGATTATCGAGCGAGGCGGAGTAGATACCCGGCTTGGCGACTTCACCGTGATAGAGGAAGCGCTTGCCGTCCGGTAGGAACTGGATATGGGTGGTGCCGCTATCCTTGAGAATCAACTGGGGAACGCCACCAGTCGCCGCAACCCGAAAAATTCCCTCCGCGCTGTTGAACAGAATCGTTCCATCGCGGCTCCAGGCGCCACTTGAGCGAAGACGGATGAAGGACGCTTCGCACAGAGTCTGGGGAGAGCCTCCAGTAATGTCGCTGCGCTTGAGCTTTCCGGCGACGAAGAACGCCACTGACTTGCTGTCCGGCGACCAGAAGGCGCGGGATGCGCCCTCGCTGCCTTGCAGCGGGCGGGCGGTGAGCGAGTCGAGCGGGCGAATCCATAGTTGGTAGGCGTCCCGTCCGGCTGCCGGGTCGCCCGCGGCGAGGACGATATAACGGCCATCGGGGGAAACCGGCGCCCATCCGACGTTGGCGGTGAATTCCGTTCCCTCGGGGGCGTCGATGTGGAACTGCGCGGAGCGAACTTCGG
The DNA here is from genome assembly GCA_016871055.1 of Acidobacteriota bacterium. Lineage (GTDB taxonomy): Bacteria > Acidobacteriota > Terriglobia > Bryobacterales > Bryobacteraceae. The sequence continues at coordinate 6,073 of VFZW01000272.1, forward strand.
GCGCGGGCGTGCGGAGCCAGAGGTAAGTGGACGCGACGACGGTGAGCGCCAGCAGCGCGCAGGCCGCGGCCAGCCAGGGTTTTCCATGCGATGGCGCCTGGGCTGCTGCTTCGCTATCCAGCAACTCCCAAACAACGCTGATATCCCGCAGCCGCTGCTGAGGATTCTTTTCCAGGCATCGCGTCAGCAGCCGCCGCACTTTCACCGGCACACCATCGAGATTCGGCGCTTCCTTCAACAGCGCGACCAGCGTTTCGGCGACGGTCTCGCCCTTGAACAGCCGCTCGCCGGTGATCATCTCGTGCAGCACGACACCGAACGACCAGATGTCGGCGCGTTTATCGATGCGCTTGCCGAGCGCCTGTTCCGGCGCCATGTAGCCGGCCGTGCCGAGAATCACGCCAAACTGCGTCGCCGCATCCATCGTCAAAGTCGGCGAATTGTCTGGACTGATGCTCGAAGCCGCCACCGGCGCGGCGATTTTCGCCAGACCGAAGTCGAGCACCTTGACGGCGCCATCGTGGCGGATGATGACGTTGCCGGGTTTCAAGTCCCGGTGCGTGATGCCTTTTTCGTGCGCGGCCTCAAGGGCATCGGCGATTTACCGGGCAACTTTCAGCGCCTCGTCGAGCGGCATCGCGCCCTGCCGGATGTGATCGGCCAGCGTCTCGCCTTCGACCAACTCCATGACCAGGTAGTTCGGTCCGACGTCGTAGAGATGGCAGATATTCGGATGATTCAACGCGGCGATGGCGCGGGCTTCGCGGTCGAAGCGGTCGCTGAACGTTTCGTCCGACACTTTGATGGCGACCTCGCGGTGCAGACGCGTGTCGGTGGCGCGGTACACCGCACCCATGCCGCCCTTGCCGAGCAGTCCGGTGATTTCGTACGGGCCGAGTTTGTCGCCGATGGCCAGGGGCATGTTCCAGGCAAGTATATCCGATCGACGAACCGAACAGATTGAAAAGTCGCGGACTTTCCGCGTTGGTATTTGAACATGCCGAATCCAAGACCCTCCTTCCCGTTTCTGCTCATGGAAGCTACCGGGCCGTCCGCCGGCAAAATCGAGTATCCAAACATCACGTTCTATGTCCCGACGGCCAGTTTCCGGCGAATGCGCATCGCAGGCAATCGGGTCATACTTTCCGAGGGCGTCGGGTAGCCTGGCGGCCGTTTGAATCTGTGGCGCACGGGCAGAAGAAACTTCATTCTGATGGAATGGTCGAGCCCAACCCAGATCAAGTCGACGTGGACGGTCACACGAGCTTGGCCGACAAAGTGGGAGCTCTCCGAGCTCGATGCCGCCAAGAATGAGGTATCCATCGAAACACTGGAGATCGCCCACGAAGGCCTCACATAGGAACTGCCAGATACCGCTCGCACAGAATCTCCCCCATTTCCACTTCACTCCCACCAGTAGCCGGTGTAAAGAACCATCCAAGACGGGAGACTAGGCTATCCTGGCGGCATGCTCCGTCTCGTCGCTTTTGTTCTTCTATCGACGCTCCTGCCGGCCCAACCTCTGCCCCCGCTTCGCGAGCAGGCCGCCGTTCAACAGGAGTGGCTGCGCCTTCGCCTCGAGCGCAATCTCCCCGCGCTCATGCGTAAGCACAACGTCGCGATGTGGCTCGTCATCTCCCGTGAGTACAACGAAGACCCTGTCTTCTTTTCGCTGGTGTCACCGTCTACCTTCGCCGCTCGCCGCCGAACGATTTACGTCTTCCACGACCGCGGCCCTGCCCAAGGCGTTGAGCGTTTGGCGCTCGGCGGAGGCTCGCAAGGCGGCTTGTACACCGTCTACCGCGATGAGTCCCGAGAACTGATCGGTGATGCCCAATGGAAGGCGCTGCGCAAGGTCGTCGACGAACGCAACCCGCGCAGTATCGCCATCGACATCTCCCACACCCACGCCTTCGCCGATGGCCTCACGGCCGGCGAGCGCGAACAGCTCGAAGACGCCCTCGGCCCCGCCAACAAGGCCAAGCTCGTGCGGGCCGAACTGCTCGCGCTCGAATACGTCGAACAGCGTCTGCCCGAGATGCTGCCGCAATACAAAAGCATCATGCGCCACGCCCACGGGCTGATTGCGCGGGCCTTCTCAAACGAGGTCATTACCCCCGGCCGCACCAGCAGCCACGACGTCATCTGGTGGCTGCGTCAAAACGCGCTCGCCGCCCGCTTCGGCACATGGTTTCAGCCTTCGGTGCGCGTGCAGAAGCAATCCTCGGACAAGACGCTCTCGTTTATGAGCGAAGACGGTCCGGTGACTATCGATCGCGGCGACGTTCTCCACGTCGACTTCGGCCTGTCCGCCATGCGGCTCAATACGGATACCCAGCACATGGGCTACGTCCTGCGGGAGGGCGAGACAACACCGCCCAAGGGCCTGATCGATGCCTTGGAAAAAGGAAAGCGCATGCAAGATCATCTGCTCGCGCGCATGAAGCCCGGCCGCTCCGGAAACGCCGTGCTCGCCGAAGCCCTCGCCGACGTGATCGACTCCGGCATCCGCGGAACGATTTATTCTCATCCCATCGGCGATCACGGCCACGGCGCCGGTCCGCTCATCGGACTCTGGGACCGGCAGCAGGGAGTCCCCGGCCGCGGCGACGTTCCCCTCAAACCCGGGACATGGTTTTCGATCGAACTCTCCGCCCGCGTCAACGTCCCCGAATGGAATGGCCAAGAGGTCTTCATCGGCATGGAAGAGGAAGCCCACATGGATGGCGACGGCAAAATGAACTGGGTGCTCAACCGCCAAGAGCGGTTCCACTTGGTCAAATAGAAACGCCTTCCTGCCCTCCGTCGGCCCCACTGCCCCCTCAGAATTTTCCTAACCCTCTCATACTAATGTTTTGTTTCAAACATCCGATATATCGAGTGTGTCAACACTTCTCCTCCTCACCATCCTCACCACCTGCCCCGCCACGCTCGCCGAACGCGACTCCTTCACGGTCTGCTACGACGCGCCAAACCAGCGCGCCCTCTGGACCGCCCACACTCCGCAACCATCGAGCCAGCCACCCCCAAGAAAACACTGGCGCAGAGACCACGAACTGAACTCCCTGCCCAACTCAGCCTTCACCAACACCGGCTTCGACCGCGGCCACCTCACCCCAGTCGCCGATTTCCCCAATTCCAACGACGTCTTCTTAACCAGCAACGCCATCCCACAGAACCGAGCGCTCAACCGCGGCCAATGGCGCCAACTCGAAAGCCAAATCCGCCATCAGCACGCCGCCCGCGTCATTACCGGCGCCATCTACGCCAACTGCGGCAACGAAATGATCGAAGCGCCCTGCTACATCTACAAGATCGCCTACCTCCCCGACGGCCAAATCCTCCTCCACTTCGCCGAAAACGCCACACCCCGCCCGTAACCAACGCCAAA
>VFZW01000273.1 GCA_016871055.1 Acidobacteriota bacterium
TGACAAGCCCCAACATCTGAAACATGCCCGCGGACTGACGCAGATCTTCGAGCTTGTAGGCGATCGATTCGGGCAGAATCACACCGATCGCCGTAAATCCGTCGAGCGGCGGCAATGGAATCAAATTGAACGCGCCGAGCACAACGTTCAAAAAGAACATCACGCTGAAGAGATCTTCGATCGGATTGCCGGAAGTTTGCAGAAAGCTTGTGCGACCGGCGAACGCTCCGGTCGAATAACCGATGCGCAGCGCAAAGCCGCCGATAATGGCGAGCGTGAAGTTCGAGAGCGGTCCGGCCAGCGACATCCACGCGGCACGCTTTGGATATCGCCGCGCCCAGAACGGATCGTACGGCGCCGAGGCCCAGCCCATCATCCAACCGTTGAAGAAGAACGACAACCACGGGAAGATCAGCATGCCGAACGGTTCGCGCTGAATGTGCGGGAACGGGCTCAGCGAGACTTGGCCCGAATTGTAGGCCGTGCGGTCGCCGCCCATCAGTGCGGCCCACGCGTGCGCGGCTTCGTGGCAAACCGTCGAGAACAGAAACACGACGTACCACATGACGCCAAATACGATTTGATCGGCTTCCAGCATTTCTACTTAGAGTAGCAAGCGCGATGCGCGAGGAAGCCGGCCGCGGGCAGCAACGCCGCGATGAGAAACGCTTCGGCGTAGAGTTGGCGGTCGAAGAGGCGTCCGGTCAGCGGCGTGACGATCGCCACCAGCGCCGACCACGCGCCCGAGGACAGACCCGCAAGGAACGCCGAATCGCGCACGCCGAACGCCGTCGTTCCGAACGATATGCCGCCGACGATGAAGCCCGAGGCGATAAACATCGCGAGGAACAGAAGCGCCATCAGCGAAGGGATGTCTTTTAGATGTGGCGCGAACGCGAGCGGGATCGACAGGATTGTCAACGCGGCGAAGAGCGGCTGATGGCCGTACTTGTGCGCGGTCTTATCGGTCAGCCAGCCCCAGACAAAGTAGCCAAGCTCCCATCCGAGCGGAGGAATCCAGAGCAAGTTTCCGATTTCGACTTGCGTCTTGCCGAGGACTTTTAAGTAGATCGGCGCATAGTACAGCGCGAATCCGAGCGGCGCCGCGCCGAAAGCGTAGATGAAAACGAAGGCCCAGAAGCGACGATCCCGCCAGCCGGCGCGCTGCTCCTCTTCATGAACTTCGGGCAGCCGGCGGATGTCATCGCGGCGGCTAAGCACGCGCCACATCGCGATCCACGCCACGCCGATCGCGCCGGTGAACCAGAACGCGCCCTGCCAGCCGAAGGCTTTAAACACCGGCGTGATGATGATCGGCGTGATGACCGCGCCAAGCGATCCGCCGCTGAACGCCACGGCTACGCCGCGCGCGCGCATCGACGCGGGCAGCGTCTGCACGACGGTGCGCAGACCTCCGGGAAACGTCGCGCCTTCGCCGAAGCCGAGGGCGGTTCGCGCAAGGACCAACGTGAGAAACCCGGCGGCCAGCGCGTGCGATGCCGACGCAATTGTCCACATCGCAACGGCCGCGGTCATGGCGATGCGCAGTCCGAAGCGGTCGATCCAGCGCCCCCACGCGAGGTTGCCGATCATGTAGGCCCAACTGAATCCGGAGACTGCCCACCCGTATTGTTCATTGGTAAGAGCGAGGCTCGCGAGGATGGTCGGCGCGAGCAGAGCGAGGGTGTTGCGGTCGATGTAGCTGATCAGCGAGACCAGCGTCATCGACCCGGCGGGAATCCAGGAGCGCAAGCTGAATAGTGTACACGGCTCGTCGGTCCATTTCGACGGTTCGTCGGAAGGCGGGGGTCGTTCGTCGGAACAGGCGTGACGAATCGCGGGGGTCAACGTACTGTTAGAGCATGAGACTTTCCACAACTTGTTTCGCAGTAGCGGGCATTCTGGCGGCTCAACAGCCGGCGCGTTTCGATCACAAAGTTCGCGATCTGTATTTCGCGGGCATGGGCGGCGACCGGGCGTCCTTGGAAAAAGCGATGGCGATCACAACCGAGACCTTGAAGGCCGAGCCGAACCATCCCGAAGCGCTGGTGTGGCACGGCAGCGGCGTGTTCTACCTCTCGGGCGAGAAGTTTCGCGCCGGCGACATGCAAGGCGGAATGGAGATGTTCCGGCAGGGCACGGCGATGATGGACCGCTCCGTCGAGCTGGCGCCGCGGAATATCGGAGTGCTGATTCCACGGGGCGCCGGCTACATGGGCGCATCGCGAGGGATGCCCGAACAGATGGGCCGTCCGTTGTTGGAGAAGGGCGTCGGCGATTTTGAGAAAGCGCGGGAGATGCAGAAGAGCGATCTTTCGGGATTTTCGCAGCACTCGATCGGTGAGCTGTGGTTCGGAATCGCCGACGGCAACGCGCGGCTCGGGAAAAACGAACGGGCAAAAGAGTTCTTCACGCTGATGAAGGACAAACTCCCAGGCACGCCGTGGGCGAAAAAGGCCGAGAAGTGGTTCACCGAAGGCAAAATCGGTCCTGCCGATGGCCGCTGCGTGGGCTGCCACATGGGAAGCCCGAAAGCGTTCCAGAATTAAGATTGTGAACTGGTCTGGCTACAGTTGGAAACGATGGCTTGCGGCGATCGCGTTCATCACAATCGCCGCGTTTCTATTGAGCGTGTGGATGGCGCGCGATTTCAGCATTCGCTATATTGCGCCGGGCCTCCTTGCGTCCCTGCTTTATTCCGTGTGTATCGGCAGCTTGTGCACGATCGCCGGATTTCTGCTTGGGCCGCACGCATCGAATTGGAACGGCGTACGAAAGGTGATCGCATCGGTAGCCATCATGGGAGTGTCGGTGGTTCTGGGCACCGCGATTGCGTATTCGATTCTGCAAGCGCTGGGCATGCGGGTGGGATCGTTTCGATGGGCGCTTCAATTCGCCGCGCTCGTGTCGGTGACTTTCGGCGCGATGATGTTGATCTACGAATACTGGCGATTCAAATTTCTACGCGCCGAACAATTGGCCACCGAAGCGCGATTGGCGTCGCTCGAATCGCGCATTCATCCGCACTTTCTGTTCAACACGCTGAACTCGATTTCGTCGTTGATTCACACCGATCCCGATCGCGCCGATCAGCAGTTGCAGCGGCTCTGCGCGCTGCTGCGATTTTCCTTGGACGCGCCAGAGACGCGTCTGGTGCCGCTTGCGCGCGAGTTGAAGATCGTGCGCGACTACCTGGAAATCGAGCGCACTCGATTCGGTGAACGGCTGCGATTTACGATCGACGCGCCGCTGGCGTTCGATGAGATTGGCGTGCCGCCGCTGGCGATTCAGACGCTGGTGGAGAACTCGGTGAAACATGTGGTCGCGGCGCGCCGCGAGGGCGGATCGATCTCCGTGCGCGCCGCCGTGCGAGACGGACGAATGGTGGTTTCGGTATCCGACGACGGGCCGGGCGTTTCGGAAGAGGCGGTAATAAAAGGCCACGGGCTCGCCGTATTGCGCGAGCGGCTGCAGGTGCTGTTTGGAGGCGCTGGCGCACTGCGCTTGTCGGCAAGCGGCGTCGAGATGGAGATTCCGCGATGAGGCCGCGCGCGTATGTCATCGACGATGGACCGCTGGCCGTGGAGCGACTGGTGCGGATGCTTAAGAAGACCGCACGCGTCGAAGTAGCCGGTTCGTCAACCGACCCAGTCGCCGCGGTGGAATGGCTTCGCGTCAACCCGGCCGACGTTGTGTTTCTCGATATCGAGATGCCCGAGATGCAAGGCTTCGACGTACTGGCGCGTCTGGAGTCGCAGCCCTATGTCGTCTTCACGACGGCATTCGAACGCTACGCGCTGCGCGCTTTCGAAGTGCATTCCATCGACTACTTACTGAAACCGATCGACGCGGCGGACCTTGACCGTGCGCTGGACAAACTGGATCGGATTCTTGGCGGCGTCGAACCGTCGCCCGATCTGGCCAAGGCCGTACGCGCGGTGTTGAAACAATCGGCGTATCCTTCGCGGCTGCCCTCGCGCGTGGGCGACCGCGTGGAATTCGTCGATCTCTCCGCTGTCACGCATTTCTACGTCGAAGACAAGCTGACGATGGCCACCGTCCACAACGGCAAGGCGCACGCGGTGGATGGGTCGATCAACGAGTTGGAAGGCCGGCTCGATCCGGGCGCGTGGCTGCGGATTCATCGCTCGACGCTGCTCAACCTCGCTTACGTGCAAGAGGTGCACGGCTTCTTCGGCGGGAGGTTGGTGGTGCGGCTGAAAGACGAGCGCCGGACGGAGTTGCAGGTGGCGCGCGAGCGGGTGGGGGTGCTGAAGGAGCGGTTGGGGATGTAGGGTTAGTCTCCGCGCTTCAAGTGCGCGCGGATGTCTCCGAACGCGTCTGGCTCGCCGAGCAAGAAAGCAAGGCGGTCGACAAGCGCTTCGGCCGACAAGCCGACAGCGGCGGACTGAGTTCGCAGCCGGCTTCGAAATTCACGAGGCTCACGCCGCCAAATCAGGTCGAGGAACGCTGAAGGCGCGATCACCGAGGTTTGTAAGCCATCCAACGCACGTGTTGGGAAGTCCTTGCGATTAAACGTTACAAGATAGTCCGCGTGACAGGCGACCGCACATGCGAGTACGTGACGATCCTTGGGGTGGTTACGCATCCACGGAGTCACTGATTCGACCCCTCGTACGATCGCATGCGGAAAGTGTAGGCGCATCGCTTGTTCGCGCCGCAGAACCTTTTCTGGGGCAACGTTCAGTTTTCGCTCCATCGCTCGGCGAACTTCGAGAAGAATCTCCTCGGACCATCGCGCTTCGAATAAGGACGGAGACTCGGCCTGTCGCAGCAAGGTATCGGCCAATGGCATCGGAACGAGGACACAAGCGTCCAGCACGGCAATCGGAACGGTGCGCATCCCACCTAAGCGCCCCGAGCGCGGCCAGGGCTCGACGGGTAGTCGTAAAACCCATCCTCGTACGCATCGCGGGCAATCTGATCAAGCGCATCCTTACGTTCCGCCCGCCGCTGCGCGCAAGCAAGCACATCGCGCAACGCGATGCGCCGATGCTTGCCGGCCATCTTATACGGCATCTCGCCCTCGTCGAGCAACCGGATCACATAAGGCCGCGACAGGCCCAGCAACTCGCCCGCCTGTTGCGTCGTGAGTTGCTTTTCCTGCGGCAAGACGACAATCGACTGGCCGCCGGCGAGCGCGTCGGCGATCTCGCGAATCAGCGTCTGCAGCGCTTTCGGCAGCGCGGCGACATCGCCTTTCGGGCCGAGAAGTTTCGTCCGGCCCTGCCGCAGCACTCGCCCGGCTTCACGCAGCTTCGGCGAATCGGGAATCGAAACGGAGATCGGACGATCGACCATGCTTCGATACTACACTATTCGCAATACTGTAAACAAGCCTAGATGTAGGCGATGACGTCGATCTCAACCAGCGAATTGCCCGGAATCCCACCCGCCGCAGCGATGGTCGTCCGCACTGGCGGCTCGTCGCCAAACCGTCCGCGGAAGGCTTCGTTCATGAGAGCGTAGTCCTTGAGATCGTGCAGATAAACATTGCACTTCAACACCTTGTCCATCGACGAGCCGGCGTTCTTCAACTCGCGCTCGATCTCGTCCAGCACCGTCTTCGTGTGCTCCTTGATGTCGCCCGGATAGTGCGCTCCCTTGCCCGCGATGAAGATCAAGTTGCCGTACGACACCGCTCCATTAAACAGCGGCGCCTGCTTCGGCTTCGGCCCGCGGCGGTGCACTTTCTTCTCCGGGCTCGTCTGCGCTTGCGCCGCCGCGGCGGCCGCGGCTACTCCGGTAACACCGGTCAACATCTTCCGTCGATTTGTCATGACATCCTTTCGATACACTCGATTGTATGCAACGCCGCGACCTTTTGACGCTGCCCCTGCTCTCAACGGCCGCCGCGGCGCCGCGCACCGATTTGCCGGAGTACCGGGTTCATTCCAGCTACAAGCCGATTCCGAATCAAGGCATGCCCGGCCCTTTTCCCGGCCGCGTGGTCAACGTGCACTCGGAGCGGTCGATCAGTCCGGTCAGCACGAAGGCCGAGCCGGACACGGTCGCGGCGATGATCAAGACGGGCATTCTCGCATTGACCGGCGAGCGCGACGAACGCGCGGCCTGGCGGCGTTTCATCGACGCGAAAGACGTCGTCGGCATCAAGCTCAATTGCTCCGGCGCGCCGCAAATCTGCTCGCATCCGATCGTCGTCGCCGAGATTGTAAAGCAGGTCATGGCATGCGGCGTGCCCGCGAAAAACATCACGCTGTACGAACGGTTTCGGGATCAGCTCAACAGCGTTCAATACAACAGGTACGTGGCGAAGGACGTCAACGTTCTCGCGGCCGGCGGCACGCGCGATGCTCTCAATGGCTACGATCCGCGCACGTATGTCGAGGTCGATTTCTTCGGCGAGGAAGACACACGGTCGAACATGGTTCGGGCGATTTCAGAGCGCTTCACGAAAATCATCAACGTGCCGAACATGAAGGATCACGGCGCATCGGGCGTCACCGGGTGTTTGAAGAATATTGCCTACGGCAGTTTCCACAACGTCGCGCGCTCGCATCAATTCCACAAGACGAACACCTACTCGTTCATTGGCACGCTGGCCGCGGTCGAGCCGCTACGCTCGCGCACGGTGCTGCATGTAATGGACGGATTAAAAGGCGTCTGGCACGGTGGTCCATTCGCCAACTGGCCGCAGTTCCAGTTCTATCCGCAACGCATCCTGCTAGGCACTGACCCAGTAGCGATGGATAATGTTTTGCTCGATTTCATCGAAGCCAAGCGCAAACAAGAGGGCGTGATCAGCGTTTGGGACCACGACAAGAAATATCTCACACGTGGCAACATGCGGGCGTCGGCGAATTTGAACAACTTCCTCCGTGAGCCGGGGCACATCGAGTTCGCGGCGTCGAAGGGACTCGGCATATTCGACCGCGCCCGGATCGACGAGCGGAAAATCGAACTATGATCGCTCTGCTCCTGGCCGCCGCGCTGCCGACGTTTCATTCGGGCGGCGACGACGTGGCCTCCACGAAACTCAGCGCGCCCGGGATGCGCATGCGGATGAATCAGGCGAGCGCGACGCGGTCACCATGGGCGGATTCGAACGGCGCTCGCTATTTGCGTGGATTGAAATCGAGGGCGCTGGTGGCGACGGGCGACAATCGCGCCGACCTCGCCGCTTTCGAAGCCTACGTATTCGGCGCCGACGCGGCCATCGCAGGTTCGGCGAAAGACAAGCCGGCGTTCGACAAAGCGCTCGCCTTCCTGCAAACGCTGCCAAAAGAGCGCCAGCCCGCGCTCGCCGATATCACCTTCTTCGACGATGGCTCGGTCGAGGCGCTCGAAAACATGAACCTGCTGCTGCGCCGCAACCTGCAATTCCGCGTGGTGAAGCAAGACGAACGCGGCGCCGTAAAACCAAAGGCCGGCAATCCGTCCGAGTTCGCCTACGAAGTGCGCAAGAAGATCGGCGACGACAAACGCCTGCTGCGCGTGTACGGCAGCGAGGTCGTCATCGCGCGGCTGGAAGGCGATGCGAAACGGCGCGCCGTACATCTGCTCAACTACAGCAACCGCGCCGTGGACGGCGTGCGCGTGCGTGTGGCTGAAACCTGGAAGTCGGTGAGAGTTCACGCCTCCGACGGCGCGCTGGAGGCCGCCGACATCGTCCACGAAGGCGCTGTAACCGAATTTTCACTCGCGCGCGTGGGCAAGTATGTTCTCGTAGTATTGACGCCGTAATGACCGGACGGATTTACCTCAAGCTGATGGCGGCGGTGCTGGGCGTGCTCATTGTCGCGCTCGTCTCCGTCGACTTCTTCGCCTCGCGCGTGGCCGAGGCTTCGTATCTCGACACGCTCGAACGCGAGATGACCGACAAGGGCCGGTTGATCGCGCGGACGATTCGAGCGGATTCTATTCGTGACGCGGCCGCCGCGGCGCGTGGGCGAGTGACCTTGATTGCCCGCGATGGCCGGGTGTTGGCCGACTCGGAAGCCAGCGCCGACCAGATGGAGAATCATCGCGGCCGCGCCGAGGTTGACGCAGCGCTGAACGGCGCCCCTGGGTCGGCGCGCCGAAAGAGCGCCACGGTCGGAATCGATTTTCTCTACGTGGCCGTACCGGCGGGTGAGGGTGCACTGCGGCTCGCTGTGCCGCTGTCGGAGATCGACTCGCAGGTCGATGCCATTCGCCGCCGCATGCTCGCCGCTACGGCAATCGCGTTCCTTCCCGTGCTTTTGCTCACGTTGCCGCTGGCTCGATTCATCGCGCGGCGGTTCCGCCAGTTGGAGCTAAGCCTGGAACGCGAACACACGGAGTTGGAGCGCGTCGAACAGGTCCGCAAGGATTTCGTGATCAACGTTTCGCACGAACTCCGCACGCCGCTGGCGTCCATCCAGGGCTACACCGAAACGCTTCTCGATGGCGCGATCGACGACCCGAACCACAACGTGCGCTTTCTGACGATCATCCGGCAGAACGCCGAGCGGTTGGCGAATCTTACCTCCGACCTGCTCACACTTTCGCGCGTCGAGCTGAAACAGCAGCGGTTCCAATTCGCCAGTTATGACATCGGCAGGCTGATCGAAGCGGCCGCCGATTCGATGACACCGCTCGCGGCCAAAAAAGACATCGGCTTGTCGATCGAGCGCGGCGACGGAACACTCGAAGCGTTTTGCGATTCCGAAGCCGTCAATCAAGTGGTGACAAACCTCACCGACAACGCTCTGAAATACACGCCGTCGGGTGGAAGCGTGACGATTGGGGCGCGCAGGGCGCCGAATCAAAACATGGTCGAAGTGTTTGTGCGCGACACCGGCATCGGCATACCCACCGGCGAGTTGCCCCGGCTCTTCGAACGCTTCTACCGCGTCGACAAGGCGCGCTCGCGCGAGATGGGCGGCACGGGACTAGGCCTGTCGATCGTGAAGCATTTGGTGCGATCCCAAGGCGGCGATGTGCGCGTAACATCGGAGATCGGCAAAGGCTCGGAGTTTAGTTTCACACTGCCGGTTGATGACCTCGGCTTAAGCGAACAAGGCGATATTCGCGGACAGTTAACCGTATAGTCATTGACTTGTAACCGGGAACGGATTACGGTAGTGAACAGGCAATGAAGAAGATCCTACTGATCGAAGACGACAGCGATTTGTTCGCGCTGCTGAAATACAACCTGGAGAAAGAAGGCTACCAGTTCACCGGTTCGCAGACCGGCAAGGGCGCCGTCGATCTTTGCCGCCGCGAACGGCCAGACTTGATCCTTCTCGACATCATGCTACCCGATTCCGACGGCCTGGAAATCTGTCGCGCGATTCGGGCTCACACCGATCTTTCGCACATTCCGGTGATCTTCCTGACGGCGCGCGCCACCGAAACCGACCGCATTGTTGGATTGGAAATCGGAGCGAACGACTACATCGTCAAACCGTTTTTCGTGCGCGAGTTGATCGCCCGGATCAAGATCCAATTCCGCA
>VFZW01000274.1 GCA_016871055.1 Acidobacteriota bacterium
CAGCGTCCCGGGCCGCGCAGGATGTTTCGGCCTGAGTTGCCGTAGGTGAACTGGCGCGGTGTGGCCCAGGGCGAACCCGCTGTGTTGAGCCCTGTATTAAACCAGCGCGCGATGGACCGTTGTCCGTCTGGCAATTCAGCGCTACCCAAGCGGTCCGGCCTACTGCCGCCGGAGTTCGACACCGATGTCGCCAGAGTGGGAGTGAACGGCAGGCCACCTTGAATCGTCAGGATCAGATTTGTCTGCCAGTTTCCGAATGCGTTATCGGCCCAGCCACGGCCAAAGCTGACTCGGCGGCCTTTGCCGATGGGCAGCGCGTAATTGAGCGCCTGGGTGAATCGGTGTTTGATGTCGAATCCGGATGTGCCGCGGTCCAGGAACCGGTAGCGGATGTCCTGCGGCATCGGCCCGTCTGAGCCGCCGCCCTGTTGCAGCGGCACATTATCGATCGAATGCGAGTACGTGTAGGCGCTCAGGAATCCCAGGCCGGAGGTGAAGCGCTTCTCGGCGCTCATCTGCAGCGAATGGTAGTTGGCATTGCCTGTGGTGTCCGCATAGTTGATACCAATGACATTGGGTGCGATGTTGCGAAACGGACGCCGGCTGGCCGGGGTGCCGGGGCCAGGGTCGGCACGGTTCAGGTCGTAGGTAGAATCAACCTGCCGCGCGAGGTTGCCCACAAACGCCGCCTTCACAACCATCCCAAATTTCGGAAGCTCCTCTTCGATACCCAAGTTGAACTGCTGTGCATAACCGGTCTTGTAATTGCCGGGTACGGAGTTGAAGTTGCCGGACGGATTCGTTGTGAGCTGATTCGAGTCGATGACCGGTATGGGGCGGAAGCCATCTTGCACGCGGCGCGGGTTGTTGGCGAACTGGTTGATGTCCTCGACGTTGATCGGCCCGAAGGGCATGTGCCTATGGAGCCGGAACAACGCCGACCCATTGCCCTGCGTGTAGTAGAAGATTCCGCCGCCTCCGCGGATCACAGTGGTCTTCCTGATTTGGTAGGCAAATCCGATGCGCGGGGCGAAATTGTTCCTGTCGAGCTGAATGCCAGCTTGCCGATTTCCATTAACGCCAGCGATCACCATTTTTCCAGTTGAGACATTGAAGTTGGCCCAGCGATCTCTCACCTCGACCGGGGGAGGCGTGTACTCGTAACGGAGTCCGAGGTTGAGGGTGAGACGGCTCGTCACTTTCCAATCGTCCTGAAAGTAGCTGCCGATCTCCATGGTTCGCATGCCTGCCCAAACGAGGAGGAAATCCTGTTCGATTGCCGAAGCGGTGCCGAGGAGAAAGCTGGCCATCGTATCGCCAGTTGTACCGACATTATTCGGATCGGAAGTAAAGTTGCGATCGAAGTTGAAACGGCCGTCACCACGATTGGTTTGAAAGTCGATGATCTGGCGGCGGACAATGTTGGCGCCGAACTTCAGCGTGTGCGCCCCGCGGATCTTGGTGAAGCTGATATTCGGGTTGAACGTGTTTTCAAGCCGGATTGTGGGAAGCGAGGATGCGCCGATTCCTGTGTAACCGCTTGGGGCAAAAATAGGAACGCCCCAGGATACGGGGCCCTGATTGGAGTTGCGGATGCCGAGGCGTTCTCCGAGGTTGGCGTTCGGGGCGGCGCCGTCCTTGAGGTGGGAGAGGTCGAAGCGCCCGAAACCCATTCGGGCATCCAATATCAGCGTCGGACTAAACACGTGCGTTCCGGCGAGTACCGCGTGGTGCGCCTGCATCGTCGAGTTACCGGCGAAAGTACCGTCGTTGCCGAGACCGATGGGTGTGTCGAGGCCTGGCACGCTGCGCGGTCCGAACGTGGACGGCGGAATGGTCAGCGTGTCCTGCCGCGAGTAGCGCGCGAAGATATTGGTGTTGGCCGAGTAGGCCCAATCCGCGCGGCCGTCGCCTTGATCCCAGTTCTGGCGGTTGACGGGATTTGTCGTGTGGTTGTTGGCGAGTCCGGGAAGTGTTGGAAGCGGATAGGCTTGAATGAGGCGGCGCGTTACCGAATCGAAGCGGGAGGCCGGAATCATGCGGCCCGGAAAGGCGTCCCGCACGTTGCCGCTAGCCGCGCCGGCCTAGGGACGGACCGAGAACGGATCGAAGACATCGCGGACACCGGTGAAGTTGCCGGCGCGCATCGCCTCGGTGGGAACTGTGTTGACCGAGGTGTTGATGCCGCGGACGCGGCGGTAGCCTTCGTAGTTGGTGAAGAAGAAGAGCTTATCGCGAATGATCCGGCCGCCGAAGCTGGCGCCGAATTGATTCTGGCGGTATGGCGGCTTCTTGATGGTGGGCGGTGTGAAGAACTCACGGGCGTCGAGTTTTTCGTTGCGCAAAAACTCGTAGGCGCTGCCGTGCCATTCATTCGTGCCCGATTTCGTGACGACATTGATTGTCGCGCCAGGATTGCGGCCCTGTTCGGCTGCGAACATGTTGGTTTGAATCTTGAACTCGCGAACGGCTTCGACCGATGGCCGAAGCGTGATGAGGCCATTGCGCCGGAAGTTGTTATCGACGCCGTCAAGCATGAAATTGTTGGATTGCTCGCGGTTGCCATTGGAGAAGAGTTCCGTGCCGGGCCTCATATCGTCGGGGCGCGAGCCGCTGCCGATGGTGCCGGAGGCTGAGAACCCGACTCCCACAACTCCGGGGCCGAGGACGTCGAGTTGAGCGAAGTTCCGGCCATTGAGCGGAAGATCCGCCACCGCTTTTTCGTCGATCACCTGACCGACCGAGGACGTTGTGGATTCAAGCAGTGGCGGAGCGGAACTGACTTCGACCGTCTCGCTGACGCTGCCGACCTGAAGCGTGAGGTCGATGCGCGCCGTTTGGTTGACCTCAAGACGGATGGCCTCCCGCGCGATCTGCTTGAACCCCTCCTTCTGCGCGGTGAGACGATAGGTGCTGGCTGCAGGAGCGGGAACTGGTAGAGTCCAGACTCGTTCGAGACGGCTTCGCGCCGCGCGCCGGTGTCTGTATTGGTGAGCGTTACCTGCGCACCGGCGACTGATCCTCCCGAGGAATCCGATACGTTGCCGGTTAGAGTGGCGGCGATTTGAGAGAAGGCGGGAAGAGCACCGAGCAGTAATAAGACGGGGAAGAACAGTCGTTCGCGCATGAGTTCTCCAATCAAGAGTTAATGGACGGGCGCGATCATGTTATCAACACCACCACGTGTGCCGCAAAGTGGTATTGTAGGCGTGAGCAGGTCCTATGAAACTTCTCCTCGTTGCCGCCGCCGCACTTGCCAACGCCGCCGAACCGACGTTTACGAAAGACATCGCGCCGATTCTGCATGAGCGTTGCGCGCACTGTCATCGTCCGGGCGATATCGGTCCGATGCCGCTGTTGACATACGATCAAGTTCGACCGTGGAGCGCGGCGATCAAGCAGTCGGTGCAGCAGCGCCGCATGCCGCCGTGGTTCGCCGATCCGCACTACAGCAAGTTTCGCAACGACCGGAGATTGACCGACGCGCAGATTGCGACGGTCAGCGCGTGGGTCAATGCGGGCACGCCGAAGGGCAACGCCAAAGACATGCCGGCGCCGCCGAATTTCACCGAAGGCTGGTCGTTCAATCGGCCGCCCGATCTGGTCGTCGATATGCCTTTGGAAGTAAGGGTCCAAGCCAAAGGCGTGCTCGATATGCAGAACTACTACGTCAAGGTTCCGTTCGACAAAGAGACGTTTGTCGAAGCGGTCGAACTTCGGCCGGGCAACCGCAAGGTCGTGCATCACTCGATCGTCAATATTGTCGATATCCCCGAGGCCGTCGATCCGAAGGAGCTGCTTACCGGCAAAAAGCACGGGCGGATCATCTGGAAGCTGATCGGCCAAGCGCCCGGGAAAGGCGCCGAGTCACACTGGCCCGGCGTCGCCAAGCGCATCAGGCCCGGCACGTATTTCGAATTCAACATGCATTACACGCCGACGGGGAAAGAAGAGACCGATCGGACGAAACTTGGCATCTGGCTTTCGAAAGAGCCGATTCACCACGAGGTGGTGACGGCGATGGCGGCGAACGAGGTCTATCGTGACGGCAAGTTGACTGCGCGCGCGGATCTGCCGAAAATTCCGGCGGGCGATCCGAACTGGGCGATCGTCGGCGTGATGCGTGTGAAGGACGACATTACCGTTTACTCGATGTCGCCACACATGCACTTTCGCGGGAAAGACATGCAGTACAGCGTGAAGTACCCCGATGGCCGCGACGAGGTGCTGCTCAATGTACCCAAATACAACTACGAGTGGCAGCTTAACTACGAGTTCGCCAACCCGCCGAAAATTCCGGACGGCAGCGTGATCACAGTGCGCGCGCACTACGACAATTCGGCCAACAACTCGCGCAACCCGGCGCCGAACGAAGACGTTATCTGGGGCCAGCAGAGTTGGAACGAGATGTTTGTTCCGTGGATCGAGTACTCGATCGATAAGAACAACTTGCTCGCTACTCCTCGAGCAGCTCGATAAGGACCTTGTCGGGGCCTTCGATCAGGGCCGACTTGGCGCTGACGCGCAACGGCTTCGCGCCGATTCTCGACAGGGCCTGTTTCAGGTTCGGGACTGTCAACGCGAAGTGATCGATGGCGTGGCCCGCGCTCGATTCGATCTCGGTGCGGTCCTTCCATACGTCCGGGAAAGCGGCCTTGGAGTTGCCGAGCGGATAGATGATGAAGCTGATATCGCCGATGAGCAGTGAAGCCGACGGCGCGGTCGGCCGGCCGCAGCGGGAACGCGGCTCACGATTCATGGAGCGTATTTGCAGGTCGAAGTGCTTTGCATACCACTCGGCCGTTTTTACCGGATCGGCGCTCAACAGGTGCAGATGGCCGAAGCGGTGATTGCCGGCGGGCGTGGTGTTCAGTTCGATCAGCGCGTGATCGGGGCCGTCTACATAGGCGAACAGGAATTTTTCGTTGCCTCCCTTGCCGTCGCACTGGTCGCTCAAGTCGGTGAGCGGCGTTTGAAAGCGCGTGCTCATGGCGAGCTGATTCTGGTAGGTGCGTTTCATGTCGTCGCCGCCGCCCCAGCCTATGTGCCAGATGCCGGAGGTTATCGCAGACTTTGGCGGCTCGGCGGTTTTGTTGAATAACAGCCAGGAACCGTTCGCCCAGACCGCCGGTTGGCCCTGGTAGGGTTTTCGCTCGGCTTCGAATTTGGCGGAGTAGAAGGAGGCGGCGCGTTCGGGGTCGGTGGAGTTGAGGTGGATGTGATGGAGGCGCGTTTGGGCGGTGAGCAGGGATGTAAACAGCGCGCCGAATCCCAATACTCGCTTTGTGTGTACGCTCATTTCGTTCGGACTTATTATCGAACAAAGTTTGCGGTCGATGCGATCATACAACGATGGACCTTGAACTGAACGGCCGCGTGGCTGTGGTGACTGGCGGAGCGAGCGGGATCGGCGCGGCGTGCGCGCGGGCGTTGATCGGCGAAGGATGCCGTGTGGCGGTGTGGGACGTCGCGCCGGATTCGCCATTCCAGGTGGACGTCGCGGACTTCGACAGCGTTAAGGACGCTGTTGTCAAAACCGAAGCGGCGCTCGGCCCGGTGGATCTGCTGGTGCACGCGGCGGCGATTGGCTCCGCGAGGTTTGGATTTCCGTTCACCAATTTGGAGCCGTCCGATTGGCCGCGGGTGCTCGACGTGAACATCATGGGCGCGGTGCACGTGGCGCATGCGGTGTGCCCGGGTATGGCGGAACGCAAGCGCGGTTCGATGGTGTTTCTGGCCTCGGTGGCGGGGCAGATCGGCTCGCAGACGGATCCGCCATATAGTGCCAGCAAAGCCGCCAACATCAACTTCGCACAGTGTCTGGCCAAGGACATGGCGCCGCACGGCGTGCGGGTGAACACTGTGTGTCCGGGCATGGTGAAGACGCCGCTGAATCAGAGTGTCTGGCGTGCGTGGAATTCGCGCCAACCCGCCGACCGGCAGCGGACATACGAAGAGTGGGCTGGCGAGAAGATACGTCTGACGACGCCGCTCGGGCGCTGGCAGGCGCCCGAGGACATCGCCGATACGGTGGTGTTTCTACTGTCGGAGCGGGCGTCGCAAATCACCGGTCAGACGATCAACGTCGACGGTGGATTTGTGATGCACTCTTAGAACTGCAAGTTCAGCCCGAGCTTGAGGAAACGCGGGAGGTTGCCTTGCACCGGGTTGAGGCGGCCGAAGTTGGCGTTGGTCACGTCGACCGACTGGATGCCGGTGAACCAGGGACGGTTCAATGCGTTGACGGCTTCGAAACGGAACTGGGCCTTCAGGCGCTCGTGGATGGGGAACATCTTCGAGATGGAGGCGTCCCAGTTCTGATAGCCGGGCGTGCGCACGTCGGAGAAGCGGAGCGGGAAGGTGCGGAGCGTGAACGGCTCCTGCGCGGTGACAAAGCGGCCGGTAGCGGAGTTGACCCAGAGATCGGTGTTGAACCACTTGTTCAAGTTGGCGTTGTCGAGCTTAGCCGAACCGTTGGAGACCTGCGCGGCGTTGGGGTAGGCGATGGTTTCGCCAGCCATGTAGGTGATGTTGGCGTTGAGTTCCCAACCGCCGACGAAGAAGTCGGCGATGGAGTTGATGTTGCCACCGAACTTCTTGCCCTTGCCGACCGGGAGATGCCACACACCGGCGAAGTTGAACTTGCGCGGGATGTCGATGCCGGGGGCGGATTGCTTGACGAGCGCCGACGAGGCGGGGTCGCTGAGATTGAAATCCTGCACGTTCAGGAAGGCGACGCGTTCGAGAGTCTTCGCGCCGGTGAAGGAAGCCAGGAAGGTGAGGCCTTCGGAGAAGCGCTTGGAGGCCTTGATTTGGAAGGAGTCATAGCGCTGCCGGCCGATTGCGATGTTGCCGATTGAAAGCGGCGTGTACTGCGGGAAAGTGACCAGCAACGTCTGGCGCGTAATGGTGGCGCCGTTCAGGGCCGCGTTGTTCGGGATCAGTCCGCGCATCGGGTTGGGGACTTGCGCGTTGTAGTAGGCGTTGTCGATGACGCCAGCAGCGGTGCGCCGGCCGAGTTCGTTGGCCGGGATGAAATTGGCGGTGGTGCTGATCGGCAGTTTGCGAAGGATGTTGCCAACGTAGGCCGCTTCGACGAGAACTCCGCCGGGCAGTTCGCGCTGGACGTCGAACGAATACTGGTGCGAATAACCGAGTGGGCGATTCTGCCAGTTGACGCCGAGGCCTTGACCGAGGAACGCACGGCCGCCTTCGGAGTTGCCGACGGCGGGTAGGAGTTGGCCGCCGACCTGATTGGTGAACGCGTTGGCGAGTGTAACGGCCGGGCGCAGGTTATCGACCGTGGTGACGGCGTTGGTGCGCTGTGAGTAGCCCTGGTTGGAACCGGCGGCATCCTGGCCCATATAGAACAGACCGTAGCCGCCGCGGACAATCCACTTATTGGTTAAGCGATACGCGAAGCCGACGCGAGGAGCCCAGTTGTTCTTATCCGGGATGAACGATCCGCGCGGCGCGCCGTTCTGGCCGGCAAAAAGAACCGCGCCTTTGAGGTTGAGGCCGGAAGCCTGCGCGATTGGACTCGTCGCGTTGAAATCGAGGCCCTGGACCATGCGGTCGAAGCGCTCGCGGGCGGGAGCTTCGTAGTCCCAGCGAAGGCCGAGATTTACGGTGAGGCGGCTGGAGATCTTAAAATCGTCCTGGAAAAAGCCGGCGTAGAAGTAGTGGAAGAACGCCGGGTCGATGTTGCGATCAACTGCGCCTGTGGTGGGATAGCCGAGCAGTAGCGTGGCGAGTTCGTTGCCCGAAGTCGCTTCGTTGAGATTGGAGATGCGCTGCGTCCAGTTGCGGCCGAAGCTGTACTCGCCCGCCGCGGACCCGGGGTTTTGGGTGTTGTTGTTGTAGCGGCGGATTTCGGCGCCGAACTTAATGAAATGGCGGCCGATGACCTTGTTGACGTTGGGCTGGAGGGTATAGGTATCGAAATTGCCGGATCTTTGGATAGAGCCGGTGCCCATGGACTGGTAGGCGTTGCCGACGAAGTTGAACCGCGGGAAGGCTAAACGCGTGAACTGGCCGACGAGGGCGTTGTCGAACCCGAGGGCGCGGGGATCGAAGCCCGTGCCGTAAGAACTCCCGCCAGAATCTTCCCAGCGATTCAGACCGAGACGGAGGTCGAATGTCGTGGTGGGGTTCAACGTCGATGTCCAATTGAAGCCGATGGTTCGGCCGTTGCGAATGAGCGGAGCGTTGCCGGTGGGCTCGGCGGGATTGGCTTGATTCACGTTTTGAACGAACACGAGGCCGCGGTATTCGCTAAATGGGTTCTGGCCGTAGCGGAAGTTGGTGTTGTTCTTCGAGTTGACTTGATAGTCGAGACGGCCGGACCACTGGAACATGTCGGCGACCCAACGGGAGGGATACGGGTAGTTCTCTACCTTGGCGGGGCCGATGCCTTCCGAGGTCGGCGCCGGATAGAACTTGAGCGCGTTGGTGGCGATGGGGCTGATACGGTTGGCCGGGATGATGTTTCCGGGGAAGGGCGTGCGGGAACCGTCGGTGACAGTGGTCAGCGGATCGTGGACTGTGACGAGGTTGTTCTGGGCATTGCGCAACGTGGAAAAGTTGCCTGTGCGCCATTCCATGGTTGGAACGGTAGCGACGCCGGGATCGGCCGAGCGCTGGCGCATGGACTCGTGCGAGATCGTCCAGAAAAGCTTGTTGCGGCCGTCGAAAACTTTGGGGACGAAGATGGGGCCCGAGAGGAAGAAGCCGTAGGCGTTAATGTTGTTGGGGGCTTTCTTGATGCCGGCGCGATTGAGTTCGAACTGATTGGCGTTGAGTTTGTCGTTCTGGAAGTACTCGAACAGGTTTCCGTGCAGTTGGTTGGTGCCGGACTTTGTGACCATGGTGACGATACCGCCGCCGGTGCGGCCGTACTGCGCGTCGTAGGTATTGGTCAGCACCTTGAATTCCTGGACCGATTCCATCGTGGGGACGTGGATGACGGTACGCGATGCGCGGACGTTCGACATGCCGTCTAGCAGGACTTCGTTTTCGCCGGAGCGGCCGCCGTTGACAGAGAATCCGGTGGAACCGCCGATATCGAACGAGCGAAGGTAACGCCAGCCGCCGACCTTGAAAACGCCGGGCGCGGCCCAGGCGATCTGGAAGGGATTGCGGCCTTGCGTGGGCAGGTTCGCGATGAGTTGGCTGTTGAGCGCCGTATCGCGATTGGCGGTTTCGGTTTGGAGTTGCGAGATGGTGGCGTCGACAGTGACGGATTCAGTGAGCGCGCCGATTTGGAGTTGCACATCAAGGCGAGCTTTGTCGAGAGTTTGGAGAACGACGTTGTCGCGGACGAGGCGCTTAAAGCCGTCCTTTTCGACGGCGACCGAGTAGGCGGCGGGTTCGAGAAGCGGCGTGCTGTAAAGGCCGACCTCATTCGATTCCGAGACGACTGTCGTGTTCTTGGCCTTGTGCGTGACCGTAATTTTG
>VFZW01000275.1 GCA_016871055.1 Acidobacteriota bacterium
AGCTCGGCCGCCGAAACGCGATGGTCCGCCGAAAGCTCGCCCAGGTCGAGCAGCACGCCGCGACGCACAATCGGCGAGATCGACTCCGCCGAATGGACTTTTAATCCTTCCGCGTACGATTGCACCTCGCCCGCGACATGCCCGCCATGCAACCTGCCGCCGCACGAGAAATGCCCGAAGCCGTCGATGTGCGTGCCGACGTGCGAACCCAACGCGATGGCGTCGGCGGCCGAGGAGTGCCCCGCCGGCGAGTGCATGTCGCCATGCTTCTTCGTCAACGAGAACAAGTAGGGCGGATGCGACGGATGATGCGGCATGCCGACGAAGTAGGGTTGGCCGAGGTCGTAGACTCGGGCGGATTGGGCCAGCGTTGTAAGTGTGCTCATAACGGAAGCGGCCGGTGGGGGTTCCACCGGCCGTAATCGACTAACCTCGATCGTTTCCTACTCCACCAGCGAATCGTCCGGCGTGCCTTCGACTTCCGAAAGCCCGCCCGCGTACAGGCTGCGCGCGGAGTCTTCGTAGTCCGACATATCGAATGCCGGCTCCTCGACCTGCTGAATCGGCTCTTCCACAGGAACGCCTTCGCCCGCGATCCGGACACCACGGTAGTAATCCATACCGGTGCCGGCCGGGATCAGACGGCCCATGATGACGTTCTCCTTCAACCCGCGGAGTCCGTCGCGCTTGGAGTTGATGGCGGCTTCGGTCAGCACGCGCGTCGTCTCCTGGAAGCTGGCGGCCGAGATGAAAGAATCGGTCGAAAGCGAGGCTTTGGTGATACCGAGCAGGATCGGCTTGGCGTGAGCGCGGCGGCCGCCTTTGTCGTTGGCCCGCTCGTTCTCTTCCTTCAGCTTGAACCGGTCGACCACCTCTTCCGGCAGGAAGTCGGTGTCGCCGATATCTTCGATCTTGACCCAGCGCAGCATCTGGCGAACGATGACTTCGAGGTGCTTATCGTTGATGTTCACACCCTGCAGGCGATAGACTTCCTGCACTTCGTTCACCATGTACTTCTGCAGTTCTCTTTCACCGCGCACATGCAGGATGTCGTGGGGATTGATCGGCCCGTCGACGAGCTGATCGCCGGCCGTAACGCGTTCGCCCTCCTGCACGTTGATGTGAGAACCGCGCGGAATCGCGTACTCGCGTTCCAGACCGTTTTCGCCCACGATGCTAACCTTGCGGGCCGACTTGGTCACTTCGCCGAACTTGACGACACCGTTGATCTCCGCGATAGCGGCTGGATCACGCGGCTTGCGCGCTTCGAACAACTCGACGACGCGCGGCAGACCGCCGGTGATGTCCTTGGTTTTCGAGGTCGCGCGCGGGATCTTCGCCACGACATCGGCCGCGTGCACCTTATCGCCGTCGCGGACCATCAGGTGAGCGTGGGTCGGCATGAGGTAGCGCCGCTCGTCGTGCTTGGTTCCGCCTTCGGGCCGGATAATGATCGTCGGGATCTTCTTGCCGTCCGGGGAATCCACGACAACCAACTGCGACAGGCCGGACACGTCGTCGACCTGCTCCTGCACCGTCACGCCTTCATCGAGATCCTTGAAGTGCACGATGCCCGAGATTTCGGTCAGGATCGAGAACGAGTACGGATCCCATTCGAGCATGACGTCGCCCGCGCCGATGCGTTCGCCGTCCTTATATTTCACCTTCGCGCCGTAGACGACGGAGTAGCGCTCCTTCTCCCGGTGCTTGTCATCGACCACGGCGATGATACCGTTGCGGTTCATGGCGATGTACTCGCCCGCCGCGTTCTGCACCGTGTTGATGCCGATGTGCTTCACGAAACCGGCGCCGCGCGATTCCTGCGTATTCTGTTCCGACGCGCGCGTCGCCGCGCCGCCGATGTGGAATGTACGCATGGTGAGCTGCGTGCCCGGTTCGCCGATCGACTGCGCCGCGATGACGCCGACCGCTTCGCCGCGCTCCACCAACCGGCCCGTGGCCAGATTGCGGCCGTAGCAGAGCTGACAGACGCCGCGCTTGGACTCGCAGGTCAGCACGGAGCGGATCTTGACGCGCTCGATACCGGCCGCTTGAATGGCGGTCGCCAGGTCTTCGGTGATCAGTTGGTTAACGCCAACGATCACTTTACCTTCGAAATCGAGCTGATCTTCGAGCGCCACGCGGCCTACGATACGATCGCGCAACGGTTCAATGATTTCGCCCGCTTCGACGATTGGCTCGACGAAGATACCTTCGGCGGTGCCGCAGTCGTGTTCGCTAATGATTACGTCCTGCGCGACGTCGACCAGACGGCGCGTAAGGTAACCCGAGTCTGCGGTCTTCAACGCGGTGTCGGCCAATCCCTTACGGGCGCCGTGCGTCGAGATGAAGTACTGCAACACGTTCAGGCCTTCGCGGAAGTTGGCCGTAATCGGGGTTTCGATAATTTCGCCCGACGGCTTGGCCATCAATCCGCGCATACCGGACAACTGGCGAATCTGTTGTTTCGAGCCGCGGGCGCCGGAGTCAGCCATGATGTAGATGGGGTTGAGGTAGCGGCCGGTGCGGTCGTCCTCTTCCATCTTCTTGAACATCTTGTCGGACACTTCTTCGGTAACGCGCGTCCAGATTTCAATGATCTTGTTGTAGCGCTCGCCGTGCGTAATTGCGCCCGACTGATACTGGTTCTGGACTTCGATAACGTTCTTCTCGGCGTCCTTGACCATCTGCTGTTTCTGATCGGGTACGACCATGTCGTCGATGCCGATCGAGATGCCGGCGCGCGTGGCGTATTGGAAGCCGAGCGCCTTGATGTCGTCGAGCATCTTGACGGTCGTGTGCAGACCGTACTTCAGGTAGCAGAATTGAACCAGCTGCGTCAGGCCCTTCTTTTTGAGAATTCCGTTGACGAAAGGCATGTCCTCGGGCAGTACGTCGTTGAGAATGACGCGGCCCGCGGTGGTGTCCATGTCCTGCTTGTTGTACTCGACCGCTTCGGCGTGCATGAGGTTCTGGCCGTCTTTCGACGTCGTCAGATCCAGCACCTTGCCGGTGTAGCGCAGCTTGATCGGCGTGAGCGTTTCCACTTCGCCCATTTCGAGCGCGATGAGCACATCTTCCATCGAGGCGAACTTCTTGCCCTCGCCCTTGGAGCCGATGCGTGATTTGGTGAGGTAATAGAGACCGAGCACCATGTCCTGCGACGGAATCGCGATGGGCGAACCGTGCGCGGGGGACAGGATGTTGTTCGACGCCAGCATCAGCGTCGACGCTTCGATCTGCGACTCGGGCGACAGCGGAATGTGAACGGCCATCTGGTCGCCGTCGAAGTCGGCGTTAAAGGCGGTACAAACCAGCGGATGCAGTTTGATGGCCTTGCCTTCAACCAGCACCGGTTCAAACGCCTGAATGCCCAGACGGTGCAGCGTTGGCGCGCGGTTGAGAAGGATCGGATGATCGCGGATGACTTCCTCGAGGATGTCCCAAACCACCGGGTCCTGCTGCTCGACGAGTTCCTTGGCCTGCTTGATGGTCGTGCAGTGGCCGCGCTGTTCCAGGCGGTGATAGATGAACGGCTTGAAGAGTTCGAGCGCCATCTTCTTGGGAAGACCGCACTGATGCAGCTTCAGCTCCGGACCGACGACGATGACCGAGCGGCCGGAGTAGTCGACGCGCTTGCCGAGCAGGTTCTGACGGAAGCGGCCCTGTTTGCCCTTGAGGGCGTCGGAGAGCGACTTAAGCGGGCGGTTGTTGGCGCCGCGCAAAACGCGGCCGCGGCGGCCGTTGTCGAACAGCGCGTCGACGGCTTCCTGCAGCATGCGCTTTTCGTTGCGGACGATCACGTCGGGCGCGTGCAGTTCGATGAGCTTCTTCAACCGGTTGTTGCGGTTGATGACGCGGCGATAGAGATCGTTCAGATCCGAGGTCGCGAATCGGCCGCCATCGAGAGGAACCAGGGGACGCAGTTCCGGCGGGATGACCGGGATCACGTCGAGGATCATCCACTCCGGATTGTTGGCCGACTTGCGGAAGCTCTCGACAACACGAAGACGCTTGGCGAACTTCAGCTTCTTCTGTTGCGAGGTTTCGGTCTTCATCTTCTCGCGGATCTCGACCGAAAGCGCTTCGCAGTTGACCTTCTTCAGCAGTTCCTTGATGCCCTCGGCGCCCATCTGTGCGATGAAACGTCCAGGGGCTTCCTGGTCGAGTTGGCGTTTGCGTTCGTCGCTGATGACGTCGCCCGCGCTGATGCCTTCCACATCGCCGGGGTCGACGATCACGAAGGCTTCAAAGTAGAGCACGCGCTCCAGTTCGCGGAGCGTGATATCGAGCAGGTAACCGATGCGCGACGGCAGGCCCTTGAAGAACCAGACGTGCGAACAGGGGCTGGCGAGTTCGATATGGCCGAGGCGCTCGCGGCGCACGCGGCTCAACGTCACTTCGACGCCGCATTTGTCGCAAATGACGCCGCGGTGCTTCATGCGTTTATACTTGCCGCACAAACATTCCCAATCGGCGATGGGGCCGAAGATGCGTGCGCAGAACAGGCCGTCGCGCTCGGGTTTGAAGGTGCGGTAGTTGATGGTTTCCGGCTTTGTGACTTCACCGTGCGACCAGTTCCGGATCTTGTTCGGAGAGGCCAGGCTGATACGGATCGAATCGAAATCCGCCAGCAGGTTCGCGCGTTCGTAGGGGGAAGAGCGGTACATGCGTGTGTCTCCTTGTCAGTGAACTAGTCGGCCGCGGCCGCGGTTTCGGGTACGTCGGGCGTCTTCTTCATCAGCTCGACATCGAGGCAGAGCGCCTGCAACTCGCGAATCAAAACGTTGAACGATTCAGGCACGCCGGGTTCGGCGGCCGCTTCGCCCTTCACGATCGCTTCATAGATCTTGGCGCGGCCGTAAACGTCGTCCGATTTCGCCGTCAGCAACTCCTGCAGAGTGTAAGCCGCGCCGTAGGCTTCCAGCGCCCAGACTTCCATTTCGCCGAAGCGCTGTCCGCCGAACTGCGCCTTGCCGCCCAGCGGCTGCTGGGTGATCAGCGAGTACGGTCCGATGGAGCGCGCGTGGATCTTGTCGTCAACCAGGTGCGACAGCTTGAGCATATAGATGCAACCGACGGTCACGGGCTGTTCGAACCTGTTGCCCGTCATGCCGTCGATCAACTGCACCTTGCCCGAGCTCGGCAGGGCTGCTTCCTTCAACTGCGCCTTGATATCCTCTTCGTGCGCGCCGTCGAAAACGGGCGTTGCGAAGTGGCGGCCCAGCTTCATCCCGGCCCAGCCCAGGTGGGTTTCGAGAATCTGACCGACGTTCATACGGGAAGGCACGCCGAGCGGATTGAGGATAATCTCGACCGGCTGGCCATCTGGCAAATACGGAAGGTCTTCTTCGGGAACGATGCGGCTGATGACGCCCTTGTTGCCGTGACGGCCGGCCATCTTATCGCCGACAGACAGCTTGCGCTTCATGGCCACGTAACACTTCACCGTCTTGATGACGCCGGGCGGCAGTTCGTCGCCCTTCTTCAACTTCGCGATCTTCTCTTCGGTGATCTTTTCGAGCACCGCGATCTGGCGCGAGGTCATCTCTTCGATTTCGTCGATCTGCTCGTTCAGATGCGGATCGCGGTCCTTTAGGCGCATGCGCTTCAGGTCGCGGGAACGCATCTTCTCCAGCAGGTCGCGCGTGAGTTGGGTGTCCTTGGCGATGAGCTTCTTGTTCGTCTTCTCATCGTGCAGGTCGGCCAGCACCACCTGCCCTTCCAGCAACTTGGCCAGACGCTTGGCGCGCTCGTCGCCAAGGATGCGCTTTTCGTCGTCCAGGTTGCGGTGCAGGCGGGTGATATTTTCTTCGAGAATCTGCCTGGAGCGCTCGTCGAGTTCGGTGCCCTTGCGCGAGAAGATCTTACAATCGACCACCACGCCTTCGATACCGGGCGGGCAGTGGAAGCTGGCGTCCTTCACGTCGCCGGCCTTTTCGCCGAAGATCGCACGGAGGAGTTTTTCTTCCGGCGTCAACTGCGTTTCGCCCTTCGGCGTGACTTTACCGATGAGGATGTCGCCGGGCTTAACGGAAGCACCGATACGGATTACTCCCGATTCGTCGAGGTTCCGCAGAGCGCCTTCCGGAACATTCGGGATATCGCGGGTGATTTCTTCCGGTCCGAGCTTGGTGTCGCGGGCTTCGACTTCGAACTCTTCGATGTGAACCGAAGTGTAGTAGTCTTCCTTGACCAGCCTCTCGGAAATGATGATGGCGTCTTCGAAGTTGTAACCGCGCCAGGGCATGAACGCCACCAGCACATTGCGGCCGAGCGCGAGTTCGCCCATGTCGGTGCAAGGACCGTCGGCAAGCACGTCGCCCTTCTTCACGCGCTGGTTGACCTTGACGATCGGCTTTTGCGTGATACAGGTGTTTTGATTCGAGCGCTTGAACTTGGTCAGCGTGTAGATATCGGCGCCGACTTCGCGCGACATCTGGCCTTCGTGCGCGCCCGAGCCGTCGACGCGAACGATGATGCGTTCCGAGTCGACCGAGTCGATCACGCCGGCGCGTTTGCAGATAACGACCGCACCGGAATCACGCGCGGTGACCTGTTCCATGCCCGTGCCGACAAACGGCGCTTCGGCGCGCAGCAACGGCACGGCCTGGCGTTGCATGTTCGATCCCATCAACGCACGGTTGGCGTCGTCGTTTTCAAGGAACGGAATCAGCGACGCGGCAACCGAGACAAGCTGTTTCGGACTGACGTCCATGTATTGGATCTGATCGCGGTGGGTCAGCGAGAAGTTGCCGGCCTGACGGGCGTTGACGAGGTCGTCGACGATACGGCCCGCGTTATCGAGCGTGATGTTGGCCTGGGCAATGACGTACTTGTCTTCTTCCCACGCCGACAGGTAATCGGAGTAGGCTTCCAACTCGGCGTGCTGCTTATTCTTGCTGAGCGAGTTGTTGGCCTTCTCGGCTTCGGCGCGAAGAACGACCTGACCGACCTTGTAGTCGGTATCGCCGGGGTTCAGCACCTTCACTTCGTCGACAACCTTGGCATCGACCACGCGGCGGTACGGGCTCTCGATAAACCCAAACTCGTTGATGCGGGCAAAACAGGACAACGACGAGATGAGACCGATGTTCGGACCTTCCGGCGTTTCGATCGGGCAGATACGGCCGTAGTGAGTCGGGTGCACGTCGCGGACTTCGAAGCCGGCGCGCTCGCGCGAAAGACCGCCCGGTCCAAGGGCCGACAGGCGCCTCTTGTGGGTGATTTCCGACAGCGGGTTGGTCTGGTCCATGAACTGCGAGAGCTGCGAGGAGCCGAAGAACTCGCGGATGGCGGCCATGACGGGCTTGGCGTTCACCAGGTCGTGCGGCATCGCCGTGGCGATCTCCTGGCTGACCGACATCTTTTCCTTGATCGCGCGTTCCATGCGGACCAGGCCGATGCGGAACTGGTTTTCGAGCAGTTCGCCCACCGCGCGAACGCGGCGGTTGCCGAGGTGATCGATGTCGTCGACCGCGCCCAGGCCCTTGCGGAGCCGGAGCAAATAGAGAATCGTGTCGACGAAGTCTTTTTCATCGAGCGTGCGCTTGTCGAGCGGCGTGGCGTCGGCTTTGTCGTGCAGCTTGATGTTGAACTTCATGCGGCCGACGCGCGAGAAATCGTACTTGCGGGCATCGAAGAACATGCCCTGGAAGAGCTGCGTGGCGGTGTCGCGGGTGGGCGGGTCGCCGGGGCGCAGCTTGCGGTAGATTTCCAGCAGCGCTTCGTCCTGCGCCTTTACACCGTCCTTATCGAGGGTTTTCGAAAGAACGTTGCCGGCTTCGTCGCGCTCGGGGAAGAAGACTGCGACGTTCTGAATGTCGGCATCGAAGAAACGGCCGATCGCGGCGGGCGTGATCTCACGATTGGCTTCGAGCAGAATTTCGCCCGTCTCCATGTCGATCACATCGGCCAGCGCGAGCGCGCCTTCCAAATCGTTGGCGGCGATTTCGAACTTCTCGATCTTCGCCTTGGCCAGTTCGTTCAGAAGCCGCCCCGTGACCTTCTTGCCGCTGGCGATAACCACTTCGCCCGACTTCGCCTGCACGGCGTAGGTGAGCTTCATGTCGCGCAGCGCGCCGCGGCCGGGGCCGCCGGCCTGCGCCATGTTCCAGATGATCTTGCGGTCTTTCGTCAGCGAGATCTTGGTGGTGGTGTCGCCGTAGAACGTGCGGAGGATCTGCTCGTCGGTCTTCAAACCCATCGCGCGCAGGAACACCGTGCCGTAGAACTTGCGTTTGCGATCGATGCGGACGTAGAGCAGATTCTTGTTGTCGTACTCGAATTCGACCCACGAGCCGCGGTAGGGGATGATTTTTCCGAGGAAGTAGCCTTGCGCGGCGACCTTTTCGAAGAATACGCCCGGCGAACGGTGCAACTGGCTGACGATGACGCGCTCGGTGCCGTTAATGATAAACGTGCCGTTCTGCGTCATCAGCGGAATTTCGCCGAAGAAGACTTCCTGCTCCTTGATGTCGCGGACGGTTTTCGTGCCGGTGTCGGGATCTTTGTCGAAGACGGTGAGCCGGATGGTGACCTTAAGCGGAGCGGCGTACGTCATGCCTCGTTCTTCGCACTCGGGCACATCGTACTTGAGCTGCAGGCCGACAGGGTCGCCGCAACGGTTACAGAAGGTAACGACGTTCTTGTTGAACGTGCCGCACTTACCGCAGAGGATGTCGCCGGGGTGGAACGGATCGGTCTTGATCATCGCGCCGCAATGGCGGCAGGTCGAACGGAGATTGTGCAGACCCTTCAGGTTGCCGCACTTACATTCCCAGTAGCCGATCGAGTAGTCGACGAAGTCGAGCTGCGCCAAGCCGCGGAAATCGGTGATCGGAAAGACGGAGGTAAAGACGGACTGAAGACCGGCGTCGTCGCGCTCCTGCGGGAGGTTGTCCATTTGCAGAAAGCGCTCGTAGCTTTGCTTCTGGACTTCGATCAGGTTCGGGATCGGAACGGAGGTCTTGATCTTGGAAAAGTCCAGGCGTTGGCGAACGGAGCTAGTGGCAGGGCTACTCATTAACGACTCCTAGGTACGAAAGCGGCCAGGGGCATGACCGCGGGATGAACCCCAAAGAGATGGCGCGTCAAAACGTGAGCGCACAGGTTGCGAAGCTATGCGGAAAAAGCGCGTGAAAGGTGGCTTGAGAACTTGAGCGATGAGCGGAGACACGTGTAGCGTGATCGAGGGACGAAAAGAGAGGAACCCCAAAAAGGGCGGCGACAAGCCCCCTCTGAGGATAGAGTGGCGAAGAGATCACTGGGCGAAATCCGGTCCGGCTCCGGCTCCGGCTAAACGTCATCGTAACAGAAACTTGAGAGGCCCGTCAAA
Source organism: Acidobacteriota bacterium (assembly GCA_016871055.1). Classification (GTDB taxonomy): domain Bacteria; phylum Acidobacteriota; class Terriglobia; order Bryobacterales; family Bryobacteraceae. The sequence continues at coordinate 9,338 of VFZW01000275.1, forward strand.
CGGGACTGGTTTCCGAAAATAGGGAGAGGCTGCCCGCGGCGTGTAACGCGGGCAGCCCGGCGAATATAAAATGGG
>VFZW01000276.1 GCA_016871055.1 Acidobacteriota bacterium
GTTTAACTCGTTTGGAGTGTGTCGATTGCCCCGTTTTGCCAAGGGGAACTTCGGCTTAGGCGTTCGCCGATGGCGGCCTTCCAGTCCCAGAGTTGCGTCTTGTGCGCCACGTCTTCGACATCGCGAAGAGAGGCGCGGCGGCTGAGTTCACAATGGATGGGACCCAGTCTCGGGTTGCCCGTCGTATTTCATTCTCGATTCGATTCGGACGGTCCGGCCGTTTTGTTGACCGGTTGACAGTCAGCTTGGCGTGATACTGTAAGGCGAGCGCCATGCACTTCCTCCATCGTTCCCTGCCCCGCCGAACGCTGCTCCGCGGCGCGGGGGCGGCGCTTGCGTTGCCGGCGCTGGATGCGATGGCGGCGAGCGCGAATCCCGCGCACCGGTTTCTGGCTTTCTATGTTCCGAACGGGATGGCGATGGAGTATTGGACGCCAGCGCAGACCGGCAGAGACTTCGCGCTAACACCAATTTTGGAACCGCTGGCGCCGTTCCGAAATCAGGTGCAAGTACTGTCGGGCATCAAGGCGAATTGGAACTACATTCACGCGGGCGCATCGGGGTCGTTTCTCACCGGTACGGCGCGAGGCGGCAAGAACGAAGTCGAGATCGTCGCCGACGTATCGATGGATCAGCTGCTGGCACGGCATCACGCTACGCACACGCAGGTCGCGTCGCTCGAAATGGCGATCGATCCGTCGGCGAACGCGGGCGCGTGCACGGGCAATTTGAGTTGCGTTTATACGCACACGCTGAGCTGGCGGAGTCCAACGCAGCCGCTGCCGATGGAGTGGAATCCGCGCGCCGTTTTTGAGCGGCTGTTCGGCGACGCGGGGACAACCGATCGCACGGCGCGAGCGGTGCGATTGGCCCAGCAGAAGAGCGTGCTCGATTCGGTTTCCGAGAAGCTGGCGAGTTTGAAAGCGCAACTCGAGCCGTCCGATCGCGGCAAGGTGGACGCCTATGCCGAAGCGGTTCGCGATGTTGAACTCCGCATCGAGAAGGCATCGAAGGCGACAGGCGAACTCCCAGCGATCGATCAGCCGCAAGGCGCGCCGGTGGATTTCGAAGAACATTTGAAGCTGATGCTCGATCTGCAGCTGCTGGCGTTTCAATCCGATCTCACGCGGGTGATCTCGTTCATGATCGGCAAGGAGCAGAGCGCACGACCGTATCCACAGATCGGCGTGCCGGAGGCGCATCATCCGTTGTCGCACCACGAGGACGATCCGGCACTGATCGCGCACATGTCGAAGATCAACCGCTATCACGTCGTGCTTTTCGCCAAGTACCTGGAGCGGCTTCGCGCGACGCGGGATGGGGACGGTTCGCTGCTCGATCACATGACGATCTTGTATGGCTCGGGCATTTCGAATTCGACGCGGCACTCGGGCGACAACTTGCCGTTGCTGGTGGCGGGCGGCGGATGCGGCACGCTGGCCGGAGGCCGGCATTTGCGGTTCAACGATAAGCCCTCGATTACGAATTTGCTTGTCACGCTGATGGACAAGCTGGGCGTGCCGGTGGAACGGGTAGGCGGGAGCACGGGGCGGATCGAAGGGCTATCGATGTGACCTGGCGGGCGCTGGCGGCAGCGATCGCGATTCCGGCGTTCGGCTCGGAGGCGCTATTGCGGGCGGCGCACAAGGACGATCTCGCCGGCGTGACGAAGTTGCTGCGCGAGGGCGCCGATGTGCGTTACTCGAACGATTTGGGCGCGACGGCGTTGTGGGCGGCGTGTGAGAACGGCAGCCTGGCGATGACGGAGTTGTTCTTACGGTCGGGGGCGTCGCCAGACGCGGCGCTACTGAAGGGCGAGACACCGTTGATGACGGCGGCGCGGGGCGGATACGCTCCCGTGGTCGCGGCGCTGTTGCGGCATAAGGCCAAAGTCAACGCGCGCGGGCCGCGCGACCAAACGGCGTTGATGTGGGCGGTGGCGCGGAAGCATGCGACGGTCGTGAAACAGTTGATCGACGCGGGCGCGGACATTCACGCACGAACGGCGGAGTGGACCGACACGATGGCGGTTCCGCCCCACGGCTATCGCCCGTATAACAAGGCGATTCCACACGGACGCGATACAGCGCTGTTGTTCGCGGCGCGGGAGGGCGATCTGGAATCGCTGCAATTGCTCGTCGCCGCGGGCGCTAATGTCAACGACGCCGATGCGTGGGGCGTTAGCGCGCTGGCGTTGGCGGCGCACTCTGGGTTCACCGGGATGGTCGAGTACCTGTTGGGGAAAGGCGCGAATCCGAATGCATGCGGGGCGGGGTTTTGCGCGCTGCACATCGCGATCATGCGGCGCGATGTTGTGATGGCGCGCGCGCTGCTGGCCAAAGGCGCGGACGCGAACACACCGCTACAAACATGGACGCCGACACGGCGCTCTTCGAAGGATTTTCACTTCACGCCCGAACTTGTTGGCGCAAAACCGTACTGGTTGGCGGCGCGCAACGCGTCGCCCGAAATCATGAAGCTGCTTGCGCAACACAAGGCCGATGTGCTGGCGGTGCATCATTCGGTGAAGGTGACGGACGCGACGGGCGCAACGAATGAAGATCGGACGGATGCGATTGTCGCGGCGCTGGGGCGGGGTGCGGCGTGGGTGGACTTCACGCGCGATGAGACGCTGGCGCTGGCTTGTGTGCGGGCCGCGATGGAAGCGGGGGTCAAGCCGTCGGCGCGGGCAATCGAGGCGGCGAAGACGCTGCGGTATTCGAAAGTAGTGGCGTTATTGGGAGGATCGGAATGAAACTTGTTACGCTTTGTTTGAGCCTGCTCGCTGCTTTGAGCGCGCAGAAAATCACGCGCGACATCGCCTACGCGGAACCGCGAAACGAACGACAGCTGCTCGATGTGTTTTCGCCGGAGACGGGGACGAATCATCCGGTTGTGGTTTGGGTGCATGGCGGCGGCTGGATGCGCGGGAGCAAGGAGCAGGTGGATCATAAGCCGGTGTGGTTTACAGGGCACGGCTATGTGTTCGTCGCGATGAACTACCGCTTTGTTCCCCATGTGAAGATGGAAGACATTGTGCGGGATGTGGCGAAATCGGTGGGTTGGGTGCATCGGAATATCGCCAAACACGGCGGCGATCCAAAGCGCCTGTTGCTGATGGGACATTCGGCGGGCGCGCAGTTGGCGGCGTTGTTGTGCACCGACAGCCGCTACATCGAAGCCGAGGGAGTGGCGCGATCAAGCGTTATCGGCTGCGTTCCGGTGGACGGAGATACCTACGATGTGCCGCTGCAGGTGGCCACGGCGACGGCGCGGCAGAAGAGTCTGAAGCAGGCTCGGCCGAAGATGGGGCATCCGGAAAAATTCGGTGATGTGGCCAAGCAGCGGGAATTCTCGGCCGTCAACCACGTTGCGCCGAATCGTGGGATTGCGCCGTTTCTGATTCTGCATGTCGCCGATCACACCGATACTTCGGCGCAGGCGCACCGGCTGTGGGAAGCGCTGGATCAAGTGGGCGTTCGCGCGTCGATCTTCGGCGCGGAAAACAGCGAACACGTGAAGCTGGATCGCGATATCGGGTTGGAGGGCGACGCGGCGACGAAAGCGTTGATCGACTTCTTGCGATCCGTCAGTGCGACATCGAATAGATGACGTTGTTGATGCCCATGCGCATCGCCAACGACGCATTCGATTCGGGGTAACTCGGATCGTCGGCGGCGTGCCAGGCATCGCCGAAATCGTTGTTGAAGGCGATGGCGACGATGACACGGCCTTTGTCGTCGCGAATGCAGCGCCAGTGGGGATCGACGCCGTCGGCACGATAGGGCACACCGCGCCATTGGAGCATGCGGATGTTGGCGATTTGGAAGCGCTCCTTGATGTCGTAGAGGGTGTGGAAGATGGGGTCGTTGTCGGGAAGTTCTTCGATCGGCCTGTCGGGCAGGATCATCTCCATGCCCTGCACGAAGCCGGCCCATTCGTCGGTGCCGAAGAAGCTGTCGCAAAAGAGGAAACCACCGCGCATTAGGTAGTCGCGGATCTTTTCGGCTTGATGCGGCTTTAAGCTCCACGCGCCGGGCAGAGCGACGTGAATGTAGGGCCAGTGGTAGATGTCGTCGCCGTCGTCGGGGTTGACGGGTTGTTCGACGCTGCGGACATCAACGCGAGTGAGGCGGCGGAGGATCGAGGCGAAGGTGCGATCGCCTTTGGGGTAGTCGACGGTCCACGCGGTCCCGCCGAGCAGCCAGTTGCCGCCTCGGCCGAAGCGGCCGGCGCCGCGGAATTCACTCGACGGGAACATCAGCCGGCCGAGAACGAGTTCGGAGGGCGCGGCGAAATCGGGGGGCAGACTGGCGGCGGTGTCCCAGCCCTCCATGGGCGGGTATTCGCGGAAGGGTCGCTGGGCGCAGAGTAGGCCGACGAACAGCAATGTTTGGGCGGCTTTCACGATGCTTCACCAGAGCGTTGGCACGTCATATTGCGGAATCGTTTGGTCGCGAGTAACAAGAATCAGTTCGTCCACCTTCGCTTGCGCGACAAGGAGCCGGTCGAACGGATCCTTATGAAGCAGCGGTAGCCGGAACAACTCGAAACTGTGCCGAGGCTCGACAGCCAGAACATTCGCCTTGAGGTCGGCAAGGCGGCTGTGATAGAACGCGATATCCGTTGGCAGATCGAGCTTGCCGGTCTGGATTTTTGCGGCGATTTCCCACAACGACGCCGCGCTGATCCACCGAGGATTAGCCGGCTCTTCCAGCGCCTTGCGCGCCGCTTTGGATAACCGTTTGGGCGCGCCGATGGCGAACAGAAAAGCGTGGGTATCGAGAAGGAGTTTCATCAGCCAAACAGCTCGTCGATCTCTTTGTCGGTTAGTGCGTCGTCCCATCCATCCTTTAACTGAAACTGGCCGCGAGCGGTTCCCAGTTTCGGCTTATCGCGCTCGATTCGAACGAGCCGCACCAGCGGCGCGCCGGCCTTGGCGATGACGATGTCCTCGCCCGCGAGGGCCTGCTCGATCAAGCGGGAAAGATGCGTCTTGGCTTGATGGATATTTACTTCCACGCGATCAGGTTAGTCCAGTTATCGGACTAAGTCAACGGCGAGGCGTAAAACGCCGGCGAGGCTCGAACCGCAGGGAGTAGAATGGTGGAGTCAATGCTATCCCCCGGCGACAAACGCGGTCCGCACAAAAATTGGGCCGCTGGACCGGCCAAGTGAACCCGTTTCGAGTACTCGCAGCCCTTTCCACACTCGCCTCTTCCGCCCAGGAGCCCGTGACCGGCCGGCTGATCGACCCCTCGAACACAGGCGTGACGGGCGTCGCCGTTGTCCTTCGACAGCGTGCACACGAACGAACCGCCATCACTGCCGAAGCGGGCCAGTTTCGGTTTGAGGGCGCCCCATCCGGCGAATTTGAGCTGCGCACCGAACTGCCCGGGTTCGACCCGGTAATCTTGAGAACGCGCGATGCTCGACCGCCTGCCGATGCTTGACAACAACTACCTCGCCGCGCTCTCGCGATTCTTGAATCCCGGCACGGCGGGCGACGCTGGAATGTCGATCATCGTCGACGGCATGGAGGCGCGGAACGTAGGCGTGACGGCCTCGGCGATTCAAGAGATCCGCATCAACAACAACCCCTATACCGTTGAATATCCGCGCTGGAGCCGGCGGCGGATTGAAGTGATTACCAAGTCGTCGACCGACCGTTACCACGGCACTTTGAACGCGCTGTTTCGGGACTATCATTTCAATGCGCGCGATGCGCTGGCGGCGCGGCGGCCGCAAGAACAACGGCGAATTCTGGAAGGAAGCCTGTTCGGCCCGATGGGTAAGAAAGCGTCGTTTCTGCTCTCCGGCGCGAGGGAGGAAGAAGACCTGGTTGCCGTCGTCTTCGCGCGCACGCTCGCCGGCGCCGTCAACGCCAACGTGCCCACGCCGCAAGTGAATTCGCTCGTGTCGTTGCGCCTCAGCAAGCAATGGAACGACAAGCACGCGATGTTCGTGCAGCAGAATTTCCAGGACCGCTGGCAGAACAACATCGGCGCGGGGGGCTCGACGCTCGCCGAAGCCGCCGCGCGCAACCGCTTTCGCGAGGACGAATTGATTGTCAATCACCGCGCGATCATAAGACCTACGTTTCTTTCGCAGTTCCGTTTGCTGCTCGGGCGCTACTGGTCGCCGACCGAAAGCAACTCGCCCGCGCCGCGCATCACGGTTTCCGACGCGTTCACCGGCGGCGGCGCGCAGGCCGACCGGCTGGCAACGGAGTTCCACACATCGATTACCTGGCTGTTGACGCAAACGGTCGGGCGCCACACCTTGAAGTACGGCGTTAACATTCCCGATTGGAGCCGCCGGGGTTTGCGCGATCAAACAAATCTGGCGGGCACGATTTCATACGCGTCGCTCGCCGATCTGGCGATGGAGCGGCCTTTCGCCACCGTATTGCAGCGCGGCGATCCGAAGATGGTATTCATCGAGAAAACGATCGGAGGATTCTGGCAGGACGAATGGCAGTTACGCTCGAATCTGTCGCTCTCCGCAGGTCTTCGCTACGACTGGCAGAACTTCTTCGGCGACACCAACAACATCCAGCCGCGGCTGGCGATCGCCTTCGCACCCGACAGATCGCGAAAGTGGGTGCTGCGCACTGGCGCCGGGTATTTTTATGAACGCTCCGGGCCGGGGCCGCTGTGGGGCATCCTTCGTTACGACGGCGTCCGCTTGCAGCGCTATGTCTTCAGCGGGCCGGCGAATCTGACGGCGTCGACGCCGACGAGCGTGTACCGGCTCGCTCCCGGCGCCGAGTTGCCGGGCATTCTGCAATTCAGTGCAAGCGCGGAGCGGCAATTGACGAAACGCAGTTTGTTCAGCGTGACCTACACCGGCGTGCAGGCCGTTCAGCAACTGCGTTCGCGCGACGCCAACGCGGCGCTGAACGTGCTGCGGCTGATCGAGTCGGCAGGGCGCATGGAGGGCAACACGCTGGAATTTTCGTTGCGCGGCGACATCGCCCCGCGCGTCACCGGCATGGCACAGTACAGCGTTGGCAAGACGGTCACCAACACCGGCGGCGTCAACTGGTTCCCGGCGGACAGCTTCGCGCCGCGCGGCGAGTGGGGCTGCGCCGATTCCGACCGCCGCAATCAGGTCAATTTTCTCGGTACGGCGACCCTCCATCGCTGGCTGAATTTCGGCGTGTCGTTGTCGCTGCTTTCCGGCTCGCCGTTCAACATTACGACGGGCCGTGATGAGAACGGCGACGGAATGGCCATCGACAGGCCGACGGGCGTTGCGCGCAACACGGGCAAGGGCCCTGGCGCGGCGGTGCTCGATTTGCGCTGGTATCGCGAGTTTCGCTTCCGGCCGGCGCAGAAGGACAAGAGCCCTTCGATCACACTCAGCCTGGATGCATTCAACCTGCCGAACCGGGTTAACTATCAGAACTTCGTTGGGGCGTTGACTTCGCCGTTTTTCGGCCGCGCCGTCGGCACGCTGCCGCCGAGGCGATTGCAGGCTGGCGCGCGGTTTCAGTTTTGACTCGATTGTTTCCCGTTCGGAAATTGCGTCGCCGAGTGCCGATTCCCAACCGGTTCCGAGTCATGGACAAGTTCGTCAACCGGTTCCAATCGATCGAACGAGTGGTCCGTCGAAAGCTGCATGCGGCGCTGCGCATCGAGGATCTTCGCGTGCCTCTCGGGAACCGATTGGAAGCGCTTCGCGGCGATCGAGCCGGCCAATGGCGAAGCGCTTTTCGCTCCGATTCACCCTGGCGAAATCCTCGCCGAAGAGTTCAGAAGCCACTCGGCATCAGCATCAATCGCCTCTCGCGGGAACTGCATGTTCCTCCGAACCGAATCCACGCGATCGTCCACGGACAGCGCACGATCACGGCAGACAAGGCCCCGCGCCTGGGCGTGTTTTTCGGCGTGACGCCGGAGACGCGGTTGAGTCTGCTAGCGGAGTGCGATCTTCTTGTGGCGCGCGGAGATCGCGAAAACGGTGCGAAGACTCGAAGCGGCGTGATCCCGAGTCGACTGACTACTCCGCGTCCGGAAAACGCAGCAGACCGAATGGCGTCGGCAGCGCGCGACGCACAGGCGCCGGCATCGGGACGTGTTGGCCTTTGATGCTGTGCCATAGGATACGATTGAGCGTCGCTTCGTCGATGCGGTCGTAGTCGCTGAAGTCCATCTTCGCGGACTCCGCGGCGCCGTAGGCGTGCGGCGCGTTTTTCGACATCAGGTCGATGCGCGCGGGCATCGCTGTGAACCCCGTAAGGTTCGGTTTATTCGTGAACGTCCCGGCCATCGGCGCGGCGGCGGCATCGTGCTGCGTCATCGGCGGCAGGCCGAGCAGCAGTTCGATGGTCCGCAACATCGAGAGCGTCGAGTACATGGTGCTGTCTACGTGTTTCCGCTTTGTGTAAGGACTGATGACCAGTCCGGCGGTTCGGTGTGAGTCGACGTGATCCGGCCCGTTCTGCGCGTCGTCTTCGATGATGAAAATCGCGAATTTCGGCCAAGATTTGCTCTTGGTCACCGCCTCGACGATCTTGCCGACAGCGACATCGTTCGACGCCACTTGCGCTTTTGGCGTGAATGCGCCGGGCGCGGTTCCCGATGTGTGATTTTCGCCGAGCGACATCATCATGAAATTCGGCATCGTGCCCGCGCGGTCCATCTCATTGAACTCATCGATGAAGCGGTCGGCGCGCGCAAAATCGCGCGAACGAGGATACGGCGTACCATCGGGGCGGTTGTCGAATTTCTCACTGCGCACATCGGCCACGCCGCGGCGATTGCCCATTCCGAAGGTCATCACGCGTAGTCCTTTTTGCGCGGCGAGTTCCCAAATGTAGGGCGTCGATTGCACGCCGATAGCGTTGCCCGTGTTCAGGCGGCCGTGTTTGGAATAACTCAACGTCCAGGCGCGCTGCGTGAACTCATTGACGTAGGCCGAGGTCGTCCAGGGCTGGCCGTCCTGGGACACTTCGCCCGCGCAGTAGAGGTTATCGAGCAGCACGAACTGCTCGGCCAGCGCGTGTTGATTGGGCGTTACGTCGCGGCCGAAGAGCGTGAGCGTCGGATCGCCGTTGCCTTGCTTCAAATCGCCGAAGACCTGATCGTAGGTCCGGTTCTCCTTCATGATGTAGAGTACGTGCTCGATCGGCGAACGCTCGCCGACCTTCGCCGGAATCACGGTGCCGGCCGTGGTGGGCGCCGTGTCGAGCAGCGCGTCTTTGTAAGGGCTGTTCTCCACGGCCTGCTTCGAATAGGCCGACAACTTCTTGGCGTCGGGCATGTCGACGATCGAGAGAAGTCCGTTCAAATTGTTGCCGTGGTGCTGAAAACTGACCGACGGCGCGATCTCGTCGATCGGCCGCTTCACTTTATTCGCGCCGGTGCCGACACCCTTGC
>VFZW01000277.1 GCA_016871055.1 Acidobacteriota bacterium
ATCGAGGACATCGTCAAGTTACTCGCTGCGTAACTTCGTTTGTTGCAGTACTCTGATTCTAGAATCTTCGATTCTAGAATCTAGCGAAATCGGCCCGGAAAATCCATCAGCGCGCCGAGGAGGTATCATGAGTCTGTCCCTTTGCCGCGCTCACGTCCAATCGGGAACACGTATTCGAACGCCTGCTCGAGGTGTGTCTAGTGGAGCGTATCGGCAAGTATGAGATTCAGGCCGAAATCGGCCGCGGCGGTTTTGGCCGCGTTTACAAGGGCTTCGACCCAACCGTAGGCCGTGTCGTCGCGATCAAGGTCCTCCTTCCCGACGCCTCCGACCCCGAATTCCTCACACGCTTCAAACTCGAAGCCACCACCGCCGGCAACCTCCACCATCCGAATCTCGTCACTATCCACGAGTTCGGCGAAGAAGGCGGCAATCACTATCTGGTGATGGAGTATCTGGAAGGCGACGACCTCCAGAAAATTCTCAAGGACCGCCGGCCGATGACGATTCTCGACAAGGTCGAAATCATGCAGCAGGTGGCCGCCGGACTGCACTGCGCCCATGAGAGCGAAATCGTTCACCGCGACGTGAAGCCCGCCAACATCATGGTGATGCGGGACAACTTGGTCAAAATGATGGACTTCGGCATCGCGCGTCTAACCCGCTCCGATACGACGCGGTTCACCAAGGCCGGCTTTCTCGTCGGCACGCTGAACTACATGAGCCCCGAGCAGTTCCGCGACGCCGATGTCGACGCGCTCTGCGACATTTGGGCGTTCGGCGTGATCTACTACGAGTTCATCACCGGGCGATTCCCATTCGAGGGCTCCACGCCGCCGGCGATTCTCTATAGCATCACCAACATCGAGCCGCCCGCGCCGTCGACACTCGTTCCCGATTGCCCCGAGTCGCTCAGCCAACTCATCATGAAGGCGCTGTCGAAAGATCGCGACCTGCGTTACCAAAGCCTCCACGAGTTCCAACTCGACGCCGGGCCGATTTTGCTGGAGTTGCGTAAACAACGCGCCTCGGCGCTGTTACCCGAAGCGCGGTCCCTGTTTGAACAGCAGCGCGGCGAAGAAGCCCAGCGCGTCGTTCGGCGCGTCCTCGATCTCGATCCGATGAATGCCGAGGCGCGCCAACTTCGCGAGCGCATTCAGAAGATGGCGCAGCAGCAGGCGATCCAACCGAAGGTTGGCGCTCTGAAATCCACTGGCCAGGACCTGCTCTCCAAGGGCCGTTACGCCGAAGCGATTCAGAACTTCGAAAACGCGCTTCGCATGGATTCGGCGAACACCGAAATCCGGCAACTGCTTGAGATGGCGCGCGGCTCGGTCGACAAGTACCGCAAGGCGCAGGAACTTGCCGAAGCCGCCGCCAAACTTGCCGACAAGCAGGACTTCACCGGTGCGCACGAGATGGTCAAACAGGCGCTCGCCGTGGACTCGACCAACACGCGCGCCCGCGAGGTCTTGACCCGCGTGCAACACGCCTTTGACTCGCAGGAACGGCGCAAGGAAGTTGCCGAACTTGTGGCCGGTGCGGGCGCGATGGCCTCCGCCGGCGCCTTCGACGACGCTCTCGCGCTGCTTGGCGAGGCCGCCAAACGGTTGCACGAACCGCCGGAGATCGTCGAGGCCGTCGCGCGTATCGAAGCCGCGAAGAAGCGAAAACTGGAGAGCGATCGCCGTCTGCGCGCGATGGCCGAAGCCTCCGAAATGCTGCGGCAAGAGCGCGTCGATCAAGCCGAAAACATCCTCCATCCAATCCGGAAGGAAGCGCCGGACCAACCGGGTCTGGCCGAGTTGCTCAACGCCTGCGCCGAATTGCGCCGCAAGCTGGAACGCCGCGATGCCGTCCGCCGCGTCACCGAACGCGTCCATGGCATGCAGCAGGACGGCGAACTCGACCGCGCTCTCGCGCTCGCCGAACGCGCGCTCACCGAATTCACCGGCGAACACGCTCTGGCGTCATTGCGCAACGAAGCCGCGAAATTCGTTCAGCAGAGGGATGAACGCCGCGCGATTGACGAGACTCTCCGCGCCGCCACCGACCTGCGCGCCGCCGGCAAAGCGCCCGAGGCGCTCGCGAAGCTGCGCGAAACGTTGCAACGCGTGGGCGAGGTTCCCGCGCTGCAATCTCTCGCCAACGAGATCGAGGGCGACCTCCGCGCCCGCGAAGAGCGCGCCGCTATTCAAAGAGCGACGGCCGAGGCGCGCGCGCTGCTCGGGCAATCGAAGTTCGCCGAGGCGCTGGCAAAGCTGGGTCCCTATTCGTCCGATCCCGAAGTCGCGGCATTAATCGCCAGCGTGGAAAAGGCAGCCGGCGAAGAAGCATCGAGCAAACAGCGCGACGCCGGTCTGGCCGCCGCGCGCGAGCAGCGCACGAAGGGCGATCTCGATCAGGCGATCGAAACCGTCAAGGCCGTGCGCGCCAAGCACGGTGACTCGCCGATGCTCCGCGACCTGGAACGCGAGATCGAAGCCGAGCGGCGACTCAGGAAGAAGCGCGAAGCGGTCACAGCCACCGCGGCGGACGCCAAGAAACGCATTGCCGCATCGCAGTGGGATTCCGCCCGCGCACTCCTGCAGAACACGCTGAAAGAATACCCCGGCGAACCGGAGCTAACCGCTCTGCTCGACGGCATCGAGCGCGGCCTCTCCGAGCAGCAGGCGCGCCGGGAGAAAGACGAAGCGCTGAAGAAGTCGCGGATGCTCGAAGGCCAGGGACGCGATGCGGATGCGCTGGCCGCGATCGACGCCGCCTTGCAAGTTCACGCGGGCGACCCCGAACTCTTCTCCGCGCGAGCCGCGCTTGCCATGCGTTCCGCCGACCGCCAGCGCGCCGGCGATCTCTCCCAGCGCATGAAGCGCATTCAAGACGCCATCGACCGCGCTCAGTTCGACGCCGCGCGGCAGGACCTGGACGACGCCCGCTCGCAATTCGGCGAACAGTCAGCGCTCGTTCGCCTCGCCGACGAAATCGAAGTCAAGCGCCGCATGGCCGAGCACGAAGCCGGCGCGAAGGCGATCGAACAGCTCATCGAAAAAGGTGCGCTTGCCGAGGCCGGTCCGCGCTTGCAGCAAGCCCTTGCCGCCAATCCCCGCGACCCGCGACTGCTAAAGCTCCAACAGTCGCTCGCCGCCGAAACAGCCTTCGTCGAGACCCTGCAAACCATCGAGCAACACCTCGACAACAAACGCCTCGATCTCGCCGAGAATTTACTGCGAAACGCCAGCGGCGCGCGACCGCCCACCGACGCGTTCAAACGTCTCTTGCAGCGTCTTGCCAAGGAGCGCGAGAAGCAGAAATCCGAACGGGCCGCGGCGTTGACGAAAGCGGCCGATCTCGCCCGCCACGGCTCGCTCGACGAAGCGGCCACCATCCTGCGTTCGCTGATCGATCAGAATCCTATGGACGCCGAAGCCATTCAGGCGCTCGATCAACTCAACGCCGCCCGTGGTGCGCATCGCAAGCAAAAAGACTACGCCAACCGCATCGCCGATCTGGAAAACAAGCGCCGCAACGATCAACCTCAGCTCGTTAAGGAAGGCGCGGGCGTGTTGCTGCTCGAATTCCCCGGTGACCCGCAAGCCACCGGCCTGTTGAATTGGGCCGACAAACGCCTCCATGAACTCGGTGCGCCGAAGCAAGGCATTGCAATGTGGAAGGTGGCCGTGGCCGGCGTCGCCGCCGTCGTGATCGCGGTGGGCGCCTACTTCGCGCTTGGCCCCAAACCGGGAACGGTCTCCTGGAGCGTCTCTACGCAAAAACTGGCCTTTGCGTGGAAGATGGGCGAAAGCCTGCCTGAGCCGAAAACCATCGCGCTATCAAGCGCCAATGGTGTCGTCGGTCTGAACGCGAGCGGCGCCGCGCCCTGGCTAAACGTCGACCCCGCACACGCCGAAACGCCAGGGCAATTCTCCATCGCCATCGCGCCCACCGGCCTTGCGCCCGGCGACTACAAAACGCAGATCAAGATCGACGCCGCAACCGGCGAACCGAAGTCGCGGGTCATCGACGTAACGATGAAAATCACCGGTCGCGCCGCGCAGCCGCAGACGCCCAACGCCCCGCACATCACAGTCGACTCCGATCTCCTGACGTTCGACGTGCGCCAAGGCGCCGCTTCCGGTGATAGCAAAGTCGTCCATGTACGCGGTAGCGGGGTCTCCCGTATATCGGTGGCCGCGCGCGCCAGGGGTTCGTGGTTGTCCGCCGCGCCAACCAGCGCCGCGCTCCCGGCGTCGATTTCCGTTCAAGTTTCACCGGCTGGTCTTGCGCCAGGCTCGTACCAAGGCGAGGTCACCATCAACGCCGACGGCGCCGCCCCGCAGCGCATCAACGTCTCTCTCCGCGTGCGCGAAGCTGACAAGCCAGTCGTTGTCACGCAAATTCCCGATCCTCCGAAAAAGCAGCCCGACCCGCCGAAGGAGCAATCGAAAGAGCAACCCAAAGAAGCGCCGATACCCGTCGGCACGTATGCGGGTCCTCGCCGCGGAAACATCACGTGGGTTGGCGAACTTGCGCCCGGTCAAAAGGTCACGATTTCGAAGGAAGGCGGCTCCTCTGGCAGCGCCAATCGCACCTTCCCGGGCGACGTACCCATCCGCATCGAAGTCACGACTCCGGGCGTAACCGTCGAGTCCGCGCCCGCGGCCGCCAACCGTTTTTCGCGTGCCGTTCTCGTCAACAACTCGGCCGGGCCTGTCACTTTGATCCAGATCCGCTGGTTCGTACAAGAGTAGTCGTATTAGAATCGGGACATCGCCCCTATGCGTGTTCTGTTCCTCAGCCTCGCCGTTTGTACCCTCGCCGCGCAAGACCGCCGGGCGCTGCTACTGGTCAATTCGGATTATCACAAGCTCGCCCCTCGCGCGGTGAATAACGCCGATCTGGAGGCGCTCAAGTCCGCGCTAGCGGCCGCCAAGTTCGCCGTTTCCGAGGAACGAAACCTCGCGCAGGGGCAGATCGAAAGGATCTCCTTCCTCTCGTCGATCAAACAAGGCGACACGGTTCTGATTTACTACACCGGCTACGCCATGCAATCCAAGGGCGACAACTTCATCGTCCCCGTCGACTACGATCCCGCTAAAGCCGGCGAGGCCACCTTCCTCGCGCAGTCGATGACCGGCTTCTTCCAGATGCTCGACGACAAGAAGGCCGGCGTCAAGATGATTCTCATCGACGCCCCCGAGCAACCCGCGGCGCTGCTTCCAAAGGCAACGGGCGCCGGCTTGGCCGCGCCCGAACTCGCCGACCTCGGCCAGATCGCATTTCTCTCGGCATCGGCCCTGAACGCGCTTCCAGCCGCGCTGGACGCAACGGAACGCGGCGCTTTTGCGCGGCAGATCGCCGAGTTAATCCGCAAGCCCGGCACGACGCTCGTCGAACTATTGGTCGGGGCGCAAGGCAGCGTGTCGAAAAAGCTCAGCCCGTTTTCGAACAGCACCGTTACCTCCGCCTTCCGCTTCACGGACCCGCCCCCGCCGCCGAAGGAAGCCCCGCCGTCCAAGCCCGTCGACTCCTTTATCTCCAAGGATCGCGTCAACAGCAAGGACCGTCAAAGCTATGTGTACATTCCCGCCGGCAAGTTTCTCATGGGTTGCGCTAAGGATGACTCCAAGTGCGAAGAGCACGAGAAACCGCAACACGACGTCACGCTGACCAAGGCTTTCTGGATGGGCGAGACCGAAGTCACCGTCGAAGCATACAAGCGTTTCCTCGAAATGACCGACCCCAAGAAGAAACTGCCCCGCGCTCCCGTTGAACATGAAGGCTGGCGAAACACGAACCTGCCCATGCCTGCGTTCAGCTATGACGACGCCGCCGCGTTCTGCAAATTCGCCGGCGGGCGCTTGCCCACCGAAGCCGAATGGGAGTACGCCGCGCGCGCCGGCAAAGCCAACGAGATCGTACCGCTTTCGTCGGAAAACGCTCGCGAAAAAGCGAATTTCCACGGCCGCAAAGGCAACGATCGCTTCGACTATGTCGCCCAAGTCAAGCAATTCGACCCCAACGCCTTCGGCCTGTTCGACATGTTCGGCAACCTTTGGGAGATGACCTCCGACTTCTACGACAAAGGCTACTACGCCGCTTCTCCCAAATCCGATCCCAAGGGCCCAGCTTCCGGAAAAGAACGCGCCTCGCGCGGCGGCTCGTGGGATTCCGATCCCGCGCAACATTTGCGCATTTCATTCCGCAACAAAGGCAACGGCGGCAACATCGTCGGCTGGCGCTGCGTTATCGAAGACTCCGAAGAAACGAGAAAACTCCTCCGCTAAATGTCCTCCTTCAAAATCGCCGTCCTTCCCGGTGACGGCATCGGTCCCGACGTTGCCAACGAAAGTCTAAAAGCGCTCAGCGCCGTCGCCGCCGCGATTCCAACGCTTCATTTCCAGTTCGACGAATTTTCCGTCGGCGCGGGCGAATTTCTCAAGAGCGGCAATCCGCTCCCGGAAGAGACCTTCGCGCAATTCCCGAACTACGACGCCATTCTCCTCGGCGCCATGGGCCTTCCCGGCGTGCGCTGGCCCGACGGCAAGGAGATGACCCCGCAGATCGATCTCCGCGAACGGCTCGATCTCTACTGCGGCCTTCGCCCCATCAAGACTTATCACCCCAACGACACGCCGCTGAAGTCACAAAAACCGATCGACTTCGTCCTCATCCGTGAGAGCACTGAAGGCCTCTTCGCCGCGCGTCACGGCAGCGCCGATCTCAACTCCGACTCGGCCACCGACTCGATGCGCATCACTCGCCACGCCTCGGTCCGCCTTTTTCACTCCGCCTTCAAACTCGCGCGGACGCGCCGCAAGAAGGTCACGCTCATCGACAAAGCCAACGTGCTCCCGTCGATGGCCTACTTCCGCACGATCTTCAATGAAATCGCCAAGGAATACCCCGACGTAGAAACCGAAGCCCACTACGTCGACGCCGCCGCGCTCTTCCTCGTCCGCCGCCCTTGGGACTTCGACGTTATGGTCACCGAAAACATGTTCGGCGATATTCTCTCCGATCTCGCCGCGGGCCTCGTCGGCGGCATGGGTATGGCGCCATCGGCCGATCTGGGCGATAAGTACGCCGTCTTCCAGCCCTCCCACGGCACCGCGCCCGACATCGCCGGCAAAGGCATCGCCAATCCCGTCGCCATGATTCTATCGGCCGCCATGATGCTTGACTGGCTCCCCGGTGAGGACGCCAAACGCGGCGGGCAAATCATGCACCGCGCCGTCGCCGAAGTTCTCGCCGATCCCGCCAATCGCACCCCCGATGTCGGCGGCACAATGAAGACCCACGATCTCGGCGACAAGATCGCACAGGCCGTCCGTGTATGATGCACGGTTTCAAAGTCTTCGACACCCACGCCCACATTGGCCGCGCGCGCCACTCCGGCACGGTGCGCACGGCCGAAGAGCTGCTGCGCGAAATGGACAAGCACGGCGTCGACAGGTCTCTCCTCATTCCGTTCCCTGTCGTCGACGATTTCAAACGCGAGCACGATGAAATCGGCGCGGCGGTGAAACAATGGCCCGACCGCTTCGCCGGTGCGGCTTGCATCTATCCATTCATTGATGAGCGCGACTTTGCCGCCGAAGTGAAGCGCTGTCGCCAAGAGTACGGTTTCAAGGCCCTCAAGTTGCAGCCGATGTATCAGGCGCTCAATCCGGTCTCGCCGCGCAGCGACTTCTTTTTTCAAGCCGCGCGCGACAACGAACTGGCCGTTGTCGCCCACACGGGGTCGGGCGTGCCGTTTTCCTTGCCGTCGCTGTTCATCTCCGCCGCGCTCCGATTTCCGGAAGTAACGATCATTCTCGGCCACGCCGGCGGCTCGGTCTACATGCTGGAATGCGCCGTCGCCTCGCAAGTCTGCCCGAACATCTACGTCGAGCTGAGTTCGCTGATGCCCCATCACATCGCCGACCTCATGCACTACGTGCCCGTCGAAAAACTCCTGGCGGGCAGCGATCTTCCTTCGAGCATCGAGACCGAACTGGGCAAGATTTTCACACTGAACATCCCCGACGAGGCCAAGCGCCAAATTCTGTGGGATAACGCGGTCGCGCTTTTCGGGTAGAATACTGCCCATGCGTATTCTCCTCAGTCTCGCGGCGCTTGCGTTCCCGATGTGGGCGCAGTTTGAAGAACAGGTCGGCGATGTCCCCTATGTCCCGACTCCGCCGGAAGTGGTTGAACAGATGATGAAGCTCGGGCAAGTCAAGCCCGGCGATGTTATCTACGATCTCGGCTGCGGCGACGGCCGCCTGGTTATCACCGCGATTAAGAAACACGGCGCCGTAAAGGGCGTGGGCATTGATATCAACCCGGTGCGCGTCAAAGAGGCGAACGAAAACGCCGCGAAGGAAGGCGTGTCGGCCAAGGCGAAGTTCATCGAACAGGATCTCTTCAAAGCGGATTTCAGCGAAGCGACCGTCGTAACTCTCTATCTCCTGCCGGAAGTAAATCTCCGGCTGAAACCGATCTTGCTCCAGCAACTGAAACCAGGCACACGGATCGTTTCCCACCAGTTCGACATGGGTGAATGGAAGCCCGAGAAGAAAGTGGAAATCGAATGGCGCCGCGTTCATGTTTGGACCGTTCCACCCAAAGGCACGGTCGTAAAATAGCCCGGCCCGCGATGCGGGAACTTACTAACACCATCCCTTTTCTCGGATCGATGTTCGCGATCACGAATGGCCGATATCTCTAACTGTTGCGGGGCCTACTACCCAGCTCCGGTGCGTAACAACCCTGGCCCGGTTGACAAAGTTCCCAATTAGTAAGATGCTTGAGGCAAGAGTATGCCTAACACTCCTTCCAACATCGATCAGGCCGCGATCTGGGCCGCCGCGATCGAAGGTCTTGAGATCCAGAAGAAGCGGATTGAAGAACAGATAGCGGCGGTTAAGTCGCTGCTTGGCGGCACCGCCGCGGCGGCCGCCGCTCCTCGCCGCAGAGGCCGCCCGCCGGGATCAAAGATCGCCGCGAAAACCGCGGGAGCTGCCGCACCTAAGAAGCGCGGCCGCAAGCCGGGCCGCAAGAAGCGTGTATTAAGCCCTGAGGCTATCGCGCGAATATCCGAGGCGCAAAAGAAACGCTGGGCCGAGCACAACAAGAAGAAAGCTTCAAAGTAGTTCGCCAAAAACGGATAACCAATAAGAACGAACGCTCCAACCAGCGCCCGTTTTGCTTTTGTGCAGCCAGCAAGGCGGCAATTGCAAAATCCGAGGCGCGGCCAAGATCGCGGAGATTGATTGCAAGTGGCTGCGCCGAATTACTAATTCGGGCGAGTAAGTGAGCGGCGTTCTCCACCTGCGCGCCAACGCTGCTGGCGGTAAGCACGACTTCGCAGA
>VFZW01000278.1 GCA_016871055.1 Acidobacteriota bacterium
GAAATATAAATTTTGAATTCTTGTGAACGGGATTTCGGGGAGGGGCGTTTTTTCGATCGATGTCTGGAAGGTGTTGATTTGGCGTTGGTTACGGGCGGGGTGTGGCGTTTTCGGCGAAGTGGAGGAGGATTTGGCTTGCGAGTTGGCGCATCAACTTCGGTTGAGTATTTGGTTCGGTGTCGGTGTTGGTGAAGGCTTTGCCGGGAGCGAGTTTAGTTGTGGTCTATACGCCAGGGATGGAGCGTTTGACGGGGCTGGGGAGTGAGAAGTCCAGAGGGCGAGCTATTTCTGGGCGTCGTAACAAACGGCGAAGGAGCCGCGTTCGGCGAGGGTAGCGAGGCAGGTGGTGAGGCCGCCTACTGCCTTTTCATGTACTGCTCGTAGAGCTTCGTGTGCCGGGTCTCGAGGCTCACCGGCTTGCCTTGCACCCACATCTGTTTCACCTGGCTGCGGCCCTCCAGGGGATCGCCGTCGGTCAGGATGAGATCGGCCCACTTGCCTTTTTCGATGGAGCCGATGCGATCGTCGACGCCCCAGATCTTCGCGGCGTTGATCGTGATCGCCTTCAGCGCCTCGTCGTGCGGCAAGCCGAACGCCACGCCCGCGGCCGCTTGGAACGGCAGGTTCCGCGCGAACTGCACGCTGAACGTACCAAACGCGAACGTCACGCCCGCTTTGTGCAATTCGGCCGGCAGCGCGTACGCTTCGTCGTACGCCGAGTCCTCCTCGAGCGGCAGATCCAGCGTCTCGCCGAGGATCACCGGAATTCTTTTGTCGGCGATCTCTTTCAACACCGGCCCGCTATCGCGCAATCCCGCGAGGATAATCTTCACCTTTTCCTTCGCCGCGAACGCCATCGCTTCGCGCGCCGCGCACTCGCGGGTTGCGAACACCATCAGCGGCTGTTTGCCGTCGACGACCGGCAGCATCGCCTCCAGCCTTCGCTCCGGTTGAAAATTCGCGCCGCCCGCGGCCTTGCGCTGCTTGTAGGCGCGGACCTCTTCAAAGAAATCGCTGGTCAATTTCACGCGCTCCTCGTAGCGCCGCTTCGACTCCGCATACGGAGTCCGGCCCGATCCGAACGAACGGCTAAACGTCGAGGTCGCAATCGAGGGAAACCGCATTTGCATCGCGAGGTTCTTCTCGATCGCCATCTCCTCCCACGTCCATCCGTCCAGATGCATCAGCGCCACCTGGCCGCCGATAATTCCGCCGCCCGGATACATCACCGATGTCGTGATCCCATTGCCCCGCGTCACCGGAATGTGGTCGCTCGACGGATTGATCGAACTCACGGCGCGCAACTGCGGATTAAAGTCGCCGAGTTCGATCGTGTCCGAAGTCTCCCGCACCGAGCTCACTTCGCTCATACCTACGTTGCTCGCCGAGTCGATCAGGCCCGGGTAGAGATGCAGTCCCTTGCCGTCGATCGCCTTCGCGTTCTTTGGCAACGCGATCTTTGCGCCGAAGTCCACGATCTTGCCGTTCGTCACAACAATCGTCGCCGCTGGAATCGCCGGCGCGGTCACCGGATGAATCGTGACGTTGCGCAGAATGAAGCTGTCGTCGGCCGCAATCAACGCCGCACCGAATAACGCCGCGAGTCTCTTCATACCGGCCTCCTTCCGCCCTGCGGACGCGCCGGCGCCGCGGGCTTCTGCTGCTCGATCATCTTCTCGCGCTTGGACTTTTTCGCCTCTCGCTCACTCATGTCCTGATCGCGGTCGAAGTACATCCGGCCGTCGATGAACACTTTCTGCACCTTGGCGAAGTTCGACAGCGGATGCTTGTCGAAGATTACGATGTCGGCGTCCTTGCCCACTTCAATCGAGCCGACGCGGTTGTCGATGTCGAGTTGCCTGGCCGGATTGATCGTGATCATCGCCAGGGCCTCGTCCTCGGTCAAACCGCCGTAACGCAAGGTCTTCGCGGCCTCCTGATTCAAATGCCGCATCAGCTCGCCGCTGTCGGAATTCAGCGACACCAACACGCCCTTCTTGTGCATCAACGCGGCGTTGTAGGGAATCGCGTCGTAGGCTTCCATCTTGTAGCTCCACCAATCGGAGAACGTCGAGGCGCCCGCGCCGTGTTCCTTCAACTCCTTGGCCACCTTGTAGCCCTCAAGCACATGCTGGAGCGTCTTGATCTTGAACCCGAACTCGTCGGCCACACGCAGCAGCATCAGGATCTCGTCGGCTCGATAGCAGTGCGCGTGCACCAGGCGCTTGCCTTCCAACACTTCGACCAGCGGCTCAAACTTCAAATCGCACCGGGGTGGAATCAGGCGCTCGCCCTTCGCGGTGCGCGCGTTGTAGTCGTCCCACTTGGCCTTGTACGCCTTTGCGTCGGTGAAGGCTTCGCGGATCACGTCTTCGACGCCCATACGCGTCGCCGGATAACGCTGCCGCGATGTCGAAGCCCCGCCCGCGAAATTCGGCGGTGCTCCGCCGCGCCGTTTGGGGTTCTCGCCCAGCGCGAACTTGATGCCCGGTTTCGCTCCATCGAAGAGAATCTCCGGCGTATCCTTTCCCCAACGCATCTTGATGACGACGTTCTTGCCGCCGATCGCGTTGGCGCTACCGTGCAAAATATTGGCCGTCGTCACACCGCCCGCCAGCGCGCGATAGATGCCAATGTCTTCCGGATTCACCGTGTCGCCGGTACCTGTCATTGACGAGACCGACAGCGTTCCTTCGTTCACCGCTTCGGTGGCGATGTGCGAGTGGCAATCAATAATGCCCGGCATTACAAACTGCCCGGCCGCATCGATGATCTTCGCGCCCGGCGGCACCATCACGTTCGCGCCGACATCGACAATCTTGCCGTCGCGGATCACCACCGATCCTTCGATCGTTCCCTTCGTGATCGTGAGGATCTTAGCGTTCTGAATCACCGTCACGCCTTGCTGTGCCTGCAACGCCAGCGGCGCGGCGAATAACGAAAGGGCAAACTCTCGGCGGCGCATTACTCGGTCCTCCCGGCTGTGGGTTTCGCGGCTTCCGCTTCCGGCGCCGGCTCGAATTTCTTGCCATCGACAAAGACGAACTTCACGCGCGCGCGATCCTCGAACCACTCCGCGTCGGTGATCATGACGTTTCCGATCTTGCCGGCCTCCAGGCTGCCGATGCGGTCGTCCAGTCCGAATATCTTCGCGGCATTGAGCGTCATCGCCCGCAGCGCATCGTCCTTCGATAGACCCGCTTCGACCGCCTTCTTCACCGCGCGCTTCACATCGGCGGCGCGGTCAAGCCCGCTCGCGTAAAACGCGAAGGTCACGCCGTCCTTGGCGAGCGCGGCCGGACCGGACGGCGCCATTTCGCGGGTCTCCAGCGTACGCAGCGAGTCCTTTGCATCCGGATCGGCGTCGCGGTCTCGCTCGGGCCAACGCAAATTGACGAGCACCGGAATGTTGGCGCCCTTGAGAGAGCCGGCCGCGCGCCAAGCCTCGGTCGCGCCGTAGAGGATAAACGGTGTCTTCAGTTCCTTGCCGAACCGCAGCATGCGGTCGACCTCGACCTTGCGCGAGGCCGGCAACAAAATTCTCGGCGCTTCCAGCACGCCTTCGAGCGCGCGGTCGTAAGCGGGCCGCTGCAGGCCGCGCGGGTTTTGCGCGTACATGGCTTTGGCTTGCTTGTAATGCTCGGCGTCGAGATAGATCTGCCTCACATAGGCGATCGACCCCATCAGGGATCCGGGGAACGCGCTGAAATTTCGCGAAGAAACCGAGATATACAAACCCGCCGGCGAACTGACGACCATGTCGCCGGCGCGTTCGCCCGCCAGATTCACGGCCGATCCCTGGCCCGCAAAGATGCCGCTTGTTGGGAACACGATCGCCGTCGTGAAACCCGCGTTGCGCGCCGAGACGATCGAGCGGTCGGCGGGCTGCACCAGGTCGGCGGCCTTTACCCAACTTGTGTTGGACGGGCGATCTTCGGGACCGCCGTCGTCGAGAAACTGGATGTTCGGCGTGCTGCCTTCGCCCGCCGATGGCGGCGCGCCGGAAGGCCGGCCACCACCACCTCCGCCGCCGCGCCCGGGCGGTTCGGCGGGCGCCGCGGAAAGGCCCCACTTGCTCAGCGAATCGATAAGGCCGGGATACACGTGCAGGCCTTTGCCGTCGATTACCCAGGCGTCGGCGGGCACATTTATCGAAGCGCCGACGGCTTCGATCAGACCGTTGCGGACGACCAGCGTGCCATTCTCAATCGCGGGGCCGGAGGCCGGATGAATCGTCGCGTTGCGCACCGCGACGACATTTGATTGCGCCCATGCCGCAACCGCGAACAGGAACGGGAGATATCGACTCATCGTTACAGTCTAAGCCAAGCGCGAATCGGTTGTAGAGTCTGTCCAAGCCAGGTCCGCGCGAACGATTCATCGCCAACAAAACCCAGCCGCGCCGGCGCGTGGCCGGGCATGTAAGCGGTGCCGAACAGCCAGTCCCAAACGCTGAGCGTAACGCCGAAGTTGCGGTTTATTGGGCCCGCGTCCGCATGCACGTGATGCCACAGATGCATCTCCGGTGAGTTGAATATGTACCGCAGCCGGCCCACGGGAAGCTCGATACTCGTATGCGCGAAGTGGCCCATTACCGTGTTCCAAACACCATAGGCAAACAGTGCTTCGCCCGAGAATCCAAGCAGTCCCAACGGCGCATAGAGCAGCGATCGATAGACAACGATCTCGAAGACATGAAAGCGCCAGTTGGCCAGCCAGTCAAGCTCCGTGCTCGAATGATGAACCTTGTGAATCTCCCAAAGCACCGGAACCCGGTGTAAGAGATTGTGCACTCAATATTGGAAGAAGTCTTGTGCCGGAAGAAGAAGCGCGAACTGCGCCCAGAACGGCCAACTCGACGCCCAGTGCGTATTCCAGTCGGGGATGTGGTTGGTGATGTACATACCGACCAGCAGCCCCCAGGCGTGGGAGTTGACGAAGATATGAATGAGGTCGGTCAGCCAGTCGCGACGATGGTGTTTCGACCAGATGCGTTCGGCGACTACGAACAACGCGCTACATCCGATCAGCCAAGCCGGGTAACTCATGCCCAGCCAGCGGCCTTCGCGGCGGTGCGCAGTGCTTCGAGGTCCTTCTTCATCGCCTCCATAACTTGCGCCTTCGTCCAGGAAATCTTCGCCGCACCTTTATCCGCGCCGCCCATGTCGTATTCGTAGTGAATCTGCGCCGGCCCCTTGAATCCGCCGGCGCGAACCATCTTCAAGTACTCAACGGTCTGTACCATGCCGTCGCCGATCGGCTGCCATTCAACGCGCCATCGACCGCTCGAGGCTTTGCCCCACTTGAAATCCTTCAACGCGATGCCTCCGGTGTGCGGCATCGCCAACTTCGCGGAATGGAGCCATCCGCCGAGACCGCCTTCAATCGTCGCGTGCGCGATATCGAAGTTGAAGCTGACATGGCGTTTGTCGTGATCCTTGAGCAGCATCCACAGGTCCCACTGCGACGCGCCGACTCGGCCGGCACCCGAGTGGGTGTGATACATGGCACACATGCCGATCTCTTTGTTGAACGCCGCCAGGTCCTTGACGCGCGGCGCGAGCGCCTTCAACTGTTCGGGCAACGGCACGCCGTCCTTGTATTTATAGCCGTCCCATCGATAGTGCTTCACGCCGAGTTGCGCGGCCGTGCGCAGAACTTTTTCGGCGTAGGAGGTTGTCATGTCGGCGATGTCGGTTGTGATCATCGTCAGTGCGACGCCGGCTTTGCGGATCGCTTCGGCCGCGGCGGGCAAATCGTCTCCAACGCGCTCGGGCGTGACATGGCCGTTCTTGCGAACCGTGAGATCGACGCCTTCGAAGCCGATCTCCTTGGCGGCGGCGGCCATTTCCGCCCAGCCGAGGAATTGCAGGTGTTTCGAGAACACGCAAAATTCCATCCGGGGCGGTTGCGCCGTCAGCGCCGGCGCCGCCAGCATCGCCAAGACATCCCTGCGGTGTACCGAATTGCTTGATACCATCCCATAACGCTACCATGCCCGAAACTCCCGACGGATTCCTCCGCTTTGAATGCCAGCGCGGATGCGTGAAGTGTTGCGAACGCGAGGGCTACGTTTACTTGACCGAGGCCGATCTTCGCAACGCCGCGAAGCATCTGAAGATGACGGCCAAGGCGTTCGAGAAAAAGTACATCTACCGGACGCGCCACCAGAGGCGGCTGCGGAAACTCGGCAAGCAACAGTGTGTATTCCTGACTCCCGAGGGGTGTTCGATTCACGACGTGAAGCCCACGCAATGTCGGCTGTTTCCGTTTTGGCCGACGCTGGTGGCCTCGACGCGCAAATGGAAAGCGACGGCGAAGTGGTGCCCCGGTATCGGCCAGGGTCCGCTGATTCAAATCGGCAGCGCAATGGAAGCGGCCGATGAAATGCATGAGGCGTATCCGACGTTTTTTTGAGCGCGCCCGGTGGGCGTTACTCCCCGATCAAATGCGCCGCCACGACCCGGCGATGCGGGGCGCGGCGGTGCTCGAAGACATAGATGCCCTGCCATGTACCGAGCGACATGCGGCCATTGATGACCGGAATCGACAACTGCGTGGCCGTCAGCGCGGCGCGGATGTGCGCGGGCATGTCATCGGGGCCTTCGAGCGTATGCCGAAAGTTCGGATCGTTCTCCTTCACCAGCCGGCCGAACCAGTCGTTTAGATCGGCGATCACGTCGGGATCGGCGTTCTCCTGTACCGTCAACGACGCGGAAGTGTGGCGGATGAAGAGCGTCACCAAGCCAGTGTTGAAAGCCTGGGCGCTTACCCAACGCTCGACTTCGTCCGTGATTTCAAAAAGCCCTTTGCCGCGCGTGGCGACCTGGAACGACGTAACCGCCTGCTTCACTATTCCACGGTAACCGACTTGGCCAAATTCCGAGGCTGATCAACGTCGCAGCCACGCCGCACCGCGATGTGATAGGCCAGCAGTTGCAGCGGGATAATCTCAAGAAGCGGCAACAGCAGTTCCGAGGTCACCGGCACTTCGATCGCGTAACTGCACATTTTGCGGGCGTCCTCATCGCCTTCGTTGATGATGCCGATGACGATACCCTCGCGAGCCTTCACTTCCTGAATATTCGACAGCGTCTTCTCGTACCGCACGCGGCTCGACGGATCGGCCGGGTCGTACGCCGCCAGTACCACCACCGGGAGCTTTTCATCGATCAGCGCGTTCGGCCCGTGTTTCATCTCGCCGGCCGGATAGCCCTCGGCGTGAATGTAGGAGATCTCCTTCAATTTCAGCGCGCCTTCCAGCGCGATCGGGAAATGGACACCACGGCCCAGATACAGAAAATCGGTGGCGCGGAACAGCGCGCGGGCGATCTCTTCGTAGCGGACATCGCTGGCCAATACATGTTCCAATTTGCCCGGCAGCCGGACCAATTCCGCGACCAGAGCCCGCGACTGTTCATCGCTCAACACGCCCCTCTGCTGGCCGAGATACATCGCCAGCACAAACAGCGCCGTCACCTGCGAGGTGAACGCTTTCGTCGAAGCGACGCCGATTTCGGGGCCTGCGTGGGTGAGGATCGTTCCCGAGGCCTCGCGCGGAATCATCGAGCCGATCACGTTGCAAATGGCCAGGGTCTTGGAACCCTTCTGCTTGGCCTCGCGCTGCGCAGCGATCGTGTCGGCGGTCTCGCCCGATTGCGAAATCACGACGGTGAGCGTCCTGGAATCGACGATTGGATCACGATACCGGAACTCGCTGCCGTAGTCGACCTCGACCGGAATGCGCGCCAGCCGTTCGATCATGAACTTGCCTGTGAGTCCGGCGTGCCAACTGGTTCCGCACGCGACGATGCGGATCTGATTGAACTGCGCGAACTCTTCGGGCGTGATCGACATCTCTTCCAGAAACACCCGGCCCGACTCCTGCCCGATCCGCCCAAGCAGCGTGTCGCGCACCGCGCGCGGCTGCTCATAGATCTCCTTCAGCATGAAGTGCTTGTAGCCGCCCTTTTCCGCCAGGATCGGATCCCAGAGAATATGGGTGACTTGCCGCTTGATCGGCGCGCCGTCGAAGCTGGTTAGCTTGACGCCATCGGCGGAGACGACCGCCAGATCGCCGTCATCCAGGAAAAACATGTCACGCGTGTGGCTCAGAATGGCGGGTACGTCGGAAGCGACAAAGTACTCGTTCTCGCCCAGCCCGATGACAACAGGCGGACCGCAGCGCGCCGCGATGATCTTGGCCGGATCGGATGCCGCCATGATCGCCAGCGCGAAGACGCCGTTGATTCGTTTGATTGTCCGCCGCACGGCGTCTTCAAACGCAATGCCGCTATCGATATCGGCTTCGATGAGATGCGCGACGACTTCGGTATCGGTCTCGGTGACGAACTTGTGGCCCAGCGCCTCCATCTCCCGCCGCAGCTCCAAGTAGTTCTCGACAATCCCGTTATGGACGAGCACCACATTCTTCTTCGGTCCGGTGTGCGGGTGTGCGTTCTCTTCGGTCGGACGGCCGTGCGTCGCCCAGCGCGTATGACCGATTCCGTAGTGTCCGTCGATGGGTGAGACGCGGACCGCCTCTTCCAAGTTGTGCAGCTTGCCCGAAGCCCGCCGGATCAGCAACGTTCCAGAGTCGTCGAAAACCGCGATGCCCGCTGAGTCATAACCGCGATACTCCAGGCGCCGCAAGCCGTCCAAGACAATCGACGCCGTTTTGCGCCGGCCTATATACCCAACGATGCCACACATCTAAACGATAGTCACTCCTGTATATCTAATCGGTAGTCTTCGATCACAGGATTAGCCAGGACTTCTCTGGCGATCTCATTTATTTCCTCTCGGACCTTCCCTGGATCGGCCCCCGGTGCGATGTCGATCTCGAAGAACTTGCCTTGCCGGACATCGGCGATCGAGGTATGGCCCATGCCTTTCAGCGCCTGGGCGACTGTTTTGCCCTGGGCATCTAATACCGTGCGTTTCAGTGTGACGTAGACGTGAGCCTTCATGTATCCCTCTATTGTAAGCCGCTCCGGTTCGGCGGCCTGTGGCGGCCCGGTCCGTTGAGAGTCAGGGGTATCGGTTGGGGAAGGTCCGCTCCGTTGAAAGTCAGGGGTATCGGTTGGGGAAGGTCCGCTTCCTTGCGGTCGCGGCTCTGTAGGGTTGCCGGCGTAATTGGGATGGTTCGGGTTGGGGAGGATGTGGCGACTTTCATCGTTTTGAGCGGCCCGGAGCGGGCCATTGGGGCTCCCTTGCGGTCGCGGCTTCCATGAGAAGGCCCCCGCTTGTCAATGCTCATTTTTCGTTTTCTTCGACTTTCCGAGAAAGTTCTTCGCCGACCAACGGGAGGCGCCGAGCTGCCGCGCCCGTCCCTTAT
>VFZW01000279.1 GCA_016871055.1 Acidobacteriota bacterium
CAGACGCTTGACCGCCGCGAGCTTGAACTCGCGGTTGAACTTTCTTCGTGACACGGACATGACTCAAATTCTCCTTTGGGAATTTTTGTGTGTCTAGACTCGTGTCTCAGATTTGGGGACAACTCCAAACTGTCACGCATCGACCTACAACATCATGAAGACTCTCGGCGAAGGCGACATCACCAAGGGCTTCGAGAAGATGAATTCGATGCCTTACGCGGAAGTGAGCAAGTTGGCCTCGCGTCCGGTGGCGTGCGTCGATTGCCACGAACCGAACACGATGAAGCTGCGCATCACGCGGCCTGCTTTTATCGAGGGCGTGCGGAACTGGAAGGCATCTCAGGGCGTCGCTAACTACGACGTCAACACGATGGCCAGCGCGCAGGAGATGCGCAGTTTCGTTTGCGGCCAGTGCCACGTCGAGTACTACTTCAAGGGCCCGGAGAAGCGGCTGACGTTCCCCTGGCACAAAGGCCTGAAGGCCGAGAACATGTACGATTACTACACCGAAGTGGGTCATAAAGACTTCACGCACGCCGAGACCGGCGCGCCGGTTCTGAAGGCCCAGCATCCAGAGTTCGAAATCTACAATCAAGGCATTCACGCCCGGTCGAACGTCGCTTGCGCCGATTGCCACATGCCGTATACACGCACCGGTGCAATGAAGATCTCGGATCATCGCGTGCGCAGCCCGTTGCTGAACATCAATCGCTCCTGCCAGAGTTGCCATGCATTTTCCGAGCAAGAGATGAAGAACCGCGTCGAGCAGATTCAGACGCGTTTCACCGAATCGCGCGATACCGCGATGAATGCGCTAATGGAACTGATCGAAGACATCAAGAAGGCAAAGGCGGCGGGCGAGAAAGACGCCGATCTGAAAGCCGCCTGGGAAGCGCAGCGCAGAGGCCAGTTCTTTATCGATCTGGTTGAGGCCGAGAATTCAGTCGGCTTCCACGCGCCGGGTGAGGAGTTGCGGATCTTGAATCAGGCGATCGATGCGATTCGCAAAGGACAGCTCGCTATTCCAGCTCGCACGTAGTGTTAGCGAGCAGTTCGTGCCGGTGGCGGGCGATCCAGCTATAAACCAGATTACCGATCGGGTTCGACAGCGGCGTGAGAAATAGTAGCAGCAGCGTTACGGCGATGCGCCGCGATGTCGCGTTCGGGCACAGCGCGAAGGCCGCGAGCGATGTCATCCAAAACAGCGGCAGATGCAAAATCATGCGGCGAACGGCCGAGTAGCCATTGAGCAGCCAGCCGTCGCCGGCGGCGTAGAGCGCTTGTTTTAACTGCTGGCGAGTGAGGTTGTAGCGATCCCCGATTCCGGATTGCAGCTTGTGCCATTCGAAGATCGGTTCGTGATCCAACTTTTCGATGACTTGTTTCGTCCGCTTGCAGAAGCCGCAACTGCCATCCCAGATCACAACGATCGCTTGCGCGGGCCAGCGAACGAAGGCGAACAATGACGCCTGCATGGCCATGAAAAAGAGGTTGAAGGGATCGCCGGTGAACACGAGAAGTGCGCATTGGAACAGGCCGCCGATCCAGATCACGCCCGCGCGCCAACGCGGCAGGAAACAGAGGGCGGCCAGAGTTAATTCGGCCACAATCGACGTCCAACAGAAGAGCTTGCCCGCGACAAGCGCTGGAAGATTTTGGCTCAACGCGATGTAGAACGGGTTTTGCAGTCGCGCCGTCGCCCAGTGCTCGAAGAACTGGCCCGATTGCCAATCGGGGTCGAGCACCTTGTTCAAACCCGCGCCGAAATAGACGAGGCCGAACTGCCACTGCAGCAATCGCGGCGGGCCCGATTCACGTTCGAGGGAAGCCAGCAGCAACATTAGGCCGGTGAAGGTCTTGTTGTTGCCGTAGTAGGTTCGCGCGCTCAGGACCGCCAGCAGCAACGACGCGCCTGCAACGGCCGTGAACAGCCTCGTGTAGCGCGTGAAAAGGACGCCGAGCGATCCACCAACGAGCATCACGCGCAGCACGTCGGCGTTCATGATTTCGAGCGCGTCGATGAACGGCAGATACGGCGTCTGAATCTGCCTCTGATGATTCGAGACGAGCAGGGCGATGGCGAACAACCGGCACAGCAGAACGATCTGCGGCGGCAATCCGCAACCGGACAACCGCAATGGATTCGCGATCATTCGGGATAGTTCCACACCTGCTCCTGGCCGCCGTTGACGGAGTAGACGACGGTCACGCGGCTGCGGCCGGCGGGCTCGAGTTTGCGCTCCGCGCGGCGGATGATATCGAAGATGTGATTGGCGCTGCGGTTGTCGACGCCTTCAAACGGCCTTCTATAGCGGCGCTGGATTTGAAACTCGGTGAGGCCTTCGCCGCCGATGGTCACGCCTATCGCGTATTGCGTCTGCTGATCGAACGGCGCCCAGCAGAAGTATCGGTCATCGGCGAAGCGCGCGCGGACGATCGCGACAGCTTGCAGCGCGAGCAGCGCTAATCCTATGGCGTATCGCCATTTCATAATTTCAATTATTCCCCAGCAGCAGAGTGAACGTCTTGCCGGGCAACATGTCGGGACCGAGGAAGAAGAGATATTTGATCGTTGCGGGGCCGCAGGGAAAATCGCTTGGCGTATTCGCAAGATAGACGCAAAGCGGCTGAATCGATCTCAGGTCGGCGGCATTGGTTCCGGGCGGCAACTCGATGGTCGATCGCACCCAGCCATCGCGGTTGATGGCGTCTTTGGTCCGGCCTTTGTGGGAATAGAAGTACTGACCGTTGGCGTGTTTCACCGCGAAGGCGACGGCGGCCTCTCCGGGCTTGACGTTGGCCTCAATGTAGAGATAGTTCCGCGGGTCGGAGATCGTTTCGCCGCGCTCTTCCCCGTAGGCGCGGAGCTTGTTTTCGCGAACGAGTTCGGCGGTCATGATCTTCCAGGTTTGCGGGTTGGCGTCCATGACGGTTTCGCGAGAAGCGCTGGAGAGATCGACGAGAACGGGCGCGGGTTGATACCGAACTTTGCTGGGACCTTCGCCGGCGACCATGTTGCTTTCAGTTACTGGAATCAGAAGCGGGTGGTCGCCTTCAAAGGGGCCCGTGAATTCGATTTCCTTGTGTTCGCGGCTTTGGATGAGTGCCCTTTTTCGCGACCCATCAGCGTTCAACCAGACCCGGTAGACCATTTCGATGTCGGTCGTGCGGCCCCATCGCGCCATGAGCGAACGGGTCGAGGTGCCGCCGTCTTCGTTGGAGAAGATAACGGTGTACTGGAGTGCGTTGTCGGGGAGCTTTTCGCAGTACGTCATCAGCGGAATGTCGGAAAATTTGCCAATGGCGGAGCGGCGTTCGAAGAGGATCGGCGCGTGGGTCGAGAACGATTCCGGCATTTCGGCGCGCAACGAGCGAAGAGTGGCGCCGTTGACTGTTAGTTCGTGCCGGCCCGATTGCAACGCGGTAGCGAAGACTCGGTAGTGGTGTGGCGTCGCGCCGGCGTAGACCATGATTTGCTGGTTCACTTTGCCGTCGATGATGACGTCGGCGAGGGCGGATTCGCTGCCGGGTTTCGTCCAATCCTTGCCGGGGGCTTCGAGTTCGAGGTCGAGGACGGCGTCGCCGTCGCGGGCGAGTTCAAAGGTCGCGGCGGGCGCGATTGCGGCGGCAAGAAGTAAGAACAACTTTGAAAGGAAATGTATTAAACGTTTCGTGTGCACGGGTTTCTCGAAGACCTCGTCAAGGTTAAGGTTGAGAGCAGCGAGGTCTCTCGACCAACCGGTGACGGCGATGCGTTTCATGCTGGGCCAGCACTCTTCCAGAGTTCTCAATAACGCTACACCATCTTCCAGTGCCGGTATGCGCAGGTCGACGATGGCCGCTTGCGCGCCTTCGGCGAGGGCGAGCGCTTCGGCGGCGGTCGACGCGCGGCGCACCTCGTGCCCGGTGGCTTCGAGCGTCATCGCGCGCAGTTCGAGTTGATCGGGGTCGTCTTCAACGAGGAGAATTACGGCCATTATTCGAACTGGATCTGCGCGATCACCAGTTGCGGCATCGCCTGCTTCCAACTGTTGGGGATGTTGTCGAAGGGCATCCGATAGGGTTTGGTCTCGCCGGGCGCGAGGCCGCCGGTTTTGGTTCGCACAATGGCGATGCGGTCGCGCAGGACTACTTGGCCGTAGGGATCGTAAAAGATGCAGCTCAATTCGACGAGTTTCAATTTGCGCGGGCCGTTATTGGTGATCTTGCCGACGACTTCGATCAAGGCTTTGGCCATGGCGCTGTCGGTGGCTTTTAGCTCCGTCTCGCTCAACTTCAAGTTGCGGACATACGCCTTGGCTTCGGCTGTGACGGCGGGCGGCGCGTCGGCCGTTCTCGGCTGCTGCGCATACCAATAGGCGCCGCCGCCGC
This sequence comes from Acidobacteriota bacterium, assembly GCA_016871055.1. Taxonomy (GTDB): domain Bacteria; phylum Acidobacteriota; class Terriglobia; order Bryobacterales; family Bryobacteraceae. The sequence continues at coordinate 4,372 of VFZW01000279.1, forward strand.
AGACGGCGACGATGCCGAGGCCGACGGCGAGTCCGATTGGGAAAGGCTTGCGTTCTGTCATTTTCCGCTGATGGTCATGTTGGCGATGGCGATAGTCGGGGCGCAGGTGGAGCCGCGAAACTCGAGGTCGCTGCCGATGTGAACGATATCACGCAACATCTCGCTGAGGTTTCCCGCGATGGTAATCTCCGCAACAGGATAACTGAGCTTGCCGCCTTCGATCCACAAACCGGCGGCGCCTCGGGAGTAATCGCCGGTGACAACGTTGACGCCGAAGCCGATCAACTCGGTGACATAGAGTCCTGTACCGACGGCGGCGAAGATCTCCTCGGGTGTCTTCGAACCCGCTTCCAGATACAGCGTTCCGTGACCGACGCCGGGGGCTCCGGTGAGTCCACGCGCGGCGCAGCCGGTCGTTTTGAGGCCGAGTTTGCGGGCGGTGTAGGTGTTGAGGAGATAACTTTTCAACACACCGCCTTCAATGACGGGAGTGCGGCGCGTGGGAACACCTTCGTCGTCGAAGGGCGATGTCCCGAACCAGCCGGGAACGGTGGCGTCGTCGATGACAGTGACGTTCGACGCGGCGATTTGTTCGTCGATCTTGTCGAGGAGAAATGACGACTTGCGGTAGATCGAGTCTCCGTTGACGGCTTCGAATATGTGCCCCAGTATCGATTTTGCGACGCGCGGTTCAAAAACAATTGTTGCCTTTTGTGTTTCGATCTTACGAGCGCCGAGTCGGCGAACAGCGCGTTCGGCGGCGATTCGGCCGACATCTTCCGGCGACTCCATACCCGCCCAGGAGCGCGACGTGGTGTGCCAGTAGTCGCGTTCCATGGCGTCGCCCCGTTTGGCCACGGGCGTAACGCTGAGCGAGGCGTTGGTGGAAGTATAGGCGCCCGAGAAACCGAGCGAATTAACGAAGACGCGCGTGCCGGTGTAGGTCTCGCAGCCGGCGCCTTCGGAGTTGGCGATGCGTTCGTCGGCTTTGAGGGCGGCGGCTTCGGCGCGTTTGGCGGCATCGATGCGGGCGGCGGCTTCGACGTTTGCGACGTCGTCCGCGGCTAGTTTCAGGTCGCCATCGATTTGACCGAGTTCTTCTTTCTCCGGCAGGCCGGCGAAGGGGTCTTCTTCGGTGATTTCGGCGATGGCGAGTGCGGCGTCAGCCATGCGGGCGAGACCGTCTCCGCTGAGATCGGATGTGTAGGAAGAGCCTTGTTTCCGGCCCATCAGCACGCGCAGGCCGGCACCCCGCGAGCCGGCTTCCTTGATGGTTTCGACTTCGCCGAGTCGGACGGTGGCGGAAAACTCCTCGCCTTCGGCGATGGTGCATTCGGCGGCGGTGGCTCCTTTTTGAATGGCGATGGCGATGGCGGTTTGGGCGGCTTCGAGGAGTGTCATCGCGTGCCTCCGACGGTCATTTTGTCGATTTTGATAGTTGGAATGCCGACGCCGACAGGGACGCTTTGACCTTCCTTGCCGCAGACGCCGATGCCTTGATCTAGCTTCAAATCGTTGCCCACCATCGATACGTATTTGAGCGCTTCGGGGCCGTTGCCGATTAGCGTTGCGCCGCGCACGGGCGTGGTGATCTTGCCGTCCTTGATGAGGAACGATTCCGATGCGGAGAACACGAAGTTGCCGCTAGTGATGTCGACTTGACCGCCGCCGAAGTTAGCGCAGTAGAGGCCGCTTTTCACGGACTTCAAGATCTCTTCGGGATCGCTTTCGCCGGCGAGCATGAAGGTGTTTGTCATGCGCGGCATCGGGTAGTGCTGATAACTTTCGCGGCGGCCGCTGCCGGTGGACTTTGCGTTCGTCAGTCGCGCGGAGAGTTTGTCGGTGAGGTAGCCGCGAAGCACGCCATTTTCGATCAACACGTTTTGCTTGGTCGGTTCGCCTTCGTCATCGACGTTGAGCGAACCGCGGCGGCTGGCGATGGTCCCGTCGTCGACGACGGTGCAGAGATCGCTCGCGACCTTCTGGCCAACGCGGCCGGAGAAGGCCGAGACGCCTTTGCGATTGAAGTCGGCTTCGAGGCCGTGGCCGACCGCTTCGTGGAGCAAAATGCCGGGCCAGCCAGGACCGAAGACGACGGTCATTTCGCCGGCCGGGGCGTCGATGGCGTGCAGCTGAACGATGGCTTGTCGAGCGGCGTCGGTGGCGAATCTTTCGGGCGAATGATCGCCGGTGAAAAAGTCGAGGCCGATGCGGCCGCCGCCGCCGGCATAGCCGCGTTGGGGTACGCCGCCGTCTTCGCGGGCGAGGACGGAAACGTTCATTCGCGCCATGGGCTGGCGATCGATGGAGAGCTTGCCGTCGCTGGACGCGACCAGGACGTGGCGAACGGTGTCGGCGTAGACGGCCTGGACTTGGAAAACACGGGGGTCGTGAGCGCGAGCGGCGGCGTCGGCGCGTTTGACGAGTTGGGCGCGATCGGCGAGAGGAGTGTCTCCGGCAAGCGTGGCGACTTTGTAGAGATCGTGCTTTTCAACGCTTGTGAGGCCGGCAGTGAGCTGCGTGGCTGGGCCGCTCGCGATGCAGGAGGCTGTGCGGGCGGCTTTGCGGATTTTGTCGGGGCTCAAATCGTCGCTGTAGGCGTAGCCCGTGCGTTCGCCGAAAAGGACGCGGATACCGACGCCGAGGGTGACACCTTGCGTTGCGGACTTGATGATGGACTCGTCGAGGCTTATCGACGCGGTGGCGAGGTATTCGAAGTAGAGGTCGGCGTAATCGCCGCCTTTAGAGAGGGCTTCGGCGAGGTAGCTTTCGAGGTCGCGCTCGGTGATGGCGAACTTCTGGCCGAAGAGGCTGGACGAGAGGGGCACTTTTTTATTGTACGGGGGCGGGCTACGGCCCGCGGATCAATGCGTTCTCCGAGTAGAGTTATGCGATCGGCCGAAGCACCAACCGCCCGTAGGCGATCAATGCCATCACCAGTCCGAGCACAACGCTCATGATGATCGATCCCGTTTCGTTGTACTTGGTGTGCACCCATACGAAGACCAAGCTCTCGGTAGCCAGCAGCGCGGCGGCGACTACAGTGAGCGACGGACGCCAGTTCAAAACCGACGGAGCGATGAGCCCAACCACGCACACGAGTTCGAGGATGCCGAGAGCCACCCAGCCTGGGCGGGGCAGCGCGCCGAATGACGGGACCTCGTCCTTGATCTTGTCGAACATGAATACCTTCATAACGCCCGAGGCGCCATACATCAATGCCGCGACCGACTGTAGGACCCACAACAGGATGTTCATGGTGAGATTGAGTATATGCCAGAAAGCCGAACAGAAAATGAAACAGGCTTGAGGCTCGCGATGCCGGAGCATAAGCGGGCCGTTCTCGCCGCCACTGTTGAGGCCCTGAAGAGCTCGTCGAACGTCGTCGCGATAGTATAGGGCGGGTCGTCCGCGCGCCGGGTTGCGGGAGAGTCGTCCGATCTCGACGTTGGGATCTATTGTCGCGAGGCGGCGCCGCTTGACATTTCGGAGATGCGCCGCATTGCCGCCTCGATCGCGATGCCGGGGACTGAGCCGGTCGCGACGGAGTTGCATGGCTTGGGTCCGTGGGTCAACGGCGGCGCGTGAGGTCAGACACCGGCGACGAACGTCGATTTTGTATATCGGGCCCCGGGCCAGGTAGGTGGGGTCATCGACGAGGGGCGGCGGGGAGTGTGGCGGCACGATTACGATCAGCAGCCGCCGTTTGGATTTCGGAATTTCGTCTACTTCGGCGAGACGCACAACTGCGTACCTCTGCACGATCCCTGCGGCGCGATTGCGGAGTTGAAAACAGAGGTTTCGAAATACCCGGCGGCGCTCAAGACAACCATCCTGACCGATGGATTTTGGGGCGTGGAGTTCACCATTTGGGCGCGAGAGGGCTACCTGGCCTCCGGGGATGTTTTCAACGCCGCGGGTTGCATGACCCGCGCGGCGCAGTATTTGATCCGTGCGCTGTTCGCGCTGAACGAAGAGTACTTTCTGAGCGATAAACACGCAATGGGGATTCTGTCTGGATTGGCGTGGATTCCGCGGGAAGTTGTGCCGCGGCTGAACGATGCGCTGGTCAGGCACTCGCTGGCTGAGATACGGCGGCTCTGGGCGGAGTCGGTGGCATTGACGGACGGTGCGTATGTGCCGCGATTTGATTTAACCGCATTCAAGGTTGAATCATCGAGTTCGTAACTCGGCCAACATCGCGCAGAACAGCTCGCCCTGCTCGATGGCGTCGTCAAGCGCGGTGTGGGTATGTTCGGCCGTTTTCGAAAACCAGCGCTTGGGCATATTGCGCTTGACCGACTCTCGATACGGCGCGTTGAGGAGCGCCATGGCGAGGGTCTTCATGTCGAGAGCCGAATGCGAGAAGGGGGTTTTGCCGGTAAACCGAACGAGATACCAGTACACGTACGTGAAATCGAAACCGGCTGGGTAGGCAACGAAGACCGGATTGCCGCCGAGTTGTGCGATCCACCGGGCGTATGCCGGCATGGCGTCTTCAGGGGGCTTCAGATTCTCGCGGCTGGCGGCCCAGGCTTCGGGCTGCGTCGCCCACCAGGCCATCGTCTCCGGGTGGCCTTGCGCGCCCGGAAGAGTTTCGAGATTGGCGGTAAACGTCGACAGCAATTTCCCTTCGACCGACTAGGCGGCCGAGCCGAGGCTCAGCATCGAGTGCGGCCCGGGGATCGGGCCGTCGGTTTCGACGTCGGTGGAGACGTAGATCTCGTGATATCGTAGCGACACGGCGTCCTTTGATCATATCGGGCCCCGGCACGATAAAGTAGTTGGCGCAATCAACCGAATGAAGATTGTGACCGTGCGTCCACACAGTAAAGAACGGCCGCTGGAGATCATCGCCGGCCTGCTTCCGTGGGCAGCGATGCTAGTGTCCTGTCTCATATAACTATGTACATATAGACAGAGTTGCCTCATACTGGGTCATGTTCACCCCAGCA
>VFZW01000280.1 GCA_016871055.1 Acidobacteriota bacterium
GTGCGAACACGTTTCTTGTGCCGCACGGAATCACAATCGATGCCGACAACAACGTCTTCCTCACCGACGTCGGCCTGCAACAGGTATTCAAATTCACACACGACGGCAAGCTCTTGCTCACGCTCGGTGAACCGCGCGTTGGCGGCTGGGATGCATCCCATTTCAACCAGCCGACCGACACCGCCATCCGCCCGGACGGGAGATTCTACGTGTCGGACGGTTACGTCAACAGCCGTGTCGCGTACTTCGACCGCCAGTGCAAATGGCTAAGCGAATGGGGCAGGAAAGGCTCCGTCGAAGGTGCATTCAGCAATCCGCACGGACTTGTGCTCCTGCCCGGTGGCGCGGGCGTGCTGGTCGCCGATCGCGAAAACTCGCGCCTCCAACTGTTCGACCCGCGCGGCACGTTCAAGCGCCAGTGGACCGGCGAGAAGAACGCGCAAACGACGGGGCGAATCTTCTGCGTCGATGCCGATGCGGCCGGCTTTCTGTACCTCGGCATCCGGCGCGCCGATTACGATATCGAACACACGGGTTTTCTAACACTCGACCGCAACTGGAACATTGTCGCGTCGATCGGCTTCGGCAAACCCGGACATCCGAGATTCAACGCGGTTCACGATATCGCCGTTGGCCCTGACGGATCTATCTACGTTGCCGAAACGCGAACCAAACGTGTCGTGAAGCTCAGGCTCGTCAAGTAGGCGAGTCCAATTACAATGAAGGGGCGGCCCCCGCGTCTCCGTCTCATCCACCATGTCGTTCCGATCCACTCTCTTTGCAACGTTGTCCACGGCCCTCGCCTACTCGGCTCCTAGCCTCGAATCGCAATTCGACACGACCGTCAAGCCCTTCGTCAACAAGTACTGCGTGGGCTGCCACAGTGGCGCGACGCCTGCTGCCCAATTCGACATCAAGTCCTACAACACCCTCGGCTCGGTCGTGCGCGAGTTCCCGCGCTGGGCTCTGGTTATGGAACGCCTCCATGCCAAGGACATGCCGCCGAAGCCGATGAAGCCCGCGCCCGACGCCGAGGTCCATCCGGTCGTCGAATGGATACAAGCTGTCCGCGCGCAAGAGATCAAACGATTCGCGTCCGATCCCGGCATCGTACCCGCGCGCCGCCTGAGCAACGCCGAGTACAACTACTCGATCCGCGACCTCACCGGCCAGGACATGCAGTTGACCAAAGAGTTCCCCATCGACCCCGCCAACCCGGCCGGGTTCGACAATTCGGGCGAGTCGCTGACGATGTCGGCCGCATTGTTGAACAAATACCTCACGGCCGCTCGCGAAGCCGCCAGCCGTGTTGTCTTCCAGCCCGATCGCCTCGAATTCGCGCCGCACCCGATGCTGGTTGAAACCGACCGCGAGAAGTATTCGGTGCAGCGCATTATCAACTTCTACTACTCGCAACCAACCAGGTTCGCGCCCTACTTCGAAGCGTCATGGCGTTTCAAACACCGCGCCGCGCTTGGGAAGCCGGCGGCGACTCTGAACTCCATCGCCGCTGAGATGAAACTCAGCGCGAAGTACTTGCCGATGGTCTGGCAGATCCTGAACGAGCCCGGCGCGGCCGGTCCAATTCTCAAACTGCAGGCGATGTTCCGCGCGCTGCCCGCACCGTCGGCCGAAATGAAAGACGCCGACAAAATTCTCTGTCAGGAGATGGACGATTTTGTCGTTCGCATCCGCGCCAACACCGGCATGCAGCATCTCGCGCCGCGAGTGCGCGGGTTGCCCGGACTCGCCCAACCGCTGGCCAACTGGCGCAACTTGCAGTACGCTCTGAATCGCCGCAAGTTCGAACCGAAATCGATCCGCACCGAAGCCGATCCGAAGCCCGAGATCAAGCCTGTGCCGCGCTTCCCGGGCCTCCACCAGGACGCGGTGCCGCGATGGATCACGGTCATGGAAAACGCCCGCGCCAAGGACGAAGATCTTGTTGTTCCAAACGCGCAGCGCGATCGGTATGTGAAGGCGTTCGAACGCCTCGCCGACGTGTTCCCCGACAAGTTCTACGTCAGCGAGCGCGGCCGGTTTTTCCCCGACGATTCCACCGACAAAGGCCGCCTGCTGAGCGCCGGCTACCATAACGTCCACGGCTTCTATCGCGACGACACGGCGCTGCAAGAGTTGATTCTCGACGACAAGGCTAAGGCGGAACTCGACCGCCTTTGGATCGAGTTCGATTTCGTCGGCGAATACTCGGCGCGCACTTGGGTTCAGTACTTCGTGAATCAGAGCGGCGCGGTGCTTGGCAAAGGCGCCGAATCCGGTTCGCCCCGGCCCGAAGGCCATGAGATCACCGGCACCGAAGTGATCATGGGCCTGAAAAAGCTGCACCTTGAAAAGGCCGCCGCCGATTCTACGAACGATCCCCATGCCGAGACCGCAATCGTCAGGCATTTTGATGGATACGATCGCACTCTGCGGTCGCTTGAGAAAATGCGCGTCGCCGCCGAGCCGCGGCATCTCGATTCGCTATTGCAGTTCGCCGGCAAGGCCTATCGCCGCCCGCTGACCGCGGCCGATCGCGATGGCATCGCGAGCTACTACAAGACGCTGCGGAGCAAGAACGAGCTATCGCATGAAAACGCCGTGCGCGAGTCGATTGTCAGTGTTTTGATGGCGCCCGATTTCTTGTATCGCATCGATCTGCCGGGCTCTCGAACCACAACTTCTTCGGTGGTAAAGCCGACAACGCCGGTGCGCAGCGAACCGCTCGGCGCACTCGACGTGGCGAATCGCTTGAGCTATTTCTTGTGGTCCAGCATGCCGGATGAAGAGCTCTTGAAGCACGCCCAGTCCGGAGCGTTGTTGCGGCCGAACGTGTTGCTCGCACAGACGCGCCGCATGATGAAAGATCCGCGCGTGCGCGGCTTCGCAACCGAGTTCACTGGCCACTGGCTTAATTTCCGGCATTTTGAAAAGAGCAACTCGGTCGATCGCTCGCGGTTCCCCGAATTCACCGACGAACTGCGCGAGGCGATGTTCCAGGAGCCGGTCCGGATGGTGGAAGACGCGATCGCGACGAATCGTTCGGCGCTCGATCTGCTGCTCGGCAAACACACGTTCGTGAATCCGGTGCTGGCGAAATTCTATGGCATGCCGGTGGAGAACAAAGACCCCAAACAGTGGACTCGGATCGACGATGCGCAAAAGTACGGCCGCGGCGGACTGCTGCCGATGGCCGTGTTTCTGACTCTGAATTCGCCCGGTCTGCGCACTAGCCCGGTGAAGCGCGGTTACTGGGTAGTGCAGAAGGTGCTGGGCGAAGTGATTCCGCCGCCTCCGCCGGTTGTCCCCGAGTTGCCGCACGACGAATCGACCTCGGAGCGGCCCGTTCGCGAGATGCTGGCCAAGCATCGCGAAGTGCCGTTGTGCGCGGGTTGCCATCAGCGTTTCGACTCGTTCGGACTTGCGTTTGAAGGCTACGGCCCAGTGGGCAACGCGAGGACGAAGGACCTCGCCGGACGGCCGGTCGACACCGCCGTAACCTATCCGGGCGGCTTCCAAGGCAACGCCGTCGAAGGCTTGCGCACGTTCGTTCATCAGCGCCGCGAGAAGGATTTTGTCGCCAACATGAGCCGCAAGATGCTGGCATTCGCGCTGAATCGGTCGCTGCAACTCTCCGACGAAGCGCTAATTGATATGATGCAATCAAGGGCGGCCGCGACCGGTTACCGGATGCAGCCGCTGATTGAAGCCATCGTTACGAGTCCGCAGTTTTTGAAGAAGAGGCTTCCGGAAGCGTCGACAGCCGCCGGAGCACAGAAGGCCAGACCATGATCCGAAAATTGAGAACTCCTCTCTCTCGCCGCACGGTGTTGCGCGGCGCCGGTTGTACCGTCGCATTGCCATGGTTGGAGGCGATGTCGGCTTACGCGAATACGCCGCCCGCATCCGCATTCCCGAAGCGTTTCGGCGTTGTGTTCCTCGGCAACGGCATCAACGAGGATCACTGGTATGCCTCCGGCGAGGGCAAAGCGATGAAGTTGAGCAAAACGCTCGGCCCGCTCGAACCGCTGAAGGAAAAGGTCAACGTTATCGAAGGCCTGTATGTGAAGGCTCTGACCGGCCAAGGAATCCATCCCGGCCAGACCGGCAGTATCTTATCGGGCGCGAAGATTTCCAAGGGCGCAGTGATCTCGTCCGGTGTTTCGATCGATCAGATGATCGCGAGCAAGGTCGGCGAGGAGACGGCGCAGTCGAGCATTTGCCTGTCATGCGACCCGCCAATGACGGGTTATCACGAGACGAACTTCTCTCTGGCGTACAGTTCGCATATCTCCTGGCAGAGCCCGGACTCCCCGGTGCCGGTCGAAGTCTATCCGTCGCTGGCCTGGGACAACCTGTTCGACAACCGCGGCAGCCTGCTGAACATCAGCGTGCTGGATCGCGTGAAGGACCGCGCGCAGGCGCTGACGCGCGAAATCAGCGCGAGCGATAAGAACAAGCTCGATGAGTATTTAACCAGCGTGCGCGAGGTCGAGAAGCGCGTCGAAGGCATGCGCAAAGAGAAGTCGACGGCCGAGGACGCAGCCAAGGCGAAGAACCGCCCGGCTATGTCGATGGAGCGGCCCGCCAACGGCATGCCCGCCGATCTCCGCCAGCACTCCAAGCTCATGTGCGACATCATCGCCATGGCGTTCCAGACCGACAAAACGCGGGTGGCGTCGCTGCTCATCTCGCGCGATCTTTCGGCGATGTACTATCCGTTCCTCAATGTCACGATGGGCCATCACGGCGCGTCGCACTATAACAACAACGATGCCTACGAACGCATCGCGCGCTTCCACGTTGAGCAGTACGCCTACTTGGCGTCAAAGCTCGATTCAATGAAGGAAGGCGAAGGCACGGTGCTCGACAACTCGTGTTTGATGTTCCTGTCGAACCTGTGGATCGGACGCAAGCACGACAACTTCCGGCTGCCGCTGTTGCTGACCGGCGGGCTGGGCGGGACGTTGAAGACCGGGCGCGTGCTGAACTATCTCGAAGCGAGCGCTGACAACCGGAAGATGTGCAGCCTGTACCTTTCATTGATGGACCGGTTTGGCTTGAAGCTGAATTCGTTCGGCGATTCAACGACGCGGTTAGCGGGGATCTAGACAGGACACGTTGATCCGAACGCATGGAAGCGCACAGGTCGCGTAGGCACGGCCTCTTATGGCCGGGCCGAAACGAATCCATCGTGCTCGAATTCCGAAAAGGCCGGACACGACAAATCCCGGCACTCTACTTCGGCGCATCTGGTTTCATAGCCGTGCCCTCGCCGCAACGAGCGCCTCGTCGTTCGCCGAATCGAGCCACGTTACGGCTCGAGAATCCACTCCGACGTGCTCGCCCGCAACTCGCCGCCAACCGTCGCGCAATGGTACAGCATGAACAGCGACTGCTCGCCGGTCCGCGTCGCCACCACGGAGCCGTGCGCAATCGTGCCGCCTCCATAAACTCCGACGATCCCCGCGGCGTCCTCGGAAACGAACGCCATGCGCGTTTCGGAATTCAGCGCGCCGTTTCTCGAGTTCGAGATCGCGCGAAACGTCTTGCCGGTGAGTTCCATGCACTCAGAGGGTACCACTCCGCCAGCCGCCGCCCGGCCAACGTAAACCGTCGCGCTGTTCGATCGCCAGCAGCCGGTTGTATTTCGCCAGCCGCTCGCTGCGTGTGATCGAACCGATCTTGATCTGCCCTGCCCCGGTCGCAATCGCGAGGTCCGCCAGAAAACTGTCCTCGGTCTCGCCCGATCGCGCCGACACCACGCATCGATACCCGTGCGCGCCAGCAAGCCGCACAACATCGAACGTCTCGCGCAACGTTCCGATCTGATTCATCTTCACGAGCACCGCATTCGCGCAACCGGTGTCGATACCGCGCTGCACCCGGCCCGGATTCGTCGTAAAGAAATCGTCGCCGACTAACTGAACCCGCCCGCCGAGCCGCTCGGTCAACAGCCGCCAACCCGCCCAATCGTCTTCGGCCAAGCCGTCTTCAATCGACGCGACAGGAAACCGAGACGACCACTCGGCCAGCAGTTCGATCATTTCTTCAGATGTCAGCGAACGCCCCTCGCTTTGCAAGGTGTAAACACCATCGCGATAGAAGTGCGACGAAGCGACGTCCAGCGCGATCGATACCTGCTCGCCCGGCCGAAAACCCGCGTCCTCGATCGACGCCGTGAGTATTTCCAACGCATGGCGGTTGGAGGGCAGCAGAGGCCCCCAGCCTCCTTCATCGGCAACCCCGGTGAGGAGATAACCAGCCTTTCGAATCCGCTCGCCGCAGCGCGTGTGGATCTTGACCGTCGCCTCCAGCGCTTCGGCCATCGAGCCGAAGCCGTGCGGAATGATCAGAAAGTCTTGAAACTCGATGTTGCCGCCCGCATGCAATCCGCCCGAGATGATGTTGATCATCGGAACGGGAAGCACCGGCTCTCCGATCGCCAGCGTTCGGTACAACGGCTCGCGCCGCGAAACGCTCACGGCGCGCGCCACCGCGCAGGAAACACCCAGCAGCGCATTCGCGCCGAGCCGCGATTTATTCGGTGTACCGTCGAGCGCGATCAGAATTTCGTCACAGCGATCGACCGAGTGGCCGCGCAACGCCGCGTCGATTTTTCCATTCACATTCGCCGCGGCGCGACTTGTGCCCAGGCCGCCGTAGTGCGATCGATCGCCGTCGCGCAACTCGTGCGCCTCGTGTTTGCCGGTCGACGCTCCCGACGGAACCTGCGCCGAAGCGCGCGCACCGTCGGATAGAACCGCTTCGACTTCAATCGTCGGACGGCCGCGGGAATCGAGAATCTCCCACGCCGAAAGCTGTTGCATCAACAAAGACATTGCCAAACCTCGCGAATCGATCCCGGCGGCGTCTTCACAATCGCTTGCGCGCAGCGCCACGCGACCGCCTTTTGGGGACCGGTCAAATATTCCGCGGGCGATTTTCCCGCGACCCGCGCGAGCAACAATCCGCCCAACTGCGCCATCGTCGCTTCCCACAACCAGGATTCCCTCGGATCGTAGGCGCGCCAAAATTCGGAAGCGCAGACTTCGTACGGACCCGCAAGTTCCGGCCGGTGAATCGACTTGAGCAGCAAGTGATTGATAAGAAAGCCCGTATCAAACGATGGGTTGCCGAAGTGCACGACTTCGAAGTCGATGGCGGTCACGTGTTCGCCGTGCACGAGCAGATTTTTCGGACTCCAGTCGCCGTGAACGAGCGCTACCGCGCGGTCGCGGCAATCGGCGATCAACTGCTCCAGGTGTACGGAGAATTCGGGAAAGCGCGAAGCGGTGAATCGAAAATACGGATCGAGGCGAAGTTCGTCGAAAACGGTCTGGTCGCCGAACCGGGCTTGCCATTCGGGTCTAAGCCATGTGTTGTGAACGATTTGCCCGAGAATTTCGCCCGCTTGCGCGGCAACGCGCGGGTCGACTTCGCCTCGCAAAAGCAGTGTTTTCCAATCGCGAGAATCCGGTGGCGCCGCGCGCATCACGTAAATACAGTTTTCCGAATCGACCGACAGAACTTCGGGTACTCGCCCGGGCGGCAAAATCTTCGCAACCTCTTGCAACGCAAGCGCTTCGCGCAATGCCCGGTCGGGCCGGGATCGCCAATCCGCCTCGACGCGAAGTTTTTCCAGCGCCTGTTTGGCGACTACACGGCCATGCGCCGTTTCCGCCGCGATCACAATATTCGAAACTCCGCCGCCAAGCGCGGCGATGTCCCGACTCCCGCCAAAACCGTGCGAGGCAAGGTAGTCACCGGCGTTGTCTACCGAAAGCGAGAACAAACGCTCAGGATACCCGAGAATCGTCAGCTGCGGGAGAATAGACTAAACAATCCACTGAGGGTTGTGGAATTCGTCTTTTTTCCCACAGCTTTCCCACGAACTTCGACACCCATGAGTCTGGCGGCGAAGAGGTTGAGCTGTTTTCCGAGGTTGGATTGCTGGGAGATCGGCTTGCCGTCCAGAAGCGCGCGCTGGACAGCTTCGTAGTCGGAAGGCAAGACGTAATAGACATCGGTCTGGAGCGCGGTCTCGACCATTTCTTTCGACAGCCCGACGTCCCGGCTAAACCGGTTAATCACAAGCCGGATCCGTTGCCGCGGAATGCCGTTCGCCTCGTAGTAGTTCAAAACGCGCTGCGCGGCTTGGAGCGCGGGAAGTTCGTTCGTCGACACAACGATGACTTCGTCGGCAGAACGCACCGCACTTAGGGCCCAAGGACCGTAAGCGCCGCCGATGTCCACGACAATGTTGGAGTAGAGCCGCTTTGCGAATTCGAGCAACATCCTTGCGTCGGTGGCATCGGTTGCTCCGTCGGTGATACTGTCGGGCGGTAAGAGCACGTCGAAACCGCTAGCTTGCTGCACGATGCCGCGCCAGATATCGACGTCGAGATGCGACGCGTGGCCGAGCGCGTCGACAAAGCTGAACGCCGGCTTGAGTTTCAATTGAAACGCCTGAGTTCCGGCATGCGGGTCGAGATCCGCCAGCAGCGTCTCTTTCGAACCCGAGCGTTTCATTCCCGCCGCAACGTTGTAGGCAATTGTCGAGGCGCCGCACGCACCTTTGGCCGGAACAAAGGTAAAGATCCGGCCCTGTTCAGACGCTAGCTCCGGCGCGAACTGGGACAACTTTTCCAAGACTGTACCGACTTGGTCTTCCGAGAACGGATGGGTCAGGAATTCTCGGGCGCCTAGGCGAAGCGCCTGGAGAATCCGCTGCGGATCGTGATCAGGGACGATCGCCACGGTCGCCATCTTCGGCGCGTCGGCAACGACGGCCTGCAGGGCTTCCATCCCGCCGGAATGAGAGGAGTACACATCTAGGAAACAGATCGTACCCGACGTGAATTCACCGAGGACCCCAAGGTTTCCTTTCGTCGGAAGTTCCGTGACTTCAACAACTTGCGCATTCGGAACCTGATGAGAAAGGACCGGCTGCAACTCGGAAAACAATTTCCGGTTGGGAGTAACGACGAATATGCGCCAAGCTCCTACTGGCAAGCGAACTGGTTTCTCCTGTGTCCAGGGACACGCATGGACGGTAGGCCCGAGGTGCCCATACAGGATTCATCGGCGGAAAGTGGACAAAACATAAGACTCGACGGGATAGAAAAGCTATTATCGCGTATTCGGCGGCCGATACGCATTTCAAAGGGGGATACCCCTTAGTATCTATCCAATAAGATTTTGACATTTCTTGGCAGGAAATCATGAAGTGGCGAAGCCGGAAGCCAGTTGAGGGATGATGACGAGCTCCCGGAGTTTGAGGGCGGTGGCGATAAC
>VFZW01000281.1 GCA_016871055.1 Acidobacteriota bacterium
CACACCCTAACACTTTGTTCCCAGCGCCGCACACCCTCCTCTTCGTCTAACTCGTTTGGAGTGTGTCGATTGCCCCGTTTTGCCAAGGGGAACTTCGGTTTAGTCTCGCCGCCGGCAGGGACCATCCTCGATACTGGAAACGCAATGTTCTCGTGGGTTCCCCGTGCAGGCGACATTGACTACTGGCTCGACGTCGGCTCCTCGAAAGGCATTGGCGACTACTCCGCCGGTGTAGTGCAAGGCAACGGAAAGTATGTCACGGGGATCCCTTGCGGTTCGCTTGTCTATGTGCGGCTGTGGACGAGAGCCGCGGCAGGCTACTCCGCGCCGGAAGATCATCTCTACAATACGAGCACGTACTGTCGCGAGGAAGTGCGATCCGTCCTGCACTTTCCTAGCCCGTCAACCACAGTCTCGAGTTCGACGGTCCTCTTCAGAGCGTCCATCGCTCCCATTCTTTACGATACGAATATTAAGATGGGCTCAAGTCTCGGGGGAAATGAATATTATGATAATCGTATTGCTCTAGAAAGAGCGGTCCCTAACATACCGTGCAATGGCCAGCCGCTATTCGTCCGTTTGACGACGAAGGACGGTGGCGGCCAGGTAGTTTCAACGGCACATGACTTTGTGCTGAATCGGGCTGCATCTTGCCCGATTGAATCCCAATCGTTCTTGCGGCTCCCGGATCACAATACGACTCTTCCTGGAAGTCCGATTCAATTTTTTTGGACGAACCCTTCCGGCGCACTCGACTATTGGCTCGACGTTGGGACCGCGCGTGGAACCGGTGATATTTTCGCAAGGCGAGTGACCGGCGAAACTGTAGATGTCTATGACCTTCCGTGCGACGGCTCCACTGTTCATGCTCGGCTATGGACCCGAACAGCACAGGGGTACTTGGCTCCTGTAGACTACTCGTTTCGTAGTCCAGCCTCATGCGACCTTCCTCCCGTTATTACGACGCCGGCTAACTTCTGGTACATAAATGATCGAATCTACACGTTCAAATGGGCCGGCTTCCCAACAATTCTGGATTACAAGCTAGAAATCCGTTACGCTTCAAGCGGGGCAGTCATATTCAGTGGCGTTGTGGCGGGAACTTCGAAAACCATTTCGAATCTCCCCTGTGCCGCGGTCATCAGCCAAGTCTTCGTTACGATAACTCCGAGGAGGGCCGCCGGATATGGTGCCCCAGTTACCAACTTTTATCTTTCTGGGGCCCCGTGGTTACCCTGTGGATTTCATCCTCGAGGCATTCTTGACAGCCCGGCCGGCGGCACCAAACTCGCTCCCGGAACTGTCAATTTCGAATGGACTATGGGCGACGGAGCCGATTATTATTGGCTCGATGTGGGCGGCGCCCAAGGAGTCGGTAACGTGTTCGCCGGAATCGTAAATGGAACGTCAAAGCAAGTCCACTTGGCATCGTGCCCGAACACGGAGGTTTGGGTTCGCCTATGGACATTCAGGCAGGGCGCTTGGCTTTCTCCGTTCGATTACTCATTTAAATGCATCGGCCCCGACAACCGCGCCAAACTCACCTCGCCATCGCACGTGCACGGCCAAACCCTTGGCGCTTCGACGGTAACTTTTGCCTGGTCGCCTGGAAACGGCGCTCACGACTATTGGCTCGACGTGGGCACCGCGCGAGGCCAGGGAAACATTTTCGGAGGCGTTGTCGCCACCACCTCGCGCCAAATCACCAATATCCCTACTGGCGCGATCTGGGTCCGTCTTTGGACGCGCATCGCCGGCGTCTGGCAGCCGCCTATCGACTATCAATTCACTCGGCCATAATCGAATGATGACCCGCCGCTCCGTCCTCGCCGCTTACGCCACCACCGCCGCCAAAGGCCAGCCGAAGCTTCCGGTCACCGGCAACGGCGCGCACACCTACGAGGTCCATCACGACTTCCTCCAACTGCCGCCACAGCTGAAGTTTGGCAACACGCACGGCATTGTCGTCGATGAGCAGGGGCGCATCATCGTCGCCCACACGGTGCACAAGACGAGCGAGTCTCCCCACGCCATCGCGATCTTCGACGCGCAGGGCAAATTCATCAAGAGTTGGGGCGGAGACATGCGCGGCGGCGCGCACGGTCTCGTCATCCGCAAAGAAGGCTCGCAGGAGTTCCTCTACATCTGTGACAACTCCAGCGGCTTCGTGCGCAAAACGACGTTGGACGGCGAAAACGTTTGGATCCTGCACGCGCCCACGATGACCGGCCTCTACGCCTCCGCGCGTGAGTACAAACCTTCGACGCTCGCCGTCGCCCCTAACGGCGACATCTATATCGCCGACGGTTACGGCAAGTTTTACATTCACCACTATGACGCCAAGACGAATTACATCCGCACCTTTGGCGGCTCGCGCGAGTTGATGAACCGCGATCCGAAGATCGAGACCGCCGCCGGGTCGACGATCTGGCCGCACGCCGTCGGCATCGACACGCGCAACGGCGCACCGATGCTGGCCATCGGCGAACGAGGCGCCAATTCGCGCGTGCAGTACTTCTCGCTCGACGGCCGCCCCATGCACGCGATTAAGGACGGCGTCCGATGGCCGAGCACGTTCGACTACAAAGGCGACCTCTGCCTAATGCCCGACCTCAAAGCAGTGGTCACGATCTTCGACCGCAACAACAAACCGATCGTACAACTTGGCGACGGCATGCAACCGGACGGCAAGACCTACGAAGGCCTTCGTACGCTCGACCGCGACAAGTTCACGCCGGGCAAGTTTATCGCGCCGCACGCGGCGTGTTTCGCCGCAAACGGCGATGTCCTCGTCGCCGAGTGGGTTGAGGTGGGCCGGGTCACTCGCTTGCGGAAAGTCTAGAAAATCACCTTCAACGCGAACTGCACAACGCGCCCAGGGCTCGCGCCGCTAATCTGGCCGAACTGCGCGGTGCCGTGCGTAGCGCCAGGAAGCCCGAGCCGCGTGGCGTTGAACGCATTAAAGAGATCCGCTCGAAATTGCAGCCGCAGTGCTTCGCCGCGCAATCGGAAATTCTTGAACAGCGATATGTCCTCATTGTGTAAGCGCGGCCCGCGCAGGATGTTCTTGCCTGCGGTGCCGTAGTTGAATCCGGATGGCAGCGTCAGCGCAGCGGTGTTAAACCAGCGTTGTCGAGTGGGCGCCTCAAGCGCGATCGACCCGTTCAAATCGGGCCGCGGTTGTACACCTCCGCCGATATTCGTTTGCGCCGCGTTCGAGAGCGCCGGTGTAATCGCCCGTCCGCTCTGCATGGTTGCGATGCCGCTAATCTGCCAGCCGCCGGCGAGTTGATTGAGTAAGGCGTTGTCGATCGCCACCAGCTTGCCCTTGCCGATGGGCAGCTCGTAAACAAAGCTCGACGCAAAAATGTGCCGGAGATCGAAGTCGGCGACGCCATGGTCCATTCCGTACTTGAACGGCTCCGGATAGTACGGCTGCGTGATGTGACAACCTTCGGCGCCGATGTAACCGGAACAAGCCAGATCGGTTGCCTTCGACCACGTGTAGCTAGCGAGAAACGCCAGTCCCTTCGAGAACCGATGCTCGGCCTTGAGCTGCAGCGAATGGTAGTCGGAGTAACCGTCGTTGCGATCTGTACGAAAGGCGCCCATCAGCGGGAACGGCCGAGGCTTGGTCGTGAAGTTGCCTGGACCGTTCGTATACGACTGATTGATCACACCGCAACACTCCAGTTCGCGGCCGGCGGAACCGACGTAGGTCGCCGATACAACGAGTTTGTCCGAGAACTGTTGCTCCAACGCGAGGTTCCACTGATGCACGAATGGAATCGGATAGTGCGGGTTGATGTGCGAACCCGTCGGATACACGGGATTGCCATTATCGAAGAACGGATTGGGCCGGAACGGACTGGTAGCCATGCCGACAAACGGATTGATCAGTGTCCGATTCGGAATATTGAGATTGAGAGGCGGCGTGCTCTGAAACTCCGAGCGCGGGCAACTGACGCGCGTCCCTTGCACCCACTGCCAGCGTCCGGCGACAAGGTCGTACGACATCGCGTAACCGCCGCGCAGAATGGTCCGCGGGCGTAGCGCATAAGCCGCGCCGAGCCGCGGGCCGAAGTTGTTCCAGTCCAGATCGAAGATGCCTGCGCGCACGTTAGGGCCTTGGAACGCGATACCTGGAATGTCGACCGGCGCGGTGAGCAACCAACCGCCGCCGCGTGGATCGAAGCTGCCGAGCACGCCGTCTGTTTTGAACGCGCGGGCAAAGTCCCAGCGCACGCCGAGCGTCACGCTCAACTTTCGGTTGAATCGAATCGTGTCCTGCAGATATATGCCGTCAAATGCACCGTCGACGTCTATGAGCGGATTGCCGATCGCGCGGCCCGCGGCGTTGGGAACACCGAGCAAGAAACTTGCGAACGAGTCGCCAGTGGCGGCCGGAGCGGCGAGGTTTTGCGTTTGGAGCTGGTTAAAGCCGATTGTGGGATTGATGCCGCCGGTAAAACTGCGGAAGAAATTGAGCGCATAACCGGCCTTCAGCGTGTGGCGCCCGCGGATGAGTTGGTAATCGAAACTCACTGCGTGGGAGTCGACCTCTTCCGGTTGATAGTTCTGGCCAACGTAGTTGGAGTAGCCGGTCATACCGATGGCGGGGAACAAGGGAATAGCGGGATCGTTGAGCGGGAACCCGGTCGCGTTGGCCCATCCGGAGGCGCGATAGAAGTCGGCGAACACGGCCGACTCGCTCGCTTGAAACGTTCGCGAATAGCCGTAGCGCGTGGTAAGCAGCGACGTCGCGGAAAGATTGGAATTCCACTCGACCGACAGGTTTCGCGGGCCGCTGGTCGAACCGCTGATCGGATTGTTGAGTACTGGCAAGGCGCTGCCGCTCGAGTTGTCGGCTTGTAGCCAACGCGCGCCAACCCGGTTCTTCGTTCCGAAGTTGTGATCGAGCTTGGCGAGAATCGTGTCGGTGTCGTTCCGGCCCGGTGCACCGTTGATGAAGTTGTTGACGTTGCCGGGCAATGCGAAGTTGGGAAGCGGGATAAAGTCCTTGGCATAGAGAGCGGCGGTGGGATTGATACGCGACGCCGGGATGCGATTGCCGGCGAAAGGATCGCGCAGAAACTGATTCGCGTTGGCGGGATTCGCGCGCGTGGTGGCGGGATCGAAGACGGCGTTGAATCCAGTGAAATCTCCGGTGCGTTAGTTCGCGGTCGGAACGAGCCCCAGTCCGCTAGCGGCCTGCCGGCGGCGGAAGCCCTCGTAACTGGCGAAGAAGAACGTTTTGCCGCGACCGTTGTAGAGCTTCGGCAAGAGAACGGGCCCGCCCAGACTGAAGCCGAATTGGTTCTGGCGAAAGACGGGGATCGAAGGCTGAAAAGTATTACGCGCGTCGAGCACGTTATTGCGCAGGTAGTTGTAAGCGGTACCGTGAAGCGTATCGGAGCCGGACTTGGTCACGAGATTGATGAAACCGCCGGAGCCGCCACCGAGTTCGGCATCGGCGTTGACGGACTGAACCCGGAACTCCTGAATGGCATCGACGGGAGGAGAAAGGACGACATTGCCGAAAGTGATGCGCGCGATCGAAACGCCGTCGGCCACATACGAATTATCGCGATTGCGCTGACCCTGAATCGACGGCCCGGCGCCGCTTTGCGACGTGTCGACCGTCGAAACGCCCGGCGTAAGCCCGATCAACTGCGTAAAATTGCGGCCGTTAAGCGGAAGATCGAAGATCGCGCGCGTTTCAATAACGGTGCCTACGGTCGAGTTCGTCGCGTTGACCAACGGCGCTTCGCCGGTGACATTGACGACTTCGGTAACTTGGCCGATTTCAAGTGCCAGCTTGAGGTTTGCGGATTGATTCACGGTAAGTTGACGAGCGTTGCGCGGACTTGAAGCCTCGCGCTTGGACTGCGATTTCGTACTCGCCGGTCGGAAGGGTGAGAAACGTGTAACGGCCGCTGGCGTCCGCGGTGGCCTTGAAAAGCCGGTTCGTGGCCGTGTGCTTGGCGGAGAGTTCGGCCGCGGGAATCGCGGCCGCCGCCGGATCGGAGATGACACCGGAAAGCGTGGCATTGCTGAGCTGGGCTACAGCCGTCATCGCGGTGAAGAGAAAGCCAGTCAGATATCGCATGGGCTATCGAATTCTACTGGAGCAGGAGGCGCGACACAAGGCGCGGCGTTGACGATGATATTCTGCAACCATGCGATTTCTGCTCGCCGCGCTTACACTCGCCGCTCAGGAACCGCAGGCGTTTTTTCGCAGCTACTGTGCGGGCTGTCATAACAGCCGTTTGAAAACAGGCCCAGCAGTGATGGAAGCCGTTGTCGCGCGGCTTCGCGCCGAGTCGATGCCGCCGCCGGGAAACCCTCGGCCGACGCGTGAGGTCTATCGCTCGGTGGCGCGCGCACTCGAAGCCGACCTCGATCGCGCTGCGCCGCGTCCGGGCCGCATCGGCGCCGTGCATCGACTCACGCGCGTTGAATACGCCAATGCAATTCGCGATTTGTTTGGGCTTGATCTCGATGTGCGCGATCAACTGCCCGGCGATGAGACGGCCGATGGCAGCTTCGATAACTTCGCCGACAGTCTCACGCTTTCGACCGCGCACCTGGAGCGATACCTCACCGTCGCGCGTCAGGTCGCGCGGCTGGCCGTCGGCGTAGCGCCGGAACGACCGATCACCGAACGGTTCGACATCCCGCTCCATGTCCTTCAGAACGACCGCCAGAGCGAAGATCTTCCGCTCGGTTCGCGGGGCGGCATCGCTGTTCGCAAGCACTTCGCGGTCGACGGCAACTACACGCTTCGTGTTCGCCTGCAGCGCCAGTATCAGGATTACTTGAAAGGCATGGGCTGGCCGCAGTCGCTCGATGTTCGCGTCGACGGAAAGCTTGTGAAACGCTTCCCTGTGGGCGGCGCCGGCAAGGGCCGGCCTGCCGCCGCAAGTTACGCGGGTGACGGAGAACTCGGTTTTGCGGGCGATCCGGAGTGGGAGCGCTATATGCAAGTCGACGGCGATGCCGCGCTTTCGATCACCGTACCGATCGCTGCCGGCGCGCGCGTCATCGGCGTCTCGTTCGTTCGCGAGCAATGGGAATCCGAGGGACTGCCCCAGCCGCAACAGAGGGGCCGGGTGATCGCAAACGACCAAGTCTACATGGGCCACGCCAACGTCGCGGCGGTTTTTGTCAGCGGGCCGTTCCAGACAAAGCCCAGCGCCGAGCGTATTACAACAGCCGACCTGCCTCGCCTAGCGCGCCTTGCGTATCGACGCCCGGTGACAACAGCCGATATCGCGATGCTGACTAGATTTCAAAAACAGGGTGGCATGGCATTCGCGATCGAACGCATGCTCGTCGATCCAGAATTTCTCCTGCGCGTATATCGCGAACCGGCCGCGCCCGGCGTCTATCGAATCAGCGAACTGGAACTCGCCTCCCGGCTGTCGTTTTTCTTGTGGGCCAGCATTCCCGACGACCGCCTGCTGCAACTTGCCGAGCGCGGCGAGTTGACGAAATCGCTCGACAGTGAAGTGAGCCGCATGCTGAACGACAAGCGTTCCTCGCGCGCCTTGGTCGATGTCTTCGCGGCACAGTGGCTCAATCTGCGGCGAGTTCCTGAAGTGGTTGTCGATCCGATCCGTTATCCCAACTTCGATTTGACGTTGCTGCATTCCTTCCGGCGCGAGACGGAGTTGTTCGTCGAGAGCACTCTGCGGGAGGACCGCGATGTGCGGACTCTGCTCAACGCCGACTACACCTTCGTCAACGAACGGCTGGCACGGCACTACGGAATCTCTGGCGTTTCCGGAAGCCGGTTTCGCCGCGTGCAACTTCCCGACACGTCGCAACGAGGCGGCTTGCTGGCGCACGGTGCGTTGCTCGCCGCGACATCGTATCCCGATCGCACCTCACCGGTCCTGAGAGGCAAATGGCTGCTGAACAACATCATCGGACTCCCAGTACCTCCGCCGACGGCAGGCCTCGATACGACATTAAAACCGAACAGCGCGACAAGGCCGTCGACCATTCGGGAGCGCCTCGCGCAGCATCGCACCGACCCAGCCTGCAATAGCTGCCACTCGGCCATCGACCCGCTGGGATTCGCGCTCGAAAACTTCGACGTTATCGGAGGGTGGCGCACGCGCGACGAACTCGGCCGCGATGTCGACACAACGCCGGGCGGGCTGGCCGGCTTACGCGCCGAATTGCTCTCGGATCCCGAGCAGTTCCCTCGCGCGTTTACCGAAAAGCTACTGGCATACGCGCTCGGCCGCCGCATCGAGTACTTTGACAAACCTACGGTCCGCATCATTGTCCGCAACGCCGCAGCGCGGGAATACAAGTGGTCGGCGATTGTGCAAGGCATTGTAAACAGCCCCGCGTTCTTGAAGAGGGAGTCAAAGGCAAATTGACCAATCGTGATGTCCGTGACAAACTCTCTGAATGCGCACTCTATTAACGCTGTTTATGTTTGCCGGTCTACTTCCGGCCCAATACTACATCGCGTCCACGATCGCGGGTAATGGCCAGCTTCCGCCGCCCGTCTCCGGCACCGTCGCGCTCAATACTCAATTGGTAAATCCTCGAAACGTGGCCACTAGCGCCAGCGGCAAGACGTATTTCTCCGACGCATACTTCAACCAGATCTTCGAGATTACTTCGACCGGAAACCTCGACCTGGTCACGGGAGCCGGACGGCAGGGATCTAGCGGCGACAACGGCCCGGCCACGGCGGCGCTACTTGACGGTCCCGGCGCAATGACCGTTGACGCCAAAGGAAATCTTCTATTCGCCGACACCAACAATGGGCGAATCCGCCGCGTCACCCCGGCCGGCATGATCACGACTCTTGCAGCGATCGGTGGCGTTACCGGAATGGCCTTTGACGCGGCCGGGAACCTCTATTTCAGCGTCGCGAGCCAGCACAACGTACGGCGGCTGACCGCCGATGGAACCAACACCATTTTTGCCGGCACTGGGACCGCCGGATTTTCGGGCGATGGCGGAGCGGCGACATCGGCGGCGCTGAATGGCCCAACGGGTTTGCGATTCGATTCCGACGGGAATCTCTGCATCGCCGACACACAAAACCATCGCATCCGCCGCGTAACACCGGCCGGCGCGATATCCACCGTAGTCGGCGATGGCGTTGCCCGATCTAGTGTCCTGTCTCATATAACTATTTACATTTAGGCAGAGTTGCCTCATACTGGGTCATGTTCACCCCAGCAGCTCCCTTGGCGGTAGAAGCGAGCCAACGGGAGCAACTCGAAGCCTTGCTCCGGAACGGAAGC
>VFZW01000282.1 GCA_016871055.1 Acidobacteriota bacterium
GAAAAGACGCGTAACCCGTTTCTCTTTTGCGACTGTCAGCATCGGGTGGCAGAAATCACTGCCGATGACCTTCGCCCGCGCGCCGCGCGCAAGCGCCAGCGTCAGATCGCCCGTGCCGCAGGCGAGATCGAGAACCACCGCATCCGGCCGGGCCAATGTATCGGCCACACGCCGCACTGTGCGCGCGCGCCAGTATTTATCGATCTGAAAGCTCAGTACGTGATTCAGCAGATCGTACCGCGGCGCCGCCTTCGCAAACATCCCGCGCACATACCGCGATGCCTGTTCTTCGGTGGCCGCGCCGGCCGGTGTCGTGCCCTTACCAACCTCGAGCGCGCTCATTGCAACGCCGCCGCGGCCGCGGCAACAACGTCCGATCCGGCGATGCCGCTGACCACGCGCACGCGCCCGATCGATTCCGCCAGCACAAAATGCGTCTTGCCTTGAATCGTTTTCTTGTCTTTTAGTATGTGACCCGCCAGCGTCTCGCCGCTTAATCCATTCAACGCCGGAATCGGGCCGTACAAATTCGTCACCCGGCGCATCTCATCGGCATCGGCTTTCGGCAGTATTGACAGGCGCTCGGCCAGATACGCCGCCGCGTTCATGCCGTACGCCACCGCTTCACCGTGAAGGAAGCGTGTGTAGTTCGTTTCGGCTTCCAGCGCGTGGCCGAGCGTGTGGCCGTAGTTCAGTATGCGCCGGAGATCCGATTCTTTTTCATCCGCCGTGACCACTTCCGCTTTAATGCGCACCGAATCGTCGACGATGAAATCGACCGCTTCCGGTTTTTGCGCCAGCACATCGGCGGAGTGATCCGTGAGCAGAGAGAACAGCTTCGGACTAGAGATGATCCCGTACTTCACTACTTCGAACAGGCCGGCACGATACTCGCGTTCAGGGAGCGTCTCCAGCACGCCGGGGTCGATCAGCACGGCCAGCGGTTGATGAAACGCGCCCGCGAGATTTTTGCCGCTTGCGAGATTCACGCCCGTCTTGCCGCCAATCGCGGCGTCGACCTGCGCCAGCAGCGTTGTCGGCACTTGAATCACCGGGATTCCGCGCATGAACATCGCCGCGAGAAAACCGCCCGTATCGCCGACGATGCCGCCGCCGAAGGCGATCACGATCGACGAGCGGTCGGCGCCTTTGGCCAACATTTCCTCGGCCATCTGTTCGACGACGGCCAACCGCTTATTCGGCTCGCCGCCGGGAAATAAAATCAGTTCGTGCGGGAGCGTGATGTGGGCTCCGTGGAGACGCCACACATCGGCGGTAGTAACGACAAACACCTTCCCAACCTTTGCGGGAAGAAACTCTGCAATGCGCGAAAGGATACCGCGCTCGATCCGGCACTCGTAACGGGCCGTGCCGGTGGTGACAACGTGCGATGACATGCTCTTTTTCGTTTGTACCATGAGGGTATGGCCCTCGCGTCGGAACCGATCGTTTGTGACTACCTCGTAATTGGCGCCGGCGTGGCTGGACTACGCGCCGCGATCACGCTTGCCGCGCATGGGCGGGTGCTTGTGCTCGCCAAGGACACGCTGCACGAATCGGCCTCCGAATACGCGCAGGGCGGCATTGCGGCGGCGTTGTCAGACGACGACGAAGTGTCGCTGCACGAGCAGGATACGCTCGCGGCCGGCGATGGCCTCTGCGATCCCGAGGCGGTCGCGACTCTCGTAAAAGAGGGCCCGAACGTCATCGAAGAACTGCTCGAATGGGGCGCCGCGTTCGATCGCGAGCATGGCGAACTCGTCTTTGGCCGTGAAGGCGCGCATTCGCGTAATCGCATTCTTCACGCGCACGGTGACTCAACCGGCCGCGAAATTTCGCGCACCCTGTACCGCAAGGCCGCCGCGCTTTCGAATGTGCGTTTCCTCAGTTTCGCCGCCGTTACCGATTTGCTCGTCGAGAACGGCGAAGTCCGCGGCGCCGTCGCCTTCGACGCGCGGTACGGCGAGCGCCATCCGATCTTCGCGCGAGCCGTGCTACTCGCGACAGGCGGGCTTGGCCGGGTCTACAAAGAGACGACAAATCCGAACGTCGCGACGGGCGATGGCGTTGCGATGGCTTGGCGCGCGGGCGCCGTCATACGCGATATCGAGTTCGTGCAGTTCCATCCCACCGCGCTCCATTTCGACAACGCCCCGCGCTTCCTGCTCAGCGAGGCGTTGCGCGGCGACGGCGCTTTCCTGCGCAACGCCGCCGGGGAACGCTTCACCGACGAGCTCGCATCGCGGGACATCGTGAGCCGCGCGATCGTGCGCGAGATCGCGCGCACCGGCTCGCCGCACATGTTTCTCGACATGACCCACTTCGCGCCCGGCGTGATGGCGCACCACTTCCCGCGCATCTATCAGACCTGTCTGCGCTATGGACTCGATCTCACCAAAACGCCCGCGCCGGTGCATCCCGCGGCGCACTACGCGATGGGTGGCGTGCATACAAATCTCGATGGCTTGACTACGGTGCCGCGACTTTACGCGGCGGGTGAGGTCGCTTGTACCGGCGTGCATGGCGCCAATCGTCTTGCGTCGAATTCGCTACTCGAAGGGGTCGTCTTCGGTGCGCGCGCCGCGTTATCGATGCTCGCGCTCGAAGCCGCCACGCCGAGCGGCGGCATTCCGCAAACCGAAGTTTTCCCGGCGATGACCGAGTCGCACCTGCGGTCGATCACATGGGATCACTGCGGCATCACGCGCAACGAGGATGGTCTTGCCAAGGCGGCCGATATTCTGCGGTCCGTACCGATGGAAAAGCGCCCCGCGCCGACTCGGCAGGACTACGAGTTGCGCAGCATGCGCCGCGTGGCGCTCTTGATCGCGATGGCCGCGCTCGACCGGCGTGAAAGCCGCGGCGGGCACTATCGAAGCGACTACCCGGAGAAGGCGAAAGAGGCCGTGCATTCAACGCTGCAAGGGACACCGCTATGAGATTCAAAGCCGAACCCAGCCGTTTGCAGAAGCTCGTCCGCAAGGGATTCCGCGGTTACCCACAAGGAACCGTAGCATTCTACGGCCCGGACGATGAGCGTGCCACCAAGACAGTCGTGGCGGTTTTCCTGGAGCCCAACAAGGAGCCCGAGTTCTTTGAGCGATGGTTCGACAACACTGGTGGCATGATGTTCGATCGCACCGTTCACGCAAAAGTCATGGCGGTCTTCGAGCGGTACGGCGTGCGCTCGGTCGCCATGGAATCGATCATTCTCGGTTGTCCGCACGAGGAGGGCCTCGACTACCCTGATGGTGAGTCTTGCCCACAATGTCCATTCTGGGCCGGCCGTTCACGGCCGCTGGGACTTTGACACCGTTGCAACTCTCCCCGCGCCCGCGTACTCTACAGAATGTGATCACACGCCGTCTCTTTCTTAGTTCCCTCGCCCTCTTCTCGCAGGACGACAAAGCCCGCGCCGACGCCGAAAAGTGGCTCGGCCTCGTCGACAGCGCCAAGTGCAAGGACTCGTGGAAAGAAGCCAGCAAGCCCTTCCGCACTCAAGTTACCGCCGAGGAGTGGTAGCGCCAGGTGAAGGGCGTTCGCGAATCGATTGGCGCGTTGGAATCACGCAAACACGCCGGTTCGCAAACCACCAAGACGCTTCCCGGCGCGCCGGATGGCGATTACATCGTCATGACCTTCAACGCCAAGTTCGCCAACAAAGCGAGCGCGATTGAAACGGTTGTCGTCAGCAAGGAGGGCGGTTCGTGGCGGGTCGCCGGGTACATTGTGCGGTAGGAGCCTTTCGGCGCACCTTGAAACAAAGTGACGCAATGAACTGGCTTCACAGGAATGTTCGCCCGCTGTCGCTGGTACTAATCGGGCTCGCGCTGCTGCCGGCCTACCTCCGAGCCTACGAGTTGGCAGGCCCCTCGGACATTCCAACAGTTCTGCTCGGTGACAAGGTCATCGTTAACCACGCTGCTTATAGTCTCAAGTTGCCGTATTCCGATGTCGGGGTGTTTCGAACCGGCTCGTTGTCGAGGGGAGATTTCGTCTTGCTGCGCCTGAAGAATCATCCTCGTCTGAAGTCGCCCTTCTTCAAGCGCGTAATCGGTCTGCC
Organism: Acidobacteriota bacterium; assembly: GCA_016871055.1. Classification (GTDB taxonomy): domain Bacteria; phylum Acidobacteriota; class Terriglobia; order Bryobacterales; family Bryobacteraceae. Next base: position 4,064 of record VFZW01000282.1, read on the forward strand.
AGGCGAGGTTGTTGAGGTCCGGGACAACCAAGTCATCGTCGATGGCCACAAGCTTCCACTGAAAGCGTTGAGCGCCGCGGATTTTGCCTGGGTTCCCAGGAACCACCCGATCGGCTCCGAGGTACAAGATGAGGATGGGCACTGGATCACCTTCACGCCGAGCAAGGGCGAATTCCGGAACCATGGTCCAGTTCAGCTTCGAGCCCACGAGTACTTTGTCCTCGGCGACAATCGAGACTACAGTGAGGACTCACGCGTGTTTGGGCCGGTCGACGAAGCCGCAATCCTCGGCAAAGTCATTGCCAAGTTCGCGACGGGTCCGAGAGTACGATAGATCCTGCGGAGCGAGTCCGCCGTGCCAAAAATAGCGCGCGGGCCGCATCCATTCGGCCCGCGCGCCCGCCAACTAACGCATGAATCCGATTGTCGGACTCGCAAAGTTGCGCAGATTGGGAAACACGGTATTGAGATCGGTCGCCGACAGGCCGAACCACGACGCCAACGTTGCGCCGTACTGATCCAGCGCGGTCGTCGGAATCCACAGGCCCCTGCTGCCCGCGTCGTCCGGCCCGCGCAGTTCGTGCCGCGGAAACGTTCCGAACGCCTGTCCGCCATTTAACGCGCCCGTTCCGCCGAGCACCATCGTATGGCTGCCCCAGGCGTGGTCGGAGCCGTTCGAGCTCGACGGATTTCCCGTGCGCCCGAACTCGCTCTCAGTGAACGTTGTGACCGCGTCGGACACGCCCATCTCATCGGTCGCCGCGATGAATGCGCTGAGCGCGCCGTCGAGCGTGTTCAGGAGGTTGTCGTGCGACGGCAGGAGGTCGCTGTGATTGTCGAACCCGCCCATGCCGCAGAAGAAGATCTGCCGGTTCATGCCGAGTGCCGCGCGCACCCGGATCACCGACGCCACTTGCCGCAGTTGCTGTGCGAGTCCGGTGTTTGGAAACACCGTCGTCAACGGGGTGCCGCCGGCCAGAGCCGCGTTGATCGCCTGCGCCGCCGACACCGCTCGCGTCATTACGCCGCTCGCCGCGCCGATCATCTGCATGCCTGTGTCGAAGGTCAGGAGTTGCTGCAGGCCCGCCTCGCGCGCGTTCATCGCCGAGCCGTCGCCGAAGCGCTCCAGCTCGAGCGAGGATCCAGGCATAAGACTGATGGGCCGCGTCGTGTTGCCATTCAAGAGAGCCGACCCACCATTTACCGAAACGCCGATCGGGAATGTTGCGGCGCTTTGCGTGGCCAGGATATCGGCCATGCGGCCGCCCCAGCCCGAGCCGCCACTGATGGTCGGATTCGCCGTCTGCCACTGCGACGTCTGATCCGAGTGCGAATACAGATTGCGAGGCAGAGTGACCGAGTTCAGATTCGCTTTTGTCGTTGGCGACACAAGCGTTCCGACATTGAAGATCAGCGCCACGCGTTGCGCGTTGTAGAGCCGCTGGACGTTGAGCAGCCGGGGATGCAGACCGTAACTCGTTCCTTGCGCGCCAACCGGCAGCAGGACGTTCTGCGCGAGGGAAATGTTCGGACGCATCGCCTGATACGCCGCATAGCGGCTGTCCGTCGGGACGATGGTGTTGTTGCCGTCGTTGCCGCCGAACAAGAAGACGCAGACCAGCGCCTTGTAGTCCTGGGCCGTTTGTGCCTTCGCGGCGATAATGCCGAGGCGCAGTAGCTGCGCCCCGGCTCCCATTGCGGCCAGCGTGCCGCACCGCGTTACGAATTCACGTCGATTTCTCATGTTGATTTCCTCCCTAACGTTCCACTTGGAATTGCGATGACGTGAAGGTTAGATACAGCGCGGTCAGTACCTTCTCGCGTGCGTTCGGTGATCGCTGAATGGCGTCGACTATCGTCGCTCTCATCTCGGCAGACATCGTTCCGCCCAGGATCACTCTGTTGATTCGATTGACCAGTAATCCCGCGTCCGTCGCCAAATCGGTCCACCGCATGAGATTTAGACTTACGTTCGAGCCGAAGTTGCCGTTTACCAATCGCCCCGCGAAATTGGCACGAATGGTGGCTGTGGCCGTCGTGTAAATTTGGAACTCCGGAGCGGTCAGGGTTGTCCCCGCCACCCGGAAGTTCGGCGAGTAGTAGTTGAACACCGAGGGCGAATGGAAAACCCGCTGCGCCATATCCGCGCTCATGTCGCTCATGAACGGCGTATCGGTCACGGTCGCGCCGATGTCCCGGATCTGGCGCGTGATGTAGAGCACGGGCTCGGACATCTTGCCGCCGTTCACCGCTGTTTGCGCCGTTTCCGGATGCGTCAGAATCGCACGCACCACCGCGCGCAAATCGCCGCGGACGTTTTGTCCGTTGTTGTTGAACACCGCCGCCACATCGCGAATGTAGCCGGGGCTCGGGTTGGAGCCCACCAGCCGCTGAATCAACTGGCGGCAGATGAACGGCCCAACGTTCGGATGCCGGAAGATGATCCCCAACGCGTTGTCGAGATCCTGCGTGGCCGTTAGCCCCGCCGGGACGTCGGTGTTCAAGAAGCGCTTGGCGCCGTTGTCGTGCAGCGATTCGACGGCTTCCATCGGCCCGTCGTAACGCGCCGGGTTCTGCCGTGCCGGTTGGCCCGGGATGCCGTCTGTATAGGTCCAGCCCGTCATGACACGCGCGAGTTCAAGAATGTCATCGTTCGTGTAGGTCGGAATCGGCTGGCCTTGGGCGTTCGTTCTCGGAGTACCGTCGGGATTCAACTCGGTCAACCCGATCGTGAACAATTGCGCCAACTCGCGAGCGAAGTTCTCGTTGGGCAGAATGCCGTTGGCTTCTTTCTTGTTCTGCACCATGTCGAGGCATTCGGCCATCGCCGGCGTCAACGTGATCGCCCGCATCAAGTCCTGGAAGTTGCCGAACGCGCCGATGTCGAGCGCCCGGATGTAGCCCAGCATTGCGCGTGCGTTGGTCACTTCGACGCCACTGACGACCCAGATCTGGCTTAGTGCCCACGCTACGCGTTGACGCAGCTGATCGGGTCCTTGCAGCGCGCGCACGAAGAAGTACTCCTCGGTCCATTCGAGCGATTGCGTCAGGAGCGTATCCGGCCAGAACGTTGGCGCCATGTTGAGCTGTTCGGTCAGCCACGCGTCGATGCCCATCTGCTTTACGCGGTCGAATTCGGCCTGAGTCGGGCCCCACGTCGCTTGCCGCAGCAATCGCCAAATCGCCTGATCTTCGGCCGAGACCGCCTCCGGCGGCGACACGGGCGGTTGCGGCGTCGCCGACGCCTCATTCGAGCGCGGGCCGATGCCGGCGCCGCTCACAGCCGACACTTTGTAGAAGTACACGACGTTGTTGGTGCGGCCCATGTCAGTAAACGTCGTCGATGTCACTCCGGTAGCCACCGGAGTGGATGACTGCCCGCCCGAAGACGTACCGCGATACACGTTGTACGTCACCGCGTTCAGCGCGGCCTGCCAGTTCAGCGTCACCGATTGATTGCCCGCAGTCGCCGTCAGGTTCGCCGGCGCAAGCGGAATGCCAACAGGCGTGCTCGTAGTCTCTACCGACATCGCGCCCGGTCCCGCCGAGTTCACAGCAGCCACTTTGAAGAAGTACGCCGTGCCATTCGTCAGTCCGGTGTTGATGTAGGACAAGCTTGTGATGCCCGTCGCAATCGGAGTTGCCGCTTGGCCGCCGGTGGCCGTGCCGCGATACACGTTGTACGACGTCGCGCCCGTAACGGCGGCCCACTTCAGCGTGATTTTCATGTCACCCGCTTCCGACGTCAATGTCGCCGGAGCCGGTAACGCGGTGTTTGGCGTTGCAAAGGCCTCGTTTGATCGCGCGCCGATGCCGCTCGGATTGACACCGGCGACTTTGTAGTAGTACTTCGTGCCGTTGGTCAGACCCGTGTCCTTGAACGTAGTCGTTGCGACGTTGGTCGCGATCGGAGTCGTGGCTTGCCCCCCCCGACGCGGTGCCGCGGTAGACGTTGTAGGTCACAGCGCCAGGCGCCGCCTGCCATGTCAGTGCCACTGCCTTGTCCTCGGCTGCGGCGGCTAACGCAGTGGGCGCGGATGGCAGCGCGCCCGGCGTGGCCGAGGTTTCATTCGACATCCCGCCAACGCCCGCCGAGTTCACGGCGGCCACTTTGAAGAAGTACGCTGTGCCATTGGTCAAGCCCGTGTTGAGAAACGCCGTGGTCGTGATGTTCGTTGCAATCGGCGAGGCCGCCTGGCCCGCCGCGGTTGTGCCGCGATAGACGTTATACGATGTCGCACCGTTAACGGCGTTCCACTTCAATGCGATTTTCGCGTCGCCCGGCTCAGCGGCCAAACCCGTGGGCGCACCCGGCACAACGTTTGGCGTAGACGCCGCTTCATTCGATTTCGGGCCGATACCGCCCGGATTCGCCGCCGCCACTTTGTAGTAGTACTTCGTGCCGTTCGTCAGGCCTGTGTCGACAACGCTCGTGCCGTTATTGATTGTCCGCACCGGCGTCGACGCTTGCCCACCCGATGTCGTGCCGCGATAGAGAAGGTAGCTCGTCGCGCCTTGAACGGCGCTCCAACTCAAGCTCACCTGCGCATTGCCCGGCGTGGCTGTCAGATTGCCCGGCGCCGATGGCGGCGCCACCTGCGGCTTGCCCTTCGCCTCGTTCGAACGCGCGCCAATACCGGCGTTGTTTACGCCAGAGACTTTGTAGAAGTATTCAACGCCGTTGGTCACCGCGGTATCGATGTAGCGCAAGGACGTCAAGCCCATTGCGATCGGCGCGGTAGATTGTCCGTTCGAGGAAAGGCCTCGATAGATGTTGTAGCTCGTAGCGCCCGAAGCCGCAGCCCATTCCAGAGTCACGCGAGCATTGGCCGGCGCTGCCGCCAGATTGCCCGGCGCGCCAGGCAGCGTCCCGCCCGGAGGCGGAGGAACGCCGTCGGCGATGCGGTACAACCTCGCGTTCGCCCAATTGGCGTGATCGTAGGAGATACCGTCGCCGCCATCAAGCACGACTAGCTTCAGCAACTGCACGCCGACTACGTTCAAGTCCACGCGCCGCGGAGGATTGCCGCTTCGCATCACGGTACTCTCGAACATTTTCACATTGTCGCCGAAGACTTGAAAAATCACCGAGCCCTTTCCCGGCGCCACCTCATCATCGACGCCCACATCGGCCACGAAGCGCGAGAAGTCTTTATCGATGTCGAAGACAATCTCCGA
>VFZW01000283.1 GCA_016871055.1 Acidobacteriota bacterium
GAAAGATTGGCGAGCGTGCGCTTGACGATCTTTTTGCCTTGGCGGAAAGCGGTGCGGAGCAGAATCGCGGGAGGCGAGGAGCGGTTCGGCACGGTTTCCACGTACATGGTAACAGTATGCAACAATAGGCGCTACGTGTAAATACATATACGAGTATTTACATGGGTATACAGAACAAGGCAAAAAAAACGCGCAACCCACGCTGTCTGAGAACCTTGCGGTGAAAACTACTGCTTATCGGCGGGGGAACTTCGGCTTAAAGGAAGTGTTGCCAATCACCAGCGGCGTCTGACCGCCAATCATGACTGAAACCGAACCGTCTTCCTGCGGGAGCGCGGTAAAGTTAACGATTTCGGAAAGCGCCTCCAGCTTGGCGTGTAGCCGGGAATCAAGACCAGCGTCATTCGAGCTTGCGAAGTTTTCCCGTTTCTGATTGTTGATCGCGACGATATCTCTCGCCAGGCGATTGATCGTGTCGACCGTCTGGCCCAGTTCGGTGGTCGCACGCGCGCCGGCGTTCGCCAAATCGAGGGATGTCTGATTAAAAGCCTGCGCGATCTTGGTAGCGCGATTCAACACCTGTCCGCGCGCGGTCGGCGAGTTGGGCGACACCGACCACTGCGAGACCGAGTTGAAGAACCGGTCCAGTTCGGCCGATAACCCCGCGCCCTCGGTGAGCGGAAACGTCCGTTCCAGCTCGGAGAGCTTCAACCGCAGGCTTCCCGCAAACCCGGCATTGTGTTGCAACTTCCAGACCGACGACTCGACAGACGCGCTTCGCGTCGACTCCATCGGCCCGCTCTGCACGCCACCCGACGTCGACTGCGAATTCGGATTAAACGGGGCGGCGACTAGCGACGCCTGCTGCCGCGCGTATCCAGGAGTCGAAGCGTTGACGATATTGTTCTCTACGATCGTCAGCGAGCGTTGCATCACACGCATCGCCTCGGCGGTCGAAACCATGGCTGCAAAGACGCTTCCCATGATTAGGCCTCGACCGAAAGTTTGTGTTTGGTTTCCAGAACCCGATCAATCGATCCATCCGGCGCGTAGCCGGGAGGAGGTGCGAGAACATCGGCCCAATCTTTGCAGAGCGCCAACCCCTGTTCGGCGAGCACTCCGGCATCTCGAAGTTCCTTGCGGAATCGAAGCAGCGACCGCTCCAACTCCCGTTGGTCGGGCGCGGGCGGGCGCCCGTTTTCGCGCAGCTCTTTGCTTAGCCCTTCTAGTGATTGCAGAGCGGCCGCCAGATGCAGAAGCGCGTCCTGCGTCTGCAAGTGCACGAGCGACTGCTTCGCGTCTTTGAGGCTAGGGGCGATCACGATCGTCCCCTCGATCTGACAAAGTTTCGTCGATTAGGCCCCGCGCCGTCGAAGTTGCGTCAGCTTGGTAATCGCCCGCTGCAAACTCGGCCGCAAGCCGCTCCAATCGGGCCGTGCGCTCCGGGCTGTCCGACAGCGCCGACTGCACGGCCGCGGCCAGTGACGATAGATTGACTTCGTCGGCGCGCGACCGGTTGTTGCCGGCCCCGGCTCGGTTCGCACCCGCGTCACCAGTTTCCTGGGCGCGCTGGGAACTATTGGCCGCATTGGCTTGAGGATCGTTGTATCCGTTATTTATTTTCATGGTTTTGCGCTCCCTCGATCATCTTATCGGAAGGGGTGAGAGAAGTTTGAGGGAAACTGCATCGTCGGGATTACCAAAGCAAGCCGAGGGCCAAATCCCAGATCTGGAGACGTGGTAGAAGAGAAGGAGCGAACATGCTTCGATTGATCCATCTGTTGTTGGCCTCCTCAATTCTCTCTGCACACGAGACGCCAACCACGAAATTGACATGGAACCGCGAGATCTCCAGGCTGTTCGAAAAGCGTTGCATGAGCTGTCATCAAGAGGGCGGAATCGCGCCAATGGCGTTCCAAACCTTCGCACAGACACGGCCATGGGCGGTGGCGATCAAAGAAGAAGTCCTGAAGCGCACCATGCCGCCTTGGGGCGCCGCGAAGGGGTTCGGCGAGTTCTCCAACGACATCTCGCTGCCCCAGGAAGAGTTGAATCAGATCGCCGATTGGGCGGAGGGCGGCGCTCCAGAAGGGGACGCCCAGTTCCGAAAACCGAACTTCGCTGTTCCGATTTGGAAATCGCCGGCGCCGCCGAAAGGCGCCGTGACAAAAACGCCGGCGGGAACGATCGTCGCGATCCGCGCGGCGACGCCCGGAAAACGGTGGGCGGAGTCGCCGGATGGCTCGGTCATCCCTTTGTTATGGCAACTCTCCGAGAAGCAGCGGCTACGGCAATGGATGGTCTATCGCGAACGGGTAAAGCTGCCGCGCGGCGCGGTGATTCGCGGCGGACCGGTGGAGGCGATCGTCAGCCCAACGCCTTTACAGTAAGCTGAAACGGCGCCGTATTAACCACGCCATCACGCTGAAACTGCGCCCAGAGCTTGTACTTGCCGGGACGCGGGAAGATCATATTGAACTGCACCGTATTCAGATACGGCTCCCAGACCGGGTGTAGATGAACGAGATCGACCAAATCGGCGCCAGTCGCGAGCAGGTGTCCCCAGGCGCCGAGCCACGGTGTGACGCCTTCAAACGGAGTCAGGTCGAAGAACATCATCGTCTTCAGCCCGGCGACCGGCTCAACCGGGTCGGTGCGGAGCGCGGCCGTTAGATTAACCGGCACAGCGGGCGTGAACGGCTGCCGAGGGCCTTTGACATGGAGGGTTGCGGGCAATAGTTGCGGGGTTCCACCCTCTGGGTAGAAGTCGGCGAGAAGGCGGTAGAAGCCAGGAATCGGAAGCTGTGTGTGGAAGCGGAACCGGCCGTCGGGAAGCGGGTCGGGGTGCTCGTGGGCGAAGTAGGATAGATCTTCGCTAATCAAGAACAGATGAAAGAGCTTCTCGTGAAGCTCGCGGAACCGGCTGATCGGCTTGCCCGTCTTCGGATGGACGATTTGGAATGTCAGCGATGTCGTCGCGCCAGTGCGCGGCGCGGCGGGCAGGATCGTCGTGTTCAGCCGGTATTCGAGCGGCTCGGGCAGCCCGAGCTCGAGGATCATGCCGCAGCGCGGACACTTGCCGGGCGTTTTGGATTGAACGCCCGGGTCCATGGGGCACACAAAGAGCGTGTCGGTTTCCTGTGCGGCCGCAATCGAAGCGGTCGCAAGAGTCAGTACCGAGCGCCGTGTCCGCATATGCCTATTCGTCGGTGACGCAGCCTTCGCTGGCGTTCTTAACGAGTCGGATGTACTTAGCCAGCGTGCCACGCGTTGCCTTGTAGGGCGGCATCTTCCACTCGGCGCGGCGCCGGGCGAGTTCCTCATCGGAAACATCGACCGTCAGCAGGTTCTTTTCGGCGTCAATGGTAATGCGTTCGCCGGAACGGATCAGCGCGATCGGCCCGCCCTCTTGCGCCTCGGGGGTAATGTGGCCGACGATGAAGCCATGCGAGCCGCCGGAGAACCGGCCATCGGTCATCAGCGCAACGCTCTTGCCGAGGCCGGCGCCCATAACGGCCGAGGTCGGCGTGAGCATTTCGGGCATGCCCGGACCACCTTTCGGGCCCTCATAGCGGATAACGATGATGTCGCCGGCGACAATCTCTTTACGCTCGAGCGCATGCAGCATGTCTTCTTCCGAATCGTAGACTTTGGCGGGACCGGAGAACACGAGCCCTTCCTTGCCGGTGATCTTGGCGACGGCGCCGGAAGGCGCCAGATTGCCCTTCAGAATCTGCAGGTGGCCGGTTTCTTTGATCGGTTTCGAAAACGGCTGAACGATCGCCTGGCCTTCCTTGAGCCCCGGGAGGTCCTTCACATTTTCCCAATGAGTCTTGCCGGTAACGGTCATCTGCGAGCCATCGAAGCGGCCGGCTTCGATCAAGAACTTGATGACGGCGGGAGTGCCGCCAACGCCCTGCAGATCCTCCATCACATACTTGCCACTGGGCTTGAAGTCGGCGAGCATCGGCGTTTTGTCGGAGACGCGTTGCCAGTCATCAATGGTGAGATCGATGCCGACGGCGCGCGCCATGGCGATCAAATGGAGGACGGCATTGGTCGATCCGCCGAGAATCACGATGAGGACCATCGCGTTTTCGAAGGCTTGCCTCGTCATAATGTCGCGCGGCTTCAAGTCGAGTTCCAGCAAGCGGCGCATCGCCTTGCCGGCTTCGACGGACTCGGCGAGCTTCAGCGAATCGTCGGCCGGCGTGGACGAGCTATACGGCAAGCTCATGCCCAGCGCTTCGATCGCCGAAGCCATCGTGTTCGCCGTGTACATTCCGCCGCAGCCACCCTGGCCCGGACAGGCTTTGCGGACGATGTCCTTGCGCTCTTCCTCGGTGATGGAACCGGCGATGAACTGGCCATAGCTTTGGAATGCGCTGATAACGTCGACCTTCTCGCCTTTGGCGCTGCAGCCGGCGCGAATAGTGCCGCCGTAGACCATGATCGACGGGCGATTGAGGCGGCCGGCGGCGATGAGGCAGCCCGGCATGTTCTTGTCGCAGCCGGGAATCGTGACGAGGCCGTCGTACCATTGACCGCCCATGATCGTTTCGATCGAGTCGGCGATGAGGTCGCGCGATTGCAGCGAAAAGCTCATTCCATCGGTGCCCATCGAAATGCCGTCGGACACGCCGATGGTGTTGAAACGCATCGGAACCATTTCGGCTTCTCGGACGCCGTCCTTAACGCTTGCCGCCAGATCGAGCAAGTGCATATTGCACGGGTTGCCTTCGTACCAAATGCTGGCGATGCCGACCTGCGGTTTGTTCATGTCGGCATCCGACATGCCGGTGGCGTAAAGCATGGCTTGCGACGCGCCTTGCGATTTGGGCTGCGTGATACGGGAACTGAATTTGTTCAACATTCTTTGAGAGGGATCCTTGAGGGGGTCTTACTAGTATGGAATAGGTGCGGGCTGAGCTACACCTACCGGCGAAATTCATCGGAAGGCCAGCCATCGAATTCGCATGGACGGGGTCGCGTCGAAGGAGCGAAAGGATCCGCCCGCCGTTTCTCATGACGATATATTTGCCTTGACGGAGGATGCGAAAGCCCGTTCGTTCAAGAGCGCGAACCGCGCGCGGATTCGAGACTCAGTCGATCGGCTACGGAAAGGTGCTCGCCGATCGCCTCGCGGATGTTCGCGAGGGCCTCGGCCTCGGTTTCACCTCGCGAAACGCACTCTGGGAGGCCCGGTACCCAGACGCTGATTCCGCCAAGGTCGCCCGCGCCCTCCAATCGCTCCTGGAACTACTGAATGCCGAACAGCGCCGGATGCTCGCCTCCGGCCCGATTCTCACCTTCAGCCTGGCCCAACGTTAACATTCCGCAAATCGCGACCATAGGAGTTCTGAACATAGGAACCTCACGGTTGGGGTGGTCAGCGCGCTACGCCAACGCCTCGACAATCAGCTTGCCACCGGTTATTGTCGGCCGCTCCTGGCGGCCGTTGTGCGGATAGGTGAGATTCAGATGATTCAGCCCCAACAAGTGCAGAATCGTGGCGTGAATATCGTGGACGTGATACGGCTTCTCCACCGCACGGAAGCCGATGGCGTCGGTGGCGCCGATCGTCTGCCCAGGCTTCGTTCCGCCGCCCGCCATCCACATCGTAAATCCCCACGGATTGTGGTCTCGGCCGTAATTGGCGGAAGTGGCCGCCGCCCCCGTATCGCTGAACGGCGTGCGTCCGAATTCGCCGCCCCACACGACCAGCGTTTCCTTCAGCAGTCCCCGAGATTCCAGGTCGGCCAACAGTCCCGCAATCGGCCGGTCGGAGGCGCGGCAAAGATTCGTATGGTTCGCCTCAATGCCCGTGTGCGCATCCCACCCGCTGCCGCTACCGCAGTACACCTCGACGAAGCGCACGCCATGCTCCACGAGCCGCCGTGTGAGCAGACAACTCGTGCCGAACCGCGCCGTCGCCTTGTCATCCATTCCGTAAAGCCGCCGGGTCGCCTCCGATTCATTGCCGAGATCCACGGCTCCGGGCGCGGCGCTTTGCATCCGGTATGCCAGCTCATACGACTCCATGCGCGCGTCCAGTTCGTCATCCGATGGATAGCGCGCGGCATTGCGCCTGTTGAGCGCGCGCAGCAGATCCAGACGGCTGCGCTGGCGGCTTTCGCCGACATCTTCCGGCGGCGCGAGATCGAGGATCGGCGGACCCTCTTTCTGGAAATGCGTGCCCTGATGGGAGGCTGGAAGGAAGCCGGAACCCCAATTCGTGGGGCCGCCGCGCACGACCTTATCATCGGTGAGCACGACGAATGACGGCAGGTTCCGATTACTCGCGCCGAGCCCGTACGACGTCCATGCACCCATGGAAGGACGGCCGGCGAGGATCGATCCGGTGTTCATCTGCCGCACCGAACCAACGTGATTCAAGCCATCGGCCCAGCACGAATGAATCACGGCCAGCCTATCGGCATGTGCGGCGATGTGCGGATACCAGTCGGATATCCAGAGCCCGCTCTCTCCATGCTGCTTCCACTTCCGTTGAGAGGCGACCAGCGGCATGCGATGCGAGCCGGTCGCGCTGGTCACGGGCAGCTTGAATGATGGCGGCGTGGTCTTGCCGGCCAACTTCTCCAACTCAGGCTTCGGATCGAACAGGTCGATGTGGCTCGGGCCGCCTTCCATGAAGAGCCAGATGACGGACTTGGCCTTCGGGGCGTGATGAGGCGGCTTGGGCGCGAGGTCATTGACGGCCGGGCCCGCGGACAACAGATCGGCCAAGGCCAGCGATCCTAGGCCGCTCGCGGTGCTGAGGAGAAAATCTCGCCGGGACTGGATCGTTGGGTCAGGCATGGTCCTCCTCAGAAGCGGTACACAAACTCGTTCGAGTTGATCAGCATCAGGCAAAAGTCGGCCAGCGCGGCGGCTTCGGGCGGCTCATGGGAGCGGCTTTCGGTGCGGATCACTTCAGTCTGGCGGGAAAGAAAGGTGAGCGCCGCGTCCTTTTCCGTCGAATCCGGAAGGCGCGAGTACGCGAACAGGTAACCCTGCTCGATCTGGCGGGCGAGATCGCCGCCAGCGGCGCGTCGCAGGCGGTTCGCAAAGTGGCGCGCCCAATCGGCGGCGAGTTGGCTGTTGAGAAGCGTGAGCGCCTGTGGAGCGGTCGTGGTCCGCGCGCGGCGCGGACACGATTCGTGAGTGTCCGGGAAATCGATGGCGTTCAGCATCGGGTACGGATCGTTGCGTCGAACAAAGATGTAGACGCTCCGCCGGTTCTGATCGGCCGCATTCCGGCTGGTATCCCAACCGCCTTTCGGCGTGACCGCGCCCTTGGGCAGTGGCGGAAAAACGCTTGGGCCACCCACGGCCGGATTTAGAATTCCCGCGACGGCAAGCGCGGAATCACGAATCGTTTCCGCTTCCGCGCGTTGTGGCGGATAGCGCCAGAGTAGCCGGTTCGAGGGGTCGGCCTTGCGCGCCTCGCTTCGATCGAGCGAACTCTGCCGGTAAGCGCTCGATGTCACGATCAAATAATGCAGGCGCTTGAGACTCCAGCCTTCCTCAATGAACCGCGATGTCAACCAATCCAGCAGTTGCGGATTGCTGGGGCGCGCGCCCATGACGCCGAAATCGCCCGGAGTCGCCACGATGCCTTCACCGAAGTGATGATGCCAGACTCGATTCACCATCACGCGGCCGGTGAGCGGATTGGCCGGATTCACCAGCCAGTTGGCCAGAGCCGTGCGCCGGCCGGTCGACTTGAGGGCGGCGGGCTTTGAGATCAAAGGCGGGGCGGAATCGAGAATGGAAGGGAATCCCGGCTCGACCTGCTCGCCCGGCGACGTGTACAACCCGACGCCGAGCACGTGCGTGGGAGGCGCTTCGCCGCCGACGTCGACCAGACCCGAGCCACGCGGAATCTCCGCGGGCCGAAGTTGCTCGAACTGCTTCAGTTCGCGATCGAGCTGCTCGAAACGCGCTTTGTCCGTCGGCGCAAGCTTCGATACGACGCTCCGGAACGTGGGATCGAGATAAGGCTTCGGCCGGACTGGACAGGTGTTGCAGTCCTTGCTGGCAAGCAGGTGCGCCATCCAGGTTTGCATCGGCGATCGCTGATCGAGCGGCGTCTCCATCGCCTGAATCACGTAGTCCGGATAACGCGCCAGAAGCTGGGCGGGCGTGTAGTTGCGCTTGGGCATCAGCAGCGCCGACATCTCATCCCAGATGTGTTTGGTCGCCGCCTCCCACTCCGCGAGACGCGATTCGTACTGCCGCAGCTTGTCGCCGGCCACCAGCGGGAAGCGGTCATCGTGATCGGTATTGGCGAAAAACGCCTGGAGGCGATAATAGTCGCGTTGCGGGATGGGATCGAACTTGTGGTCGTGGCAGCGTGCGCATTCGAAGGTAAGGCCGAGGAACGCGGTGCCCGTGACGGAGGTGATGTCGTGCAGCATCTCCTGGCGCGCCAGCATCAGATCTTTGTTATTGCCTTCCTCCGCATAATGTCGATTGAAAGCGGTCGCGATTCGCGCGGAAGGATCCCCTGGCCACAGCTCATCGCCGGCGATCTGCTCGCGCACGAAGCGGTCATAAGGTTTGTCGCTGTTGAAGGCATCGATCACGTAGTCGCGATAACGCCATATATTGGGCCGCGTGACATCGTCCTCAAAGCCCGTGCTCTCTGCGTAGCGGGCAACATCCAGCCAATGCCGCGCCCATCGCTCTCCGTAGGCTGGCGAGGCGAGCAAGCGGTCGACCAGCCGTTCATAGGCTGACGGAGATGCGTCGGCGGCGAAGGACTGCAACTCCTCGGGGGTGGGTGGGAGCCCGGTGAGATCCAGCGTCACGCGGCGAATCAGTTCGTTGCGGGAGGCTTCCGGTCCGGGCCGGATTCCCTTCGCTTCGAGGTTCCGCAGGAGGAACGCATCGATTGGATTGCGAACCCAGTCTCGGCTCGTCACCGCCGGGACCCCCGGACGGCTCACCGGCTGGAATGCCCAGTGGCGGCGCTGCTGCGACGTGAACTGTTGCGCACTCGCCAGAATGGTTAACAGGACGAGGCAGATTGCCACGGGCTTCATCTTAGTATCTATCCAATAAGATTTTGACATTTTTTGGCAGGAAATCATGAAGTGGCGAAGCCGGAAGCCAGTTGAGGGATGATGACGAGCTCCCGGAGTTTGAGGGCGGTGGCGACAA
>VFZW01000284.1 GCA_016871055.1 Acidobacteriota bacterium
CCACGATGCCGGAGATCTGGCGAGCCGCGTTGGTTGCGTGATTGGGGTCGGGATCGATCGAGACCTGCGGACCGAAACGGTATCAAACCAGTGTCAACCCAGATTTTGCACCAGAGCCTTCCCGAGAACATCGCAAACGCGAAGACGTTCGCGCGAGCCGCACACTCCACGAAATCGGCCTCGCCTACCTGGTGATGGAGAATCGCTCGCCGGGTGTACGGGATTGTCTTTAATTGGCTGTGATAAGGCGCGCTACTCCCGAAATGGCAGCAGTCGAACCCGCCCGCGATCCTTGGTGATTGTCACCAGAGCGCCCCGCTCCAGTTCGCCCCCAAACGCCGCGATTGCGTTCATCACCAAGCCGCCGGCCGCGTCCGGCAGCACGTCCTGTGTGCGGATTTGGAGGACGCTGGGCCCTGCCAGACCGCTCGCGGCAATCATCGCGCCGAAGTCCAGATCGTGGGTCATCAACACATGGCCGTGCGCCACGGCGAACTTCATGATCTCAACATCAGGCGCATCCATGCGACCGGCGTCGGTCCAGTAGATCGCCAACTGCCATGCTTCTCGAAAAACGGAACCCAGAGCGGACTGAGGTTCACGTCAATCAGAATAGTCATGCGGCCGGGAGCGGCACTTCGATCTCTTCGACGCGCCAAGCGGCGTAGCGCAGAGCTTGACGAATATCCTCTTCTTCAAGAAACGGATACGCGGCCAGCACCTCCGCCGTGGTTCGCCCCGCGGCCAGCAGCCCGACGATGGTGCCGGCGGTGATACGAATTCCCCGGATGCAGGGTTTGCCTCCCATCACGGCCGGATTCCAAGTGATGCGGTCGAGGGTCTCCATCGACTTCAGTATAGCGGCAGATCCGATAGCCGATCCCAATGCGTCTTTCGCCCAGCGAAAAACTCGGCCCCTACGAATTGCTCTCACGCATTGGCGCGGAAGCCGCGCTGAAATAGCCGCCGCCACCGACCTGCTATCATCGAAAGTGCTCTGACTGGCTGGCAAGTCCAGTAAAAATGCGCGGAAGTAACGCGAATTCGATAGTCCTCATCGCCGCACTCCTGATGACGGCTTGTTCGGACGGCCCGGACAAGGCGCCCTCGATTGGCGATGCCTACGTCGGGCCGATGACCCTGAACATCCGCCAGGATATCTCCCTGAAATCACCGGTCGTCGCCACCGTGAAACACGGTGACGAGCTCGAAGTGCTCTCGGTACGGCGGCGCTTCATGCGCGTGCGATCGGCGGCCGGCGCCGAAGGCTGGGTGGATAGCGAGAAGCTCCTGACCACGGAACAGATGGCCCGGCTGCGAGCGGTCGCCGAGGTCGCGGCCAAGCTGCCCGTGCAAGCCGAAGCTACCGTCTACGACGCCCGCAATGTGCACACCGAGCCGCACCGGCAGTCGCCCAGCTTCGCGCAGTTGAAAGAGGAAGACAAGTTTCTCGTGCTGGGTCACAAACTCGTCGAGCGCGGCGCCTACGCCTCCGAGGTAACCAAGCAGATTGAAAAGGCCAACGCACCGCCGCCACGCAAGAAGAGAGCCGAAAAAACCGCGCGCAACAAGTCGAAGTCGAAAGACAGCGACGAGATCGAAATGCCGGCGCCGCCCGCGCCGCCGCCGCTGCCCTCGGACTGGAAACAACTCTCCTACCGCGAGCCCTTCGACGAAAACGGCGATCCGAAGCCCGCGCAGAAATCGGCGCTCGAAAACAGTGGACTCGCGCTCGTGATTCGTCAACCGAAGGAACCGCCAAAGTACGAAGACTGGAGCCTGATCCGTACCAAGGACGGCCGCGCCGGATGGATCCTGACGCGATCGATGACGATGACGATTCCCGACGAAGTCGCCAAGTACGCCGAGGGACATCGCATCACGTCATGGTTCGAACTGGGCGAAGTGCAGGACGGCGATGTCACCAAGAAACACTACCTTTGGACGACGATCACGAGAGGCGGCGAGCGGTACGAGTTCGACGGTGTGCGTATCTTTTTCTACAATGCGCGCCGGCATCGCTACGAAACGGCGTTCCGGCTTCGTGACGTCAAGGGCTACTTCCCGTCGGCGGTGCATCCGGTCGACGTCTCCGAGGGCAAAAAGGAATTCAGCACGCCGGGCTTTTCACTCGTGCTCGAAACGGAAACGGGTACGCTCGAACGGCGCACGTATTCTTTTGAGGGCTATCGAACGCGGCTGATTTCGACGACACCCTGGTCGCGGCTCGAAGACCCGCTCGATCTGAAGGCGCTTGCGATCACGAAGAAGGCGAACGAACCACCAGCGCCCGAACCGGGACTGCTCGACAAGATCAAGAGCAAGATGCCGTGGAGTAAGAAGAGCTAACTCTGCGTCTGCCACCGCGCGGGCATTACACCGCGCCACTTGCGCACGGCCAACTCCGCGAGATTCAGCAGCACCGCGAGCGCCAGCAGCCCCGGCCACAAGCGCGTCGACGCAGCGATTGTCCGGCCCTCGGGTTCGAAGATCCTCGACACCGGCGGATTGTATCGGCCGCCAGTGAATCCCGCGAGTTGCTTGAGCAGCGAATCGTTGTTGCCATATTCGGCAAGCTCGGCCTCTTGCCGGTAATAGCCGGTCTCGAAAAACACGCGATTCTCTTCCACCGGGCGGATGCGGAACAAGCCCTGCCGGGGGTCGATGTTCAAAGATCCCTTGTAGACGCCGTCGGACGCCTTGCGCACTTCGATCGGCTTGCGGAAATCGTCCGGGCCGATCACGAAAATCTCGGGCACCTTCTTCGGCGCCGGCGCCGCGCGCGAGATGGTGTACGTGACATCGAGCGTGCTGTTGACCGCATCGAACTCGACGTTCGCTTCGCCCGCCTGCGCGTGCGGCAGCAGGTCGCGCAGGATGTTCGCCCAGAAACGGTCAAAGCCCTTCCACGCCAGCCACGGCTCGGCCCAACGGTTTTTCGCGTCCGACGTGAACACCGCCACGCGTCCGAGCCCATACTGCCAGCGCGCCAGCAGCGGGTCTTTCTTGTCGATGCTTAAGATCGTCTCCGCCGTCGGCTTGGCGATGAACTTGGTGTAGCCCTTCAACGCCGGCGCGGTGGCAATCGCCACGCCGTCGAGAATCTCGGTCTGGCGTTCGACGACCGGAATGATCGCCTTCTCAATCGCCGTCGACCCGGTGAACTCCATCACGTCCTTCAGCAGGATCTGTTCCAGTCCCGCGGGGTCGTTCAAGAAGTACGACTTGCCCTTCGAAAACGCGGCGATCTTCTCGAGGTACGCGCGATTCACGTCCTGCCCCAAGCCCACCGTCGAGATCGTGATGTTCTGCGTGGTCGCGTCTTTCGCGAGCGACAAACTATCTCCCTCTTCCGAGATACCGTCGGTCAACAAGACGATGTGCTTAAACGTCGCCCTCACCGGAATCGTCTTGCGATACGCCTCTTGCAATGCCGGCGCAATCTGCGTGCCGCCATCGGGCGTGACGCCCGCGACAAGCCGTTTGATCAACGTGCGGTCCTCGGCCTTGCGAATCGGAACGGCCCACTGGAACGAGTTGTCGAAGATCAGCACGCCGACCAAGTCGACGGGCCGCAAGTTTTCGATCACACCGATCGACGCAACCCGCGCCAGCTCCATCTTGCGCCCTTCCATCGACGACGACTTATCCATGATCAGGACGACGCAGGTGCCCTCGGGCGATCGCGGCGGCGCGAGTTTCGCGGGCAGCGCGCGGTCCAGCGCATCTTCGATCTTCTTGCTTTCCAAATACGTCATCCGCTCGCCGGCGATCAACAGCAAACCGCCACCCTGCTTGATCCACGCCTCGGTACGGTCCTTGTCTTCGAGCGAAATCTGCTCGATGTCGACGTTGTTGATGATTAGCAGTTGATACTCGTCGAGCTTCGATGCATCCAACTCTTCGGTCATCTGAATTTCAAACTGCCCCGCGTTCAGCACGCCCGCGAGATGTTTCTCAGTGCCGGCCGGATCCTGCGTGACGAATAACGCACGCGGCTTGCGCAGCGAAATCGACTGTGCGAATCGAGCCTCGCCCAACTCCGCCGATCGAATCGTTCCCGCAAGGTCGATTGCTCCCGGCACGGTCAGCGCGACGTGCACACGCACGCGGTTCATGCCTTGTTCCAACTGCACCGGGCTCGTCCCAATGTTTTTGCCTTCGGCTGTCAGCGCAACTTCGGCGCCGGCTTTCTTCGGCGATTCGATGTGAATATCGATCGGGAACCGATCTCCCGCGAACGCGCGTCCGGGCAGCGTGACCGACTCCAAGCGCAACGACGGCTTCGGCCGCCCGGCGAGCGGAATCACATCGATCGGCACGCCAAGCTGCCGCGCCTGATGCGCGGCGCGCGTGACGCTGCCCTTGTTCTCGCGGCCGTCGCTGACAAGCACCACACGCGGCACAAGGCCCTCGGGCATCGCCGCGATGCCTTCGCGAATCGCCGCTTC
The DNA here is from genome assembly GCA_016871055.1 of Acidobacteriota bacterium. GTDB lineage: Bacteria > Acidobacteriota > Terriglobia > Bryobacterales > Bryobacteraceae. The sequence goes on from VFZW01000284.1 coordinate 4,452, forward strand.
CAGATCGGTGCCGCGCCCGTTCTCGCCCGCGGTCCGACCCACCCGGCCCTTCTCTTCGGCGGTCAACGCGCGCGTCGTTCGCGCGAAGGGAATCGTCTTCAGCCAGTTTCGCCCGCGCGCCGATTCCAGATCGCCGGCGATCTTCGCCGCGCGATTCAAGTCCCCGTCGGAAATACTCGCCGACGTATCGATCAGCAACGACACCGCCAACTTCGATTCAGAAGACTCAATGCGTGGCTCGGCCAGCGCCAGCAACACACACGTCATCGCAACGGCTTTCAGCGCAAGATTGGTGCGTTGGCGGCCCTTCTGCCACTCCCACGCCAGCCACGCCAGCGGAATCCACGCAACACCGAGCATCCAGATGCGATCGAAACTCATGAGGCCTTCCGAAACGGCGCTACCACCCGCCGCAGCATATCGATCGGTGTGATGACGCCGCCGTGCGTTGGCAGACGCAGCCGCCCAAACATCCACCACTCGGCGAACAACAGCGCGGCGCCGAATAGCGCCAGCCACGGCCAGAGTTCGCGAATCGGGCTGTCGCTCCCCGACGCACGCCCAAAGCCTCTGCGCACACGCGCCGGCGGTTCCCAAACGGCCTCGCCCACTTCCGGCAGCGACAGCGAATGCACCGTTTCGCGCGACCCGGTTCGCACGCGCACCAACCCGCGCGCGCCGCTGTAGAACTGCAGCGTCGAATCGCTGGTGGAGAACGGCAGCGGTTGATTTTGCTCGTCCAAAACTTGTATCGTCGCCGTATCGGTGCGCGGCTCGATCGCCGTCTTCACCGTACCGACGCTCTCGCCGTTCCACTCCAGACGCCGGAGCACCTCCGGCGCCATCCACTCGAAAATGTTGGCGGTCAGCAGCGGAATCGCCAGCTCGAACTTCAACGTTTGCGCACCTGGGTGAAAGCCGAGATACACCGCTCGCGGTTGCGCGGGCGAGGCCGCGATCAATACGCCGTTGTCGGCCTCGGCGACGGTTTCAACGTTCGGCGAGCTTGTGAAAATCGTCGTGCGATCCAGGCGCAGGTCGAGCGTTCGAAGCCCCGCCGCGATCGGATGTTCGACGCGCCAGGCCTTCATCTTCGACGCGACGCCGGACTTCGCAACCGCCAGCGGCGCGCCATCGGCCGGTGGCTCGATATACAACGCGCTCCGCACCGGTTTTGCCGGCGGACGGAAACGATCGATGACGATGATATCGGCATCGGTGTCGAGCTTATAGGCTTCGGGAGGCGCGAACTGCGCGTTAATGCGCGGCGTCGCTTTCATCAACGGTTGCAGCAATCCCGGCTCGCGCGTGAACACGGCGACGCGCACCGGCTTCTGCTCCGGAATCTCAATCAGCGCGCGATTGTCCTCCGCCAATCCATCGCGGACTTGCAGTCTCGCTTCCATCCATCCGGCGGCCTTCGTTTCAAACTCATACCGCGCCGTCTCCTCGCCGCCCGGCGCGATCTTCAGCACGGACGAGCCGATCGGCGCATTGCCAAACGTCACCATCAACGGCACGGTCTCCGGTGCGCGCCCATCATTCCGCACGGAAATAAAAACTTCCCAACGCTGCGCCTGTTGCGGTTGCCGCCGCACATTGAATCGGCGAATGCCGACATTGCGCGCGGGCTCTTTCACCGGCAACAAACGAAGTGTTGGAGGCAACGCCGCTTCGTTCGGCATATCGAGAGCGTGTCCGCGCGTGCCGCCCGCAAAGACGACTTCACCGCCGGACTGCCCGTGCTGCCGCTGCATGCGCCTTGCGAAGTCGAGCGCGGCCTGAAAGTGCAGCGCGCTCGCGCCCGGCTTGGTCTGCAGGATCGCCATCTCAACGGCCTGCCGGTTGGTCTCGAACACCGTCGCCGGCGTCGGCATCGCATCGGCGCGCACCAGCATCACGCGGTCGGCGTTCGGCAGCGATCGCAGCCAGCGGATCGCGTTGACCTTCGCTTCGTCGATTAACGCGCGCTGGCCCTCGCGCGCCGCCATCCACGCCGACGTATCGAGCAGCAATACATGATCGCGCGACGACCGGTCCGGCGAGCCCAAACGCAGTTGCGCCACCGCCGCCAGCAACAATCCCATGCCGAGAATCTGCATGATCAAGGACCACGGCTGCTGAATCTTCTTCCGGTGTTTGGCCTCCGGCGGCCGCTCCGACGGCTTCCAGAACCGCATCGTGGCGACCTTGATCTTCTTGCGCGAACGATCGAGCAGATACAGCGCCAGCGCCGCGCCGGAAACGGCGCTCCAAAGCAGCGCGAATTCGCCGAGAGTGAGGTTGAAGAAGAACATCTACTGCATCGATCTCGCTTCCAGGAATGCGCCGAAAATCGCCTGCTCGACCGGAGTCGCCGTCGACAAGCCGATATAGCGGCCGCCCTTTCGAAACGTCAATTCGCGCAGCGCGCGCGCGTAGGAATCGAACGCGTCGACGTAGGCCGCACGGGCTTCTTCGTCGAAATTCAGCTTCACGATCTGCCCCGTCTCGGCGTCTTCGATTTCGATCTCTCCGTCATGCGGCGGAACGCGGTCGTCATCGCTCCACAGCTGCACCACGAACACTTCGTGTCCAAAATCGGCGAGGTATTGCAACGGCTTCTCGCAGTCGTGATCGTCGAAGAAATCCGATACGACGATAACCAACCCGCGCTGCGGATACTCCGCGACAAACTGCTTGATCGCGTTCAGAAAATCGGTGCGCCCACCGGCTTCCAGTCCTTCGAGAAATTCAACCGCCGGACGAATGCGATGCCGCCCGCCGCTGCACGTAATCGGGTCGTGGAGCGTGCCGGCGAACGGCTGCAACAGCACGGTCTCCAGCCGTACCAGCCCGACATAACTCAACGCCGCGGTCAGCTTCCGCGCATAGTCGAACTTCGAAGGCGATCCGGTTGACATCGACGCGCTGGTATCGAGCAGTAATCGCACCGGCACCCGCGGCTCGACTTGAAACAACTTCAGCAGCAGCTTTTCCAGCCGCAGGAACGCGCGCCAGTTGATCGCCCGCAAATCGTCGCCCGGGAAGAATCCGCGATGATCGAGAAATTCCTGCCCGGCCCCGGAAAACCGCGAGCGGTTGTGTCCGCCCACAAGTCCGGCGAACGACTTCTGCCAGTGCAGCGTCAGGCGTTCGAGCCGTTCGAGAAACTTCTGATCGATCAGCGGTTCGGGCATCCGGCTACTACTTGGCCACCGCCGCCGATGTCGTTTGGATGATCTCGCGCAGGATCGTGTCGGGCGTTTCTCCATCGGCGTGCGCGTCAAAATTCGGAATGATGCGGTGCCGCAGCACACTCGGCGCGACGGCGCGAACGTCGTCGACGCTCAAATGCATGCGGCCGTTCATCAGCGCGCGCACCCGTCCGCAATCGACCAGCGCCTGCGCGCCGCGCGGCGAAGAGCCGTAGCGGATGTACTTGGTCGCGCGTTGATGCGCCGATGGCGTTCCCGTCTGGGTCGCCATCACCAGTTCGACGGCGTAGTCTTTCACATGCGCCGCCACCAGGACGTGCCGGCCGACGTTTCGCAGTTGCAAAATCTGCTCGCGGTCGACGATCTGCGACACCTCGACATCTTCTTTATGCATCGTGTATTCCACGATCCGGCCCAACTCTTCCTTGGACGGAAAGCCCACGATGATCTTCATCAGGAACCGATCGAGCTGCGCTTCCGGCAGCGGATAGGTGCCTTCCATTTCGATGGGATTCTGTGTCGCCATCACCAGAAACGGCGATTCCAATTGATGGGTCGTCGTGCCGCTGGTCACCGTCTGCTCCTGCATGGCCTCCAACAGCGCCGACTGCGTCTTCGGAGTCGCGCGGTTGATTTCGTCGGCCAGCACGAGGTTCGAAAAAATCGGCCCCGGCTGGAACCGCAGCGCCCGCGTTCCGCCGCCTTCGGTCTCCATGATCATGCTGCCGACGATATCGCCGGGCATTAGATCGGGCGTGAACTGAATGCGCGAATAGCGCAGCCGCAGCGCGCGCGAAAGCGTCCGCAGCAGCGTGGTCTTTCCAAGGCCTGGCACGCCCTCCAGCAGCACATGGCCGCCAGCTAACAGGCAGGTGAGGACGCCGTCGACGACGTCTTGTTGTCCAACGATGATCTTGGCGATCTCTTTGCGGACTCGGCTGAGTTGATCTACCGCTTGCGCGATATCGGCTTCACTAAACACCATCCCATTCTATGCGAGCGGCGGCGCCTTCGCCTTTTCGCTTCGGCTGCGTCAGCGCGAGGGCCGCGGCGGCCCAGCTTGTGGCGGCCGCCGAAATCCATTGATCGTGGCCATGGGGGAAGCCGCTTTCGAAATACGGCTGGAACTTATTGGTGCGGCCAACGACGTGCCAAGTGCCATCGGGCTTTTGCGTTTCCAGAAGGAACGCCACTCCTTTTTTGTAGGCGGGATCGGTGGTGTGAATGCCCGCTTCGTAGAGCGCCGTCAGCGCTTGGCCGGTGGCGTAGGCATCGCTCGGCAACGACGGGATTTGGCTCCAGCCGCCGTCTTTGTTCTGGGTGTCGAGCAGCGCTACGGCGGCTTTGACGGCCTCGGCCTTGGTGGCGAAGGCCCAGACGAGGCCCATCGTTTTCATCGCGTGATCTTCGGTCGATTCGGGCTTGGCGGCGTTGAGCCAGGCGCGGGCTTTGTCGATTTGCGGACGCGAACTAGTCTCCTGTCTTGGATA
>VFZW01000285.1 GCA_016871055.1 Acidobacteriota bacterium
GGTATCGGCCGTGCGATCGCTGAGCGGCTGATGCGCGATGGGTCTCTGGTCATCGCCACTGGACGCGACGAGCAGTCGCTGGCCTCGCTGAACACGCCCTCGATCGCGTTGGATCTGCGCGATCCCACTTCGGCGCGAGCATTGATCGAGTTTGCACTGCGCGAGACCGGGCGGATCGATGTAGTCGTAAACAACGCCGGCGCAACCAAGCGAGGGCCTTTTCTCGACTTGAGCGAAGGCGACTGGCTCGATGGCTACTCGCTCAAACTCGTTGGCGCCGTGCGCGTGGCGCGGGCGGCATGGCCGCATTTGAAGGCCGCACGCGGATCGATCGTTAATATCGCAGGCGTGGGCGGACGCACGCCGGGCGCGGAGTTTTCGATTGGCGGATCGGTGAATGCGGCGTTACTGTCGTTTACCAAGTCGCTGGCCGAACAGGGCGTCGCCGATGGGGTACAGGTGAATGCGATCAATCCCGGCGCGATTCGCACGGACCGGCTGCGCAAGCGGTTGGCGGCGATCGACGAAGACGCCTTCGTAAAATCACAATCGATCACACGCGTTGGAGAGCCGGAAGAGGTCGCCGCGCTGGTCGCTTTTTTGGTTTCGTCCGAAGGCCGCTACACGCACGGATCGCTCATCGACATCGACGGCGGGGCGACAAAGACGATGTGAGGGGCGAGCCGCGAGATTTCAGTTGCGTAACGCGGCGGAAGTGGTATTCTGTCCGTAACTGGGATTCTCGTACAGTTCACGCTCCTGTGCTGCCTTCGATCCCGCTTTCGACTCGATCAATCGGGCGTCTCCGCTAGAGGGGTTGTCGTTGGGGAAAGGGTTTCTCTAGCGGAGACGTTACCCGTTAACCGGTTATACGGAGCGTCTTCGATTTCGTTCCGTTCATTTGGAGAATTATTCTGCGGAGCGATTGGCGCGCTCGATCTCTTTCAAGAGCCCATCGAAGTCGGTGAACGGATCGCCGCCGCGATGCGCCCAGCGGATGCGTCCCTTGGCGTCGATGAAAATCGTCGAATGAATTTCGAGGTTTTCAAAATCGTCGTAGCTCAGAAAGCGCTTGGCGTTCTCCCAGCGATCGTCGGAGAGAAGCCGGATCTCCATCGGCTTTAACTTCAACGCGTCGGCGTTATCCTCCGGCTTGTTGGAGGACACGGCAAGCACGACGGTGTTGTGCTTTTCGAAGTCGGCCTTGCGTTTGGAAGCCTGCTGCAACTGCTCCATGCAGTGTGCACACTCCTGGCCAAGGTAGAAGATCAAAACGACATTTCGACCCTTGTACTCGTCGAACGTGACGGGCGTGCGCGTGCTGTCGGCCGCGTTGAGCGCCGGAGCGGCGAAGGGCTGCCAGATGTCGGGGCCGTAGCGTTCGAGACTGGTGCGAACATAGTTGCGCTGTTTGCCCGGCGATTGGTCGTGGGGAGTGACGCCGGTGAAATCCGGTTTGAAGTCGGCGTCCGAACAGACGTCCGCCAGGCGGGCTCCGTATTCGGCGCCTTTCGGTGTGCCCTCGTGAGCTTGCGCAAGACCGCGTAGCGCCCAGGCGTTGTTGCGAACAATATCGAGCGACCGTTCGAAGGCCGCACTGGCAAGACTCGGACTCTTGGCGTCCAAGTACGCTTGGCCGAGATCGTCGTAGATGTTGGTCGGATAGAAGGGAGGATCGTTCTGGTGCTCGGAGAATTTGCCGAACAACTTAGCCGCTTCGCTCAGCGAAGCCAGGCCTTCCAATGTCTTGCCGGTTTTCAGCAAGAGCTTGCCGGTAACTTCGTGAACCATGGCGGGGTGCCAAGCGGTCAGCCAGAAATCCTTCCCTTTTTCGACATCGGCCTTGAGGGCCTCCAAGTCGGCCAAGCTCTTCCGAGCCTTTTCAATATTGCCGAGCGCGGTATGAGCGAGCGCTTCAATGTGATGATGCTGCAGCTTATTGCCGAGAAACTTTGTGTCCCAATCGAACTGCGCGGATTTCAGGATCTCGTCCCAGCGCTCGAATCGGGCGTACGTACGGGCAAGGATGATCTGGCCCTGGAAGTACACCGGAAAAGGCGAATTCTGATTCCGCACTTTCACAAGGCGCGGGGCGCGCAACAGTTGCTTGCCGTTGCTAACGGCGGCCTTCTCCATGCCAAGCTGCATCTGAATGAACGACAGGTAGTTCTTGTTGTGCGGATAGTTCCACACGTCGAACGGCAGAATCTGCCGGTCCTGCATATACTTCTTCTCGGAGCGCGTGGCGGCGTCCATCGAAATGGCGGCTTCGTGCCACATGCCGGCGCTGGCGTAGACGTGACCGGGCATGTGCAAAGCGTGCCCGATACCGAAGACGATGTCGCCATAGCGGCGGCAGCTTTCGAGAGCGTACTCGGGATCGCGGCCGTCCCAGGTATGAATGCGGTAGTGATGCGCGCCCGGGTGATTGGGGTCCTTGGCGAGGATCTGCTGGATGAGCAGTTCCGCACCGACGCGGTTGTCCATCGACTCCAGCGCGAGAAATGCCTTCGCTTCAATGTCGTCCGGATACTTCATGACAAGGCGTTCCATGATGTGTTTCGACTTGTGACGGTCGGGCCTTTCGCCGACGGCGGGAAGCGTCGCGGCTTCGGCGGCGTCGATATAATAGCGCTCTCGCTCGCTGACCGACGCCTTGCGTTTCACGGCCTCTTTCAGAAACTCTTTGGACCGATCGCCTTGCGCGGCGCGGTGTAGTCCCCACCATGCCATGGCGTTATCGGGTTCGAGCTTTAGGCACCAGCGGAAGGCGCGCTCGGACTCGTAATACCAAAACGAGTGGAGCAGTGCGATGCCCTGGTTAAACCATTTTTTCGTCTCCCCGTTCTTATGCGTGATCGGAAAATTCGCTTTGCCGGCGCCTTCGAACTCCCATGGCTTCTGACGGGGTCCTTCGTTGAGCCCTTCACCAACATGCGAGTGACCTTGTTTGTACTTGTCGAGCTTCTCGGATTGTCCGTAGGCAGCCGCGGCCAGAAGGAGGAAGGCAAGGCGCATATCCTCTACGAGAACATTTCGCGGGGCTTGACAGTCACGGCTCGATTGAAGAACTGGACGATCGGCGTCATGGCCTTCAGGCGTTTGACGATTTCCGTCTGCAACTTTGGCGTCGTGGCAAGGGCAAGATCCATGCGTGTGTCGTAGTAATACCAGGCCTTACGCTTGATCCACTCAATGGCCGGATCGTCCAGGGAAAAACCTTTCGGAGGACGCGAGAGCGCATCGCCTTGGAGTGGACCGACGAGTTTCGATACCGCCTTGTCGTTGGCAAGCTTGTCGAATTCCTTGTGATTCGCCGAGATGAAATTTCGAATCTGCAACAACTCAACCGGGCCGGGCATATACACGCCCGCCGCGATTTCGATCTGATCGGCGCCGACCGAAAAATAGTAGCCGGCCTGCGCGTGTTTGTCCGCGCCGTGTTTATGCAGATTCGCGCCGAGGTGGGTCTTGTACGGCGTCTTGTCGTTGGAGAAACGCGTGTCGCGGTAGATGCGATAGAGCGCCTTCGATGGCTCGGTGAGATGATCGGGCGCAAACGCGGCGATGTCGGCGTTGATCGCTTCGACCAGGGCGATCATCGGTGTCTTCACATGTTCCTCGAAGACGTCCTTGCGCGCGTTGAACCATTCGCGGTCATTGTTCTTCTTGAGTCCCTTGAGGAAGTCGAGACCCTGTTTAGAGAAGCCGGGAAAACGAGAGGGCATATTGGCATTATGCGTCACGGTGGCGACGAGGCAGGACGACCCGCTGATCTGGGTGCCGGCCTTAACGGTTTTTCGATTGCCCGCCAGCAACCCTCGCTGACAACTCCCGCAGCAGCGCGGCGCCGTCGCCTCGATAAGCGCTGCCGTGCTGGCAGACGAGCAGCGACGGTTGTAGACCGGCGAGATTTTCAAGTATGGCAGCTGTGCCGGTTGCGTGTGCGTAGTAGTCCATCATGCCGCGCATCGCTTCGCTTGCCGATAGCACTTCCGACTCGGTGACGGGCGGCATGCCGGCGCCCGGCTGCGTAAACAGATCGCCGCAGAACAGGGCCTTAGTCGATACGTCGAACAGAACGCCGCAATCCCAACCGTGAGGGACGTGCGGTGTGTAGAGCCACTTCATGCGGCGATCGCCGACGGAGAACTCTTCACCGTCCGCCAGCCCGCGCGCGGGCCGGGAGGCGAAATCGTTCAGCGAAGTCAGCACACCGATCTCGGTTGCAAATGGCGTGGCTGAGGGCGCGGCCGCCAACAGGCCGTTCAAAGCGCCGAATTCGTCGCCTTCGAAATGCGAACCTCCGATCCAGCGGAGGCTTTCGACGGGAAGCACTTTTCCGATCGCCTCCATGGTGCCATGCAATAGTTTCCGGTAGCCCGTGTGGAACAAAAGCGGCTCTTCGCCGCCGATCAAGTACGAATTGAACGTAAATCCTCCCGGTATCACATCGAGCGGCGTGGAAATTCGATAAACCCCGGCGGCGACTTCGTCTATGTGCGTACCTGTTTCGCCATTTGTGATCAACGTTGGTTCTCCTTGTAAGATGTGTACCGGAAGTGTAACGAGTCGCCTTGGCGTTACACATAAACTAAGAAGTGATGACGATTCCATTGACCGATGCGGAGTTAGTAAGGCAGATCGGAGCCGGGAGCGGCTCCGAAGCCGAGCGGAGTTGTACCGGCGCATGGCGCCGCGCGTCCGGCTGTACGGACTCCGTCATCTGCGCGACGAACACGCCGACGACGATTTGGCGCAGCAGGTGCTGCTCACAACAATCGAAGCGCTAAGGGCTGGAAGGTTGCGCGAGACGGAGAAGTTGGCGTCCTTCGTTCTTGGCGCGTGCCGGATGACGGTTCTCGACTTGCGGCGCAGAGCGCAAAGAAAGCAACAGTTACTGGCGCGATTCGGATTAGATCCATTGGCGCCCGTGCAGGCGAGTGAACCGATGATCGATCAGGACCGGCTCGCGAACTGCGTGCAAAACCTGGGCGAGCGGGAACGCGCGGTCATCGTTATGACCTTCTACGACGAACAGACCGGCGCCGATGTCGCCGGTTTTCTCGGCGTCTCGGAGGTCAACGTGCGAGTGATTCGCCACCGGGCGATCCGCCAGTTACGCGACTGTATGGGGGTGGCCGTATGAAATGCATGGATCCCATCGACACGACGCTACTTGTCGATTATTGGTCGGGCGCGTTGACGGAGCAGCAAGAGGATGTCATCGAAGTGCACGTCTTCGGATGCGAAGAATGCAGCGGCCGCCTTGTTGAATTAGGCGCGCTTGCCGAAGGCATCCGAAAGCTGGCGAGAAGCGGTTCGCTGCGAATGGTCGTCAGCGATGTCTTTCTGCGGCGCGCCGTCGAAGCCGGTCTGCGGATTCGCGAATACTCGCTCCCTGCCGGCGGCAGTGTGCAATGCACGGTAACCGAAGACGACGATCTGCTGATCGGACGGCTGAACGAGGACTTGAGCGCGGAGACGCGGATCGTCGTGAGTCTTTGCGACGACGCCGGCGTAGAACGGCTGCGGCTGCCGGATATCCCGTTCCATGCCACATCGGGGAGCGTCGCGTTTTAGTATCCAATCGTTGTTGCGAGGAGCGGGCCGTCGGAGACGATGATCGCGCGGCTGATCGCATACGACGACTCGGGCCGCGAGCGCATGCTTGGCGAGTATACCTTCAACCACACCCGAACGATTCCCGGCCCGGGCGTTCGATAGCGTTATGACGCCACGGCCGCGGCGATCGGGGCTTGGTCGGCTTCTTCGACAATGCGGCCATCGAACAGCCGGATACTGCGCTCGGCGCAACGGGCGAAGCGCGGATCGTGCGTCACCATGCAGATCGTCGAGCCCGACTGATGCAATTCTTCGAGCAGACTCATTACGGCTTCGCCGTTTTGCGAGTCGAGGTTGCCGATGGGCTCGTCGGCGAGCAGAATCGACGGGCTCCCGCCGAGTGCTCGCGCGACAGCGACGCGCTGTTGTTGACCGCCCGACAACTGCGATGGGTAGTGTTTCTGCCGGTGCGACATGCCGACTCGTTCGAGCGCTTCATGCACGGCCTTCTTGCGTTCCGAACCCGGCATGTTGCGATAAGTCAACGGCAATTCGACGTTTTCCTACACGGTCAGATCGCCGATGAGATTGAACGCCTGAAAGGTGAATCCGATCTCTCGGTTGCGAATGCGCGCGCGCTCGCCGGCCTTGAGCGACGAGACCGGCTGTCCGCGTAAAGTGAATTCGCCGCCCGAGGGCGAATCGAGCAACCCGAGGATCGCCAACAGCGTCGACTTTCCGCAGCCCGATGGGCCTGAGATTGAGACATATTCGCCCCGTTTGATCTCCATGTGAATGTCGATAAGCGCGTGCGTCTCGACTTCATCGGTCTGGAAGGCTTTCTTTACGTTGCGGAGGCGGATGATCTCGTCTTGCATAGTCGGCTACATTCGGAGTACGAGGCTTCATACGTTTCCGTTCCCAAAAAGCCACAAGGAATTTGTCGATTTAGACTTGCACCCCTTGTTCCGGTTAGCCTGATTAGAATGACTGTTTTCGAAAGCCTGCGCGGCGTGCACGGCTTGACGGTGCTGGAGCGCGAGCGCGCCGCGTTGCGCCATCATACAAGGTTTGGGCTGGGAGGGCCGTGTTTATTGCTCGCCGACGCGTCTTCCGAGAGTGCGTTTGTGGAAGCGTACCGGCTACTGGCATCTTCGACACTGCTTTGGACTTCGATCGGGCGAGGGACGAATCTGGTTGTTTCCGATCGCGGATATGACGGCGCGATCCTTCGGTATAGCGCGGCGTCGATGACGACCGATAGCTTGACGATCAATGTCGATGCGGGAGCCGAACTAAACGATTTCATCGACTTCGCCAACGACCGCGGCTTGGCTGGGCTGGAAGCGATGGCGGGCGTACCTGGCTGGGTGGGCGCGGCGATCTACGGGAACGCCGGCGCGTATGGGCAGTCGATCCAACAGCGCTTGCTCTCGGCGCGATTCTTCGATGGTTTCTCGGTCCGCGAGTTCTCAAATGAAGAGTGCGGGTTCCGATACCGGCACTCGATTTTCAAGGAGCATAAGGCGTGGCAGATCCTGTCGGCGCGATTCGGCTTCGCGGCGGGCGATGCGGCGGCTCTGCTCGCGCGGTCGCGATCGATCCGCGCGACGCGCGACGCAAAGTTCCCTCCTTCGATGAAATGCGCGGGCTCGATCTTTAAGAACTTGCTCGTGCGCGATTTGCCGGAGGGAATCGTGCCGTCCGAGAAGGTCATCGAAGGCAAAGTGCCCGCGGGTTGGTTTTTGGAACAGGTGGGCGCGTGCGGATTCGCGATCGGAGGGATTCGCGTGGCCGACTATCACGGGAATCTGATCTACAACGCGGGCGGTGGAACGGCTGATCAACTGGTCGAACTGCTGGGCGAATTGAAGAGGCGAGTGGGGGAGCGGTTTGGGATTACGTTGGAGGAAGAGGTACAGTTTTTAGGGGTTGACTCACCGCCAAACAAAGTCGGCGACCAGCGGCAGATGATGGGTTAGCGCTCGCACCGCGCCGGGCTCCAGTTTGAGTTGCCCACGCTCCGACGGCGAGAGGCCCGCGGAGTCGAGCACGTAGCCTTCGCGCAGTTCCAGCGTGCGCGGGCTGTAGAGAATGACGTCCATGATCCGAGAAGGGAAGGGCGTTCCGCGGCCAGCCCACGTCCACGTTTCCGATCCGTCGAGGTGATAGAGTTCCGCCACGATGAGTCAGCCATGCGGTGCGGGATAGGGGCCGGAGGGGTAGACCAACGGAAGCGGAGTGCTCACCAGGTTGAAGTCGCCCGCCACAACGATTCCGTCGACGCGGGTCCGGCCAAACACAAGTCGGATGCGGCGGCGGATCTCTCGCGTTTCGACGTTGCGCCGATCCTCCTGCCAGCTTGCGGGGTCGTTTCCGCAGCATTGCAGATCGGCTGTGACCACAAGCAGGCGGCGATTTCCAGGCCGCACGATGGCCGCATTCGCGGGAATACCGGCGTCCATAGTGTAGTGGGGTTTGAGGTCGTTGGCCGCGGCCATCCGTTCATAGAGCCGGCGGCGTTCGGCATCTGGGTAGAGCACGATGCCGGCAAATTCAGGTACGCGTTCGAGCGGCCAGCGGCTTACCACCGCGCCGCACTGGCGTCCGCAACTCTCGCCCACATCGAGATGCGCGTGCGGAAGGGCGACGCGGAGCTGCGACTCGTTTGTCGAGGGATCCACTTCATCGAGCGCCAGAATATCGGCGCGCTCTCTGCGCGCCAGCGCCTCGAACACGGCCGGGTTGCGCACGAATGCGTCATCCTCTACGTTCCATGCCATCACCCGGACGCTGGCAGCCGTTTGGCTGTAGGCCAGGCACGGCGATAACGCGAAAATCAAGATCCCAACGATCAACTTTGCGAACACAAGAGGAGGTTACCACGCACCCCGTCCTGATAAGTCCGCGTCCCGGAATGCGCCCTAAGAGATAAACAGAGGAGAATTCGAATGCCAAAGTGGCTGTGGGTTGTCGTGGTCATCATCGCTTTTTTCGTCATTGCCGGTTTTGTCGAACGGCGCCGGGTCCTGGCGATGGAGGCGTGGCGGCGCGCGCACGGATTCACCGAAATCGATCCGTTCGTGCCGGACGAGCATCCGGCCATTCAGCGCGTTGCGGAACGGGTCACGGACGCCCATCACATTGCGATGGGCGTCCGTGATTATCGGGGTGTCGAACGGCTCGAAAGTCACGCTCGCGGAGATCTCCTACTCGCCTACCGCGGGACAGACCAGTAAATGGTTCACGCTGGCTGTTTGGGACGGAGACGCGGGCTGGCATACTGAGGGACTGCTCACGCCGGCGCGCGCCGATGAACTACTGGCGCGGGGAGCTTTAACCCGAAGTTCCCCTTGGCAAAACGGGGCAATCGACACACTCCAAACGAGTTAGACGAAGAGGAGGGTGTGCGGCGCTGGGAACAAAGTGTTAGGGTGTGACGCCGAGGAGGTGAAAAGCGCGGAGTTGAACGGGGGTAGGCGAGGCAAGCATTTGGAAGGACTGGTCGCGCATGCGAACCTGATTTTGAGTCAGCGTGGCGAGATCGGCAAGGAG
>VFZW01000286.1 GCA_016871055.1 Acidobacteriota bacterium
CCTCCTCGGCGTCACACCCTAACACTTTGTTCCCAGCGCCGCACACCCCCCTCTTCGTCTAACTCGTTTGGAGTGTGTCGATTGCCCCGTTTTGCCAAGGGGAACTTCGGATTAAGCGATCGCCGCGGCGATGAGGCGGGATTCTCGGACGGCGGCGGGCTGCCAGGACCCTGTAGATTCGGCCTGCTCAACCCCTTTGGCGGTGATGGTGAACTGGGCGTTGTCGGATCGGGCGATCCAACCCTGTTCGCGGAGAAACCAAAGCGGGAATTCGAGGTGTTCGCGGGGGACGGCGAGCAACTGTTCCATCTCGCTGAGCGACACAGCGGCATTGTCGGGCTGGCGAAGGCGCTTGGTGTAGAGCAACGCTAGGACGCCCTTGCGCTTGCGCTGTTCGTTTTCGAGGCCGGGGGTTGCCGTTTCGGCGTCGACGATACGGTACTGCTTGGAAAGCTGTGTGGTGCGAACGACATCGAAGGCGGCGCGTTTTTCCGGATCGGAGAGGATCTGGAAGGCGCGGAGCAGTCGCTTGAATGCGTCGTCGTTGCCAGACTCCGGGTTGTCGGGGTGGAGGCGCTGCGCCAGAATGCGATAGATCTTGTGGATGGTGTCGAAGCTCGCCGAAGGATGGACCTCAAGGATTTCGTAATGATCCTCGAAGACCTGCGTAGCCGCGAGTTCGGCGTCTGCCTGGTCAAGAGCGATCCCGGCATGGAACTCACCCTGGCCGATCATAGCGCACCAGGCGACCTTCCCCTTCGGGCGACTGTTCGTTGCGGATTCGACTCCGCCACCTTCAATCAACACCGATTGCCCCGCGCGGAGGAGTTCCGTCACGCGTACGGCGAGGCCGCCGTCATTGATGTTCATTACTTCGGCGGGGATTTTCTGCCAGCTGCCGTCAAAGCGCTCGAACCAGAGCTTAGCGGCGATCGGCGGGATATTGGGATCGCGCCGTTTCTTCCGTCTTTCCGCGGTCCTCGTGGAGGTAGGCACGAATATCTATCGGCGCGAGCTAGAGAAACCTTTAGTAGGCAGGTTCAAGTTGGAGTCGGCGCGGAGCGGCCGATTCGGGATCCCAGGCGCGGGAGATCTCGGCCTGTTCAACGCCTTTGCAGGTGATCGAGTACCGGCCGTTATCGGTCATCTTCGCCCAGCCTTGTTCCTTGAGGAACCAGATTGTGAATGTCAGGTGCTCCCGAGGTGTACCAAGCAGAGCCTCGATTTCTGCGATATTCATGCCGGGGTGATCGGGGTCGCGGAGGCGTTTGATATAGAGAGCTTTCAAAAGCGCACGGCGCTTGACTTGTTCGTGTTCAACACTAGGCGCGGCGGAGTTCTGGTCGAACACCTTCCACTGCAGGCCCTGTTTGCGAACTCGTTCGCTGTCGAAGGCGGCGCGGCGCTCGGGTTCGGAGAGAATGCGATATGCATCCGCAAGCCGCCGGAATAGATCGGCATTGCCGGTTTCGGAATTGTCTGGGTGTAGGCGTTGGGCCAGCATCCTGTATACCCGTTGAACCGTATCGGGAGTGGCATTGGGATTCAGTTCCATTACTTCGTAATGGTCAATCCAACCATCCGCAGTATTGTCGGCTGGGCAGCTTATGTCGTCCAGCGCAATTCCCGCGCGAAATCGGCCGTCAACCGTCGGACGGCACCAGCAGACGGTTCCTTTCGGACGAGCGCCAGAGGGGGTTTGAAAACCCGCCCCTTCGAGCATGACGTTTTGGCCGGCGTCGAGCTGTTTTGCGAGCAGAACGCCCACGCCGGATTCCGAACGGTCGCCGATATCGGCCAGGATTTGGATCCAGGCGCCGTCCGGACTCTCGACCCAAAGTGTAAACGCTCCCGAGGCGGTTGCCCGCTTGCGGGGATTGGTGCGCCGTTCATTCGCCACACCAATCTCATCGGCGAGTGATAATTTTCCTTTACTATGGATGTTTTTCTGTTAATTAATGCGTATCGTTTGATCGTTTGCACGCGAGAAAACAACAGAACAGTCAATGTTTACTTGCACTTGAAGATTATCCTGAGTCTCGAATGTTTTTGTTGACAAACCAAAGAATTATGATATTATTGAAAGTGTAATCGGGAAATGCGGCAAGATGTTCACAAAAAGACCGCCGCCCGGAGAATCACCATGGAATGGACTCGTTCAGAAACACTTGCTTTAGCTAATATGAGCTGCTCGACCTGTCACGGTTTGGGCTTGCGACCGGCGCGCGGCGCCTCCGAAGAACCTTGTGCTTGTGCCTTGCGCAGAGTCTTTCGAATCTGCCTCAATCGTTTTCGGACGGCGGTGGAACGCGAGAAATATCTCTCTCAGTGCACGCTGAGCTACACGGGCGGCAAGGCCCACAGCTTTAGTTGGGGACGGAAGGAAGAAGAGTACATCGCCGACTTCATGTTGATGGTGCAGCGCCTGCTGACCGAAGAAGAGTTTAAGATCTTTCGCTACCGGTACCTGATGGGCGCGAACTTCAAGCTGTGCGTGCAGCGTCTAAACATCGAGCGCGGCGATCTTTTCCACGCGCTCTACCGCATCGAGAGCCGGTTGGGCCGGGCGTTTCGAGAGATGGAGCCCTACGGCCTGTTCCCGATCGAGCAGTATTTCTACGGGCAGCTGAAAGGATCGAGTCCGGTGACGCCCCCGCCCGATGGCCCACGGCCGCTTGTTCCGCCTATGGAAGGAAGGCGGATTTACACCCACCGGCAACTGCTGGAAGAGTTGGATTTGTTGGCTGCATGAGTTGGCTCCTTTCGGCGGGAGGATCGGAAGTCCTCCCGCTCTTTTTCCGTCAGCGGCGCTGACGAAAAAAAGCTTGCAGCAACAACGTGCACTCGGCGGCGAGAATGCCCTCCTCGATTTCAATGCGGTGATTGAGCAAGTCGGAGTCGGCGATCGAGAACTTGGACCGGACGCCGCCGAACCGAAGGTCGCGGGCGCCGAAGACAAGACGTTTGACGCGGGCGTTCACCAGAGCGCCGGCACACATAACGCAGGGCTCAAGCGTCACATAAACCGTGGCGTCTTCGAGGCGGTAGTTGCCGGCTGCCGCGGCGGCGGCTCGCAGCAGCAGCATTTCGGCATGGGCGGTTGGATCAGCGAGGGCGATCGGCCGGTTGTGCGCACGAGCGACAATTTCCCCTCGGCAAACTAAAACAGCGCCGACAGGGACTTCACCGGCGGACTCGGCCAAACGGGCCTCGGCGAGAGCTTCGCGCATGGCGTCGGAATCGGACAAATGCGTTGCCCTTTATGATACTTTATGTTCGAGAGGCGCAATGTCGAAACCGTTGTCGTTGCTGGCGAGCTTCGCTCTTTCGGTGTCCGCGCAGACGGCCGAAAGAGTCGAGTTCTTCGAGAAGAATATCCGTCCGCTGCTGGCGACGAAATGCCAGATGTGTCATAACGCGAAGGCGAAGACGTCGGGGCTCGATATGTCGACCGGCGATGCGTTCATGGCGGGCGGGGCGAGCGGGTCGCTCGTAAATATCGACACGCCGGAACAAAGTCTGATTCTGCGCGTGCTGGCCTACGACGGCGCGCTGAAGATGCCGCCTACCGGGAAGTTGAAAGACGACGAAATCCGCAAGGTCCGCGAGTGGATCCAGATGGGCGCGCCGTGGCCGGGCGCGGAGCCGCGGACGGCCAATGCGGCGGCGAAACCGAGCGGGACGCGGAAGCACGGGTCGGCTTTTACGGATAGCGAATGGAAGTTCTGGGCCTTTCAGCCGGTAGCGAAACCGGTGGCGGCGAAGTCGATCGATGCGTATTTGCGCGAAGCGCTGGCCGCGAAGAATTTGAAGCCCGCGGCTCGTGCCGATAAGGCGACGTTGTTGCGGCGAGTTACGTTCGATTTGCATGGTCTACCGCCCACCGAGAAACAACTGGCGGAGTTTCTGGCGGACAGTTCGAAGGACGCGTATGCGAAAGTCGTCGAGCGGCTTCTGGCGAGTCCGCGTTATGGCGAGAAGTGGGGGCGTCACTGGTTGGATGTGGCGCGCTACGCCGACTCGACGGGCAACGACGAGGATCATCGCTATCCGTATGCGTGGCGCTACCGCGATTACGTAATCGACGCGTTCAATCATGACCTTCCGTTCAATCAATTTGTCCGCGAGCAGGTGGCGGGCGATTTGATGCCGGCCGCGCCGGGCGAGCCGGTGAACCGGCGAGGGATTATCGCGACGGGATTTCTAACTCTCGGCGCGAAGGCGGTCGCGCAGCAGGATAAGAAGAAGATGCTGTTGGATGTCTACGACGAACAGATCGATGTGTTGTCGAAGACGTTTCTCGGTGTGACGCTCGCGTGCGCGCGGTGCCACGATCACAAGTTCGATCCGCTGACGCAAAAAGACTACTACGGCATGATGGGGATGTTCGCGTCAACCAAGCAGTTCCGCGATACCGAACCGAACGTCGCGATGCTGCTGTTTACGCCGCTGGTTTCGAAGGCGGAGTACGAGAAATACGAAGCGGCGCAAAGCGTGGTGGCGAACAAGGGCATCGATATCGGAATCGTCATCGACCGCGAACGCCAAGCGGCGCAGGAGAAGTGGCTCGAACGGCTCGGCGAATACATGCTGGCCGCGCGAGCGGTGCGCCCGAAGAAGAATTACGACAAGACGCTTGGGCTGAACGAGCGCGTCATCGAAAAATGGGTGGCGCATTTCAGAGAGACCGAAGTACCGCGGCCGTGGCTCGATGCGTTTCACAAGGGCGATAACGACGCGGCGGCGATCGCGAAGCTCCAGGAGTCGGCGAAGGAGAATCTGGCCGCGTGGGCGAAGAAGATGAGCGCTTTTCGCGTGCGGGAACGGAAGCAGCTCGCAGAGAAGAACATGCTGTATGAGATGCCGAAGCTGATCGATGAAAAGGACGGCTTCTTCCGGGACGTGTTCGCCGATGCCGGACCGTTCGGGATCGCTTCGAAGGCGATCGACGATTTCGCTTCCGAGGCCGGCAAGAAGGAGCTCGCGGCGTTGCGCGCGGAACAAAAGAAGTTGAAAGACGAGCTGCCGCCGGAGCCGGATATGGCGTGCGGGATCGAAGAATCGACGCCCTTTAATGCAAAGGTTTTTGTGCGCGGCGATTACAATGCGCTCGGCGAGGATGCGCCGAAGACATTTCCGCTGGTTGTTGCCGGGAAAGACCGGCCGATCATCACGCAAGGAGGCGGGCGGCGCGAACTGGCCGACTGGCTGGCGAGCGATACAAATCCGCTGACGGCGCGGGTGATCGTGAACCGCGTATGGAGCTGGCATTTTGGCGAAGGGATTGTGCGGACACCGGATAATTTCGGACGCATGGGTGAGCGCCCGACGCATCCGGAGTTGCTCGATGCGCTAGCGTCGCAGTTTGTGCGCAACGGCTGGAGCATCAAAAAGCTGCACCGGCAGATTCTGTTGTCGGACGCCTATCAAATGAGCAGCGCGCCGAGCGCGGAAGCGGCCAAGGCGGATCCGGAAAACCGGCTGTTTTCGCGGTTCCCACGGCGCCGGTTGCTGGTTGAAGAGATGCGCGACGGCATGCTGGCGATCAGCGGCAAGATCGATATGACGATGGGCGGCACGATGCAGACGGGCTTCGGCACCGATTCCGAAAGCTCAAATAGCCGCATGTCGATTAGTCCGGAGGAGCAGACGAGGCGATCGGTGTATCTGCCACTGCGGCGCTCGAATTTGCCGGCGCTGTTGAACCTGTTCGATTTCGGCGATGCGACGACGGCCAACGGCAAGCGGATCGCGACGAACGTCGCGCCGCAGGCGTTGTTCCTGATGAATTCGAAGTTTGTCGCCGAGCAGGCCGAAGCGGTGGCCAAGGACGCGGCGGGGTTGCCGCTGAAAGACCGCGCGGAGCGGTTGTACTTGAAAATCCTGAATCGATCGGCGCGCCCCGCCGAGATCGATAACGCGATGAGTTACACCGCGGCGTTCCAGAAACAATTCCCCAAGATGCAAGAGCCCAGCGCGTGGCAGAGCCTGGCGCGGATTTTGTTTGCGTCGAACGAGTTCATCTATGTCGATTAACAACGATCCGATTCGCGAAATTTTTACGCGGCGCGTGCAGCCGGTGTCGCGGCGTGGCATGCTGCGGCACGCGGCGTGCGGCCTAAGTACGATCGGCCTGGCGAACGTGCTGGCGCAGTCGAGCCCTCTATCGCTGAAAAACCCGCACTATGCGCCTCGAGCCAAACGGGTGATCTTCCTGTTCATGCACGGCGGACCGTCGTCGATCGACACCTTCGATCCGAAGGAGCGGCTGGTGCGCGATCACGGCAAACCGCTGCCGATTAAGCGGCCGCTGGCGTTCGCCGATCAAGAGGCGGGTCCGCTGATGAAGTCGCCGTGGGCGTTTAAGAACGGCGGCCAGAGCGGGATCCCGGTCAGCGATCTCTTTCCGCATGTGCGCGAGATGGTGGACGAGTTGTGCGTGATCCGGTCGTTGGTGGGCGACGGGGTCGATCACGGCGGGGCGATGTTGCAGATGTTTACGGGATCGTCGACGTTTGTGCGGCCGTCGATGGGCGCGTGGACCGTGTACGGCCTGGGTACGGAGAACCAGGATCTGCCGGGCTACATTACGATCAAGCCGACTCTGTCGCACGGCGGCGCGAAGAATTACGGCTCGGCGTTTTTGCCGGGAGCGTATCAGGGCACGCCGATCGGCCACGGGGGCATGAAGGTCGAGGAGATTAAGAACGAGCCGATTCAGTACCTGCTCAACAAGGGCCTGACGCCGGAGCAGCAGCGATTCGAGCTCGATATGATCCAGAACATCAACCGCAAGCATCAGGAATTGCGAACGGTGGACCCGAATCTGGAGGCTCGGATTCAAGCGTTCGAACTGGCGTTCCGAATGCAGACGCAGGCCCCGGAGATCTTCGCGGTCGATAACGAATCGGACGCGACGAAGAAGTTGTATGGGATCGACGATCCGACGACGGAGGACTTCGGCTGGCAGTGTTTGCTGGCGCGGCGGTTGTGCGAGAAAGGCGTGCGGTTTGTGCAGTGCACGCATCCGGTCAAGTGGGATCAGCACGTGGATCTGTTTGCGAAACATACGTCGAACGCGGCGGAAGTCGACAAGCCGATCGCAGGGCTGTTGAAGGATCTGAAGTCGCGCGGGTTGTTGAAGGACACGCTTGTGATTTGGGCGGGCGAGTTTGGCCGCACGCCGGTGAGCGAGAGCGGCAACGGGCGCGATCATAATCCGTACGGGTACACGGTGTGGATGGCAGGCGGCGGCGTGAAGCCTGGGTTTGTGTATGGGTCGACCGACGAGATCGGCTATCACGCCGAGGAGAACCGCATGCATATTCACGACTGGCATGCGACGATTCTGCATTTGCTGGGTTTGCAGCATGACAAGCTCACGTTCAACTACTCGGGGCGCGATTTCCGTTTGACCGACGTGGCGGGCGTTGTGCACGAGAAGATTTTCGTTTGATACGGTTTCCGAAGCTCGCCTGGCTGTATCTCGGCTACCTGATCGCGGTCATCCTCTTCGGCGCGTGGGTGCGGATTGCGGGGGCGGGGGCGGGATGCGGGAATCACTGGCCGCTGTGCAATGGCGAGGCGATTCCGCCGGCGCCCGAAACGAAGACAATCATCGAATACACGCACCGAATCACAAGCGCACTGTGCGGGTTGTTCGGCATCGCGATGATCTGGCTGGCGCCGGTGCGGCGCCGGAGAATGGCGATCGCCGCGTTTGTGTTCATCCTGATCGAAGGCTTTGTCGGCGCGGTCCTGGTGAAGAAAGAACTGGTCGTCAACGATGCCAGCTTAAGCCGGGCGATCGTGATCGCGCTGCACCTGACCAACACGCTGCTGTTGACGGCGAGCGCGGCGGCGATGACGGTGGAGGAACGGCGGGAGAGCAAGGGCCGTGGCGTTCTGCTAGCCGCGTTAGTCGTAATTGTGATTGTGAGCGCGACGGGCGCGGTGACAGCGTTGGGCGATACGATTTTTCCGAAGCAGGCGGCGCTGGATGGGTCGCTGTGGGCGCAGATTCGCGACGACGCGACGTCGAGCCAGCACTTTCTGATTCGGTTGCGAGCGGTGCATCCCGTGCTCGCGGCACTGGGCGCGGCGTTCCTGATCGGCAGCTTGACCTCCCTGCGGCGGCGGGAGCCGGGATTCTCGCACTGGCCGATTTCATTGGCCGGCACGCAGGTGCTGATCGGCGTGGCGAACATCGCGCTGGCGGCGCCGGGCTGGATGCAGATCGTTCACTTGCTGGTGGCGCAGGGGTTGTGGGTGGCGTGTGTGCGGGCGTATGTGGGGGCGCAGCGATTTCGTAACTCCGCTTTGGTGACGGGTCCAAGGCGTTGAATCGAGAGAGGTAATGGATCGCCGAGTTTGCCGGTCATTCTTGCAAATCTCGGAAGGTTCCTGCATTGACGTCGTTCTGACACTATAAGGAGTGTCAGATGGCAATCGATCCCGAACTCGATCTTCGCGGCAGGCTCATTCGCGGTTTGGGATCCTTGCGCGAGATGTTCCCCGGCTCGTTCGTCGAGCGCAGCCGCAAATGCGGCAAACCCAACCGCCGCTGCGCCGGCGGCAAGTATCTCCATCACGAATTTCTGTTGTCGGTGGTGTGGGAGGGCAAGCCCCGAACATTTCATCTTTCCGCCGAGTTGGCCGAGCAAGTGCGCGCCAAGGTGGAAATGCGGAAGCGCTTTGAAGAGTCCGCCGGCAAGATGGCCAATTCCAACCTGCGCCGGTTCCTCCGTCAGAAAGGCAAGAAGTAGCGCCGTGGTTCGGCGGCAGTTTGAGGCCTATCTCGATAAGGTGTTTGACTTCAAGCGGCGCGACAGCACGCAAACACCGATGAACAAGTCGCCTTCACGCTGTTTTCTAAGGCACTAGTCTCCTGTCTTGGATAATTCTTTACAACGGCGCACCTTGTCGAGGATAACGTCTGCGGAGGCCTTCCATGTGAAGGGGGTCGGGGCTCCGTTCCAACCGGCCAGCCAGTGGTAGATGGCGGTTTCCAATTCGTGGACACTGTGGAAGGTGCCACGCCGGATCATGCGCTCGGTGATCAGTGCGAAGAAGCGTTCCACTTGGTTG
>VFZW01000287.1 GCA_016871055.1 Acidobacteriota bacterium
CCATGCGCCACCGTGAATCCAAACAACCAGCGGCATCGGCGAGGCCGGCGCCGTCTGCGGCAAGTAGAGATCGAGCTTCAACTCGCGCTCTCCGGCCTTCGCATAAACGATGTTTCGTTCCGCGCGAACTCCAGCGGGCACGGGCCGCGACTCCATCGGTACGGGCACGCGCGCGGCTTCGCTAAAGAGCACGGCCTTGCTGCCAGGAGGTTGCGCGATCGTCGGCCGGCCTTGTGTATACCCGTGCCGCGCGAGAAAGCTGTCGGTCATGTAGAGTGTCGATGCGTGCCACGAGTAGTCGCCGCCCGGTTTGTCGTTGAAAAACCCGTGCTTCTGATCTTTGCCGAAGTACAGTTCGATTGGATTCTTCATCGCGCGCGCCCGCGCGAAATACTCCTTCGCCGTGAGGTAGTGTTTGTCGTCGGTGCCGAAAAACATCACCATCGGCGGCAATCCCGCGTGTAGTTGATTCTTCGGTGACCAGCTTGCGGGCGCGTCTTTACTCACCGAGATGTCGACCGCCGGGTTATAAAGCACCAGCACGTTCGGCTTTGCCGATACCGCCATGTCTTCGGAAGCCGTATCCCACGCCTCTTCCGCGAAGATCGACATCGCGCACGTACCGCCCGCCGATCCTCCGCCGGCCGCGATGCGATCGGCATCGACGCCCTGTGCCGCCGCATTCTTGCGCAGCCACCGCACCGCCGAACGGCAGTCTTCAAAGCTCTCTCGCGGCGTCGTGTTATGCCGCGTCTTTACACGATACTCCGCGCTCGCCGCCACCATCCCGCGCGAGGCCAGATACGCGGCCTTCGAGTAGAACTGCGCCGGCGAGCCGCCCGTGAATCCGCCTCCAAAAAAGAACACCGCGGCGGGCCGCTTGTCGGCGGCCCTCCAGTTAATCGGGTAGAAGATCGTCATCTTCAACTCGCCCTGCGGCGTCGTCTTGAAAGCTACTTCTTGCCTGGTGATGGCTGCCAGCGGCAGCGTCGCGCAAACCAGCACGAGCAATTTTGTCGAAAGCATTTCGTGCCGAGTATACTACCCTGGGAAATTGGAAGCGACGCCCGCGCCCATCTGGGCCAACTACATCTCGCCTTCGGGCTTGCAAGACCTGATCTGGAACACCGTTCCGTACCTGCGCGAACGCGTGCCCGACACACCTTTTCTCCGTATCATCGCCGACGACCTCGGCGCGCACACCGGCGACGAATCCGTCCTTTCGTATTTCCGCCTCTGCCTCGCCGCGCACCACACAACCGTAGCGACCTACGTTCCCACCGATGTCGATTCGAAAATTCGCGGCCTCCTTTGGCGCGACACCAAGGACCTGCCCACGTTGCGCGCCATGGCCCAAGTCGCGATGGAAATGCACACGTGGACGCTCGACGGCTTCTCTCTTCGTACCGTTCAATGCGGTGAACACGGCATAGTCAGTGGTCACGATGGCGAATGGCTCAGCGTCGCCGCCGGTGCGCTCGGCCGGTTTCTATCGCTAGGCCACGAGCAAGACGCCGCCGCAATGCACGACGCCATCCACGCCGAACTGCTGCGCGAATCGCGCGCGTTCTTCGAAGTCTGCGCACAGCCCGGTCGCGAACTGGACACCATGCGCCTAGCGATGAGCATTACGCACAATCTGGGCGATCTCAATCAAGGCATCAGCTTCTGGAGCGGCGCCGCACGCGCGTCGAATTCGGCGCGCCAGTTCGAACGCCTCGCGCAAGAAAACGTCGGCGGCTACGACGGCGTCTTCAAGTGGCCGTCGGCCCTATACAAAGAGATGCTGGCCAGCGAGGGACATCGTCACTATCCGTTGCGCGCGATCAAACCGCTCCGCCGCTCGCCCGCGTTAATGCTCCCGCTCGGACCCTTCTTCGACGACTACGGCGCGACGCTCGCGCAATCGCAAGAACTCAACATCGCCGAAAAAGCCGAAACGCTCGAAGCCCTAGTCCGCGGTTGTAAGAAGGTGCCGAATCAGCACGGCTACTATCGCGCCATCGCCGGCTTCAAAGAAGCGTCGCAACGTGTCTTCGATCAATGTGTCGACGCCATGCCGAACGCCGCGCAGAAACTTCTGAAAGAGCCCGACATGCGCCAGCGGCTCGCCATACCGCGGCGGTCGTTTGAGTCGGCGTACGTCAAGCGCGTCGAAACCATGCGTCGGCAGGTCGCTGCCACGACGAAGCAACTCTAAACACTGGCTTTGCGGCGCCAGTGGTGATCGAACTTCCGCGCTATCGCCGCAACGAAGTAATCTCCGCCCGCGTCAGCAGCCGCCATTCCCCAATCGGCAACTCGCCAATCCCAATCGCCCCAATCCTCACGCGCACCAGCTTCATTACATGCGCGCCCAGTGCTTCCACCATCCGCCGCACCTGTCGGTTCTTGCCCTCACTGATCGTGATTTCAAAGTGCGTGTGTTTGCCGGAATTGCGCAGCCGCTTCACAATCGCCGCGCGCGTCATTCCGTCGGAGAGTTCGATCCCGCGCCGCAACTGCTCCAACTGATCGTCCGTCAATAGCGCCGACGCCTTCGCCAGATAAGTCTTCGGCACATGCGAATCCGGATTCGTCACGTGCTCGGCGAACTGGGTGTCGTTGGTCATGATCAACAGCCCCGACGTATCCAGATCCAAACGCCCCACCGGTGACAGAAACGTATCGACGTCCTCGATCAAATCGTACACCGTCGGCCGGCCCTCGGGGTCCTTGTACGTCGTCAAATATCCAGTCGGCTTGTAGAGCAGCAAATACAACCGGTCACGCTGTTCCAACGGCTTATCGTCCAGCCACACGCGGTCGCGTTTCATATCGACCCAGTGGTCCGGATTCTCGATCACTTTGCAGTTGACCTTCACGCGGCGCTCATGAATCCAACTCCGCGCTTCCGTGCGCGAGCCGATGCCCGCTTTCGAGATCACGCGCTCCAAAGTCTTGAGCGGACGCTTTTTTTGTTCCAAACTAGCTATTCTAACGAGATGTTGCGCGCCGCCGTGCTGCAAGCCGGAAGTATTCCCTG
This sequence comes from Acidobacteriota bacterium, assembly GCA_016871055.1. Taxonomy (GTDB): domain Bacteria; phylum Acidobacteriota; class Terriglobia; order Bryobacterales; family Bryobacteraceae. The sequence goes on from VFZW01000287.1 coordinate 3,026, forward strand.
GGACACCCCCGCTACGCTCGACAAGTTGCGCCGCTACGCGCTCGACGCCGCCGCGCAAGGTGTCGAACTCCTTGTCTTTCCCGAAGCGCTGATCGGCGGGTATCCCAAAGGCCTCGACTTCGGCGCGCGCGTCGGCTCGCGAACCGCCGATGGCCGCGCGCAGTTTCGCCGCTATGCCGAAGGCGCGCTCACATCGTTCGACGAGATCGGCGCCATCTCTCGCGAAGCGAAACTCTGGATGACCGGCGGTGTCATCGAGCGCGACGGCGGCACGCTCTACTGCACCGCTACCTACCACGCGCCCGACGGCACTCTGCAAGGCAAACACCGCAAAGTGATGCCGACCGCGATGGAGCGCCTGATCTGGGGCTTCGGCGACGGCTCGACGCTGAAGGCCATGCCCACCCCCTGGGGCAACATGGCCGCGGCGATCTGCTGGGAAAACTACATGCCGCAACTGCGCCTGTCGATCTACTCGCAAAACGTCGTGCTCTATTGCGCGCCTACGGTCGACGAACGCGAAACCTGGCAGCCGTCGATGCGCCACATCGCCGTCGAAGGCAGCTGTTTCGTGCTCTCGGCCGTGCAGCACACCGAAGCCGGCGAATGGGGCGCGATCAACGGCGGCAGCGTCATTGTGAATCCGATGGGCGAAGTAATCGCGGGACCGCTGCGCGGGCAGGAAGGACTGCTCATCGCCGATATCGATCCCGGCCAGACGCTCGAAGGCAAGTTCGATCTCGATGTCGTCGGCCATTACGCAGGCCCCGATCTCTTCCAATTCCGCGTCAATACGGCCAGGCAGTCCGTTGAAAGCGGGGAAGGAATCGATCAATGAAACGGGAACGGCGGCGGTTCCTCGCGCTCGGCGCGGGTGTGCTGACGGGCAGCTCTTGCAAGGCTCCGCTTCAGAACTCCGAATCCGGAGCGCATATGCGCGCCTATGGCGATCGATCGCCGCACGAGACGACCGTGCGCGTCATTCGCGAATTGACCAAGAGTCCTGGCACCGGATCGAGCCGGACGCCGCACGCCGATCTCTTCGGCACGATCACGCCCTCGGCGCTGCACTTCGAGCGCCACCACTCCGGCGTTCCCGCCATCGATCCCGCCAAGCACGAACTGTTGATCCACGGCCTGCTCGACAAACCCTCGGTCTTCACAATGACCGATATCAAAGCCTTCCCGTCGTTTTCACGCATCTACTTCCTGGAGTGCGGCGGCAACAGCATCGGCGACCAGAGCGGCAACACGCAGCCCGACGTGCAGCGCAGCCACGGCCTTTTGAGCTGCACCGAATGGACCGGCGTCCCGCTGAAGACCGTGCTGCGCGATCTCGGCGTGAAGCCGGAAGCGAAATGGATGATCGCCGAGGGCGCCGACGCCGGACGCATGGCGCGCAGCATTCCGATCGAGAAGGTCCTCGACGATGCGCTGCTGGTATACGGCCAGAACGGCGAAGCGCTCCGCCCCGAACAAGGCTACCCGCTCCGTTTGCTACTTCCTGGCTGGGAAGGCAACGCGAATGTGAAGTGGCTGCACCGCCTCGAGTTCGCGGCCGATCCAGCCATGTCGGCCAAAGAAACCGGTTACTATACCGAACTCGGCAAGGACGGCAAGGCGCAGATCTTCACCTTCGTGATGGAGGCGCGATCGGTCATCACGCGGCCCTCCGGCGGGCATACGATCACGCCCGGCTTCCACGAAATAACCGGTCTTGCGTGGACCGGCCGCGGCCGTATCACTCGCGTCGAAGTATCGACCGACGGCGGAAAGACTTGGACCGACGCCGCGCTGCAGGAACCTGTGTTGCCGCTCGCCGTCGCGCGCTTCCGCATGCCATGGGAATGGGATGGAACGCCGGCCGTTTTGCAGTCGCGCTGTACCGACGAGACGGGCTACTTGCAGCCCACCCATGAAGAGATCATCGAAGTGCGAGGCCACTTCAGCGGCTATCACTACAACGCCATCAAGCCATGGCGCGTCGCCGCCGATGGCAAGGTGACCCATGTTTAGAGCATTGCTGCTGTGCGCCGTGGCGTTCGCGCAACCGAAGGGCCGTCCCGCGAAACCCGCCGAGATCGAAGCGCGCGGCATCACGGTTTTCGCCGATGGCCGCGGCTTGCCGTCTGGCAAGGGCCGTGCCTCGGAAGGCGCGCCGATCTTCAAATCGAAATGCGCCGAGTGCCACAACGATAAAGGCGAAGGTCGCGAAGGCCAATATCCACCAATTGCGGGCGGCATCGGATCGTTGACCAGCACCAAGCCGCTCAAGACCGTCGGCAGCTACTGGCCCTACGCGACGACGGTGTTCGACTACATCCGCCGCGCCATGCCCTTCGATCATCCGCGTTCGCTGACGACCAACGAGGTTTACGCCGTGACCGCTTTCGTGCTGCACCTGAACGGTATCGTCGGCATTGACGAAGAGATGAACGAGAAGACTCTGCCGAAAGTAGCCATGCCAAACCGCGATGGCTTCGTGCCCGATAAACGGCCCGACATCCGGTCAAAGCGATAGCAATAGCTTTCGCAGTTCGGCCCGCGTCGCCTCCAAGGCCGGCGATGCCGCAAGATTCTTGCGTTCGCCCGGATCGGCCTCGAGGTTGTAGAGTTCGATGCCCTTCTTGCCGCCGTCCCACTCGGTGTAGCGCCATTGTTCGGTGCGAACGCTGCGGCCGAACCACTGCGCGTTATTGTTGGCCACGGCGCGGTCGTCGTTGCGGCCGACCATTGTGAACACCGCCCGCTTGCCGGGAAGCGCGGGGTTCTTCAGGATTGGCGCCAGGCTCTTTCCTTCCAACCCCGCCGGCGCCTTCAGTCCGCAGAGCTCGGCCAGCGTCGGATAAACGTCGATGAGTTCGGCCAGGCCTTTCGCTTCTCCCCTGGCGCGCGGCGCGGCGATGATCAGCGGCACGCGTGTCGACTCTTCGAACAGCGTCATCTTGTGCCACATCCCATGCTCGCCGTTGTGATAGCCGTGGTCGCCGAACACGACAACAATCGTCGAGTCCCACAGCTTCAACCTCGTCAGCGCGTCGAAGATCACACCCGCCTGCGCGTCCATGTAGGAAACGCTCGCATAGTAGGCCGCGATAAAGGCTCGCGTCTGCTCTTCCGTCGGTTTCTTCTTGTCGGCGAGTTCATACCACGCCGCCGGCAGCACCGCCTTGTTTTCCTCATACGGCAGCGGCATTTCGGCCGGGTTGTAAAGGTCGAAATACCGGGCCGGCACGGCGTACGGAGAATGCGGCCGGCGGAACCCGACACCGAGAAAGAACGGCTTCTTCGTCTTTTCAATTTGCTTAACGGTCTCGCGCGCGACGATGCCGTCGGGCGTCTGCTCGTCGGGCGTTTTCAGTTTGGCCCAGGCCATCGAGTGATTACGCGGCCGGCCGATTTCGTCCGACGCGATGACTTCGCTTTGCGGCGGGTTCTTGCCATCTTCCGGCAGCACGAAATCCCACGAACGTGGATCGTCATGCTCGGGTCCTGTGTGAAAGATCTTGCCGAGGTTGGCGGTGTAGTAGCCGTTTTTCCGAAACAGTTCGGGCAGCATGACGGTGTCGGCCATGTGCTTGCGTGTCGGTGTGTTCAGCGTCCAGACCCTGGTCGATTCCGGCCGCTTGCCGCTTAGGAACGACGCTCGCGACGGCGCGCACAACGGAAACTGGCAGTGTGCGTTGTGAAAGCGAACCCCGCGCGCCGCGAGCCTGTCGAGGTTCGGCGTCTTGACAATGTTGTTGCCGTACGAGCCAAGCGCGCAGTTCAGGTCGTCGCTGACGATGAAAATGACGTTGGGCCGCCGCGCGGGTTGCGCCGCGGCGGCCATCGTCGTCAGGAATGTTCGGCGCGTCAGGTGCAGTATCTGCACTACCAGCCGAGATCCTTGAGCAATGAGAAGGTCAGGTCGCGGGGGATCACAACGCTGTGGGTCAGATCGGAGTTGATGAACGGTTCCATCAACTGATTGCGATTCAGGTTGGTGTTCCAGTGCGACACGGAAGAACCTGGCTCCACTGGATTCGGCGCGTACATTTGCGGTCTGCCGTTAGCGTCTGTGGTCACCAGCGTCGTGTTGCTGATCCGCAGCGTTGTGACGACGCCGCTACGTGTGCGCGACCGGTAGGCGAGCGCGCTCTTCAAAGTGTTGCCGTCGTTCAGCGTGATCGAAAATACCGGAATCGTAACGCCGGCGGTTCCGTCATAAGGCAATGCTGGTGCGGCGCCAGCGATGTTGTTCGCGATAATGACGCCAATCGCGCCCGCGTTTTGGGCGTTCAAGGCTTTCAGGCTAAACGAGCAAGTGCCGCGGTCGATTAACGCAATCTTTCCTGCGACGGCCGCTGTGTTCACGGGATTAAACGGCGTGCAGCCCGGCCCGCCGCCTTGATTAAGCACAGGCATCAGGTCGGCTGTCACGCCCGGAAAACTCATCGCCGCTCCAAAGCCCGCCTGCCTGCCTGTGTATGTCCCCGAAACGTTGACCGGAAGCCCGGAAGTGACAACGACGGCTTGACCTTGGCCTATTACGCCAGGAGCGTCGGCGATGACGTTCGAGCCATTCCAAACCAGGTTGCCGGTGTTAATCGCGGAGTTCTGGCGCGCTGTGGCATTGGCCATATTGTTCCAGGTCAATCCAGCGGTGTTGTCCAGAAGGAACCGGTCATAAACCGACGGAAACCTTTGGCTAGGCGTGCAACAGTAGACGCCTGTTGAGGGGTTCGTAAGGGAGGCGAATCCTAGGCCATGCCTAAATTCGTGGAGAAGCACGGCCACCAGGTCGATGTTGGCGCCGTGGTTGTTATCCAAGCCCAAATAGAAAAATGTTCCCGTCAGGCAACCCGCGTTGCCAAGATTGGAATTAAATGTCGCTTGCATGTCCGGATCCCCGACGCCCTGGTCCGAACCCGCCAACTTGTTGGCGAGCGCCTCATCATACCAGGTTCCCGCGAACGGCGCCCCGCCAAAATCGCGATGGGCGTTAATCGTACCCGCGCTGCCGAGAACTGCGGATGAGGCCGAGCAAGGGAGCGGGTCGAAGTTCGCGCGAATCGTTATTGTTACAGAGCTGGTAAGCGTTGCGCCCCAAATGCCTGCCGCATGGGAAAACGCGTTCAGGCGTTGCTGGCCCAACGTCGCTCCTGCGTTGCCGCCGACCGGGGCTGCCGGCGTTGGGTCGTTGAATCCTTCGCCCGCGCCGTCGTTATTCTGGATGACGAACGTCGCTGCGCCGAATGCGTTTAAACCGGCCGCGAGCGCCGCGAGAAGGATCTTATTTCTTATCATCGCCGCTCCCCTTCACGATGACGACATTAGCGAGGTTCGCGGGCGTTTTGGTCCGGTTCACATAGCTGAGAGCGTTCTTTTCGCCCGTCACGCACTGCTGATCCAGTGTGCCGTCCGCGTTCTTCCTGACGACCGAATAGACGAAATGTTCCGAGCCTAGAACTGCGGTCACCGAGCCATCGCGGTTCCGGATGATTCGCGTGGATCTTCCACTGCCGGTGACCAGCGAGGATTGCGCGTCCATCTGCCGTCGTTCCGCCGCGGTGGGCTGGCGAATTTCGCCCGTGACCGGATCCTTGAACACACGCGCGCCACTGACTGGAGGCGCAGGTTGCGGCTTGACCGGCTGCTTCTTGTCCTGCGCGAACGCCGCGAGCGAAAACGCGGCCGCGATTAGTACGCGTTTCATTTATTGCCTCCTCCGTTGGTTACATACAGCGAGTCCTGCCAACGCCAAACCTGCGAGCAGCATTGAGGACGGCTCCGGTATGGCGTCTTCCAGCGAAAACGTATCGATGCCTATGTAGTTGCCGTTGTTGTTCGTATCGCTCACGAAGTACCGGAACGCGATCCGCGCGCTTGTCGCGCCGCTCAGCCCGCTAAATGTATACGTCTGTAGCGCCCATGTTTCCGGATAAACACCGGAAGCGAGCAGCGGATTGATGTCTAGCCAAACACATTTGAAATGTTGAAACCATCGGTCGTCTGTCGGATGATCTTGTTGTCAAGACGAGAACAGGAGACTGGCGACCGATGGAAACGTTCACAAAGCT
>VFZW01000288.1 GCA_016871055.1 Acidobacteriota bacterium
GACGGTTACAAAAACCCGCAGCAGGTCGACCGCATGGTCGAAGACGTCGCCCGCGCCGGCGGCAACGCCATCTTCATCGAGACCCGCCATCGCGGCGGCTCTTACTTTCTAAAGTCGACCGAGCCGCCGGCCGAAGACGCGACCTACTCTAAGGGCTTCGACGCGCTCGAGTATGTGATCGCCAAGGCCCACGAACGCGGTATCCAGGTCCACGCCTGGGCGCCCGTCTACCCAACGTGGCCGCTCAACCGTCCGCCGGCCGATCCCAACCACGTCTGGAACCGGCATGGGCCAAACGCCGCCGGCGAAGCCATGTGGGCCACCGTGTCCGCCCAAGGCGCGCCCGGTGTTTCGCTCGATCCCGGCCACCCGGCCGCCACCGCCTATCTGGTCAATGTCATCCTCGATCCGCTGCGCCACTACGACATCGACGGCATCCACCTTGACTATATCCGTTATCCGGAAGCCGCCGACTTCGGTTATAACCCGATCGCCCGCGCGCGTTTCGACCGCCTCTCCGGCGGCGACGCCCGCGCCTGGGCCGACTTCCGCCGCCGCCAAGTCACCGACCTCGTTCGCCACACCTATCTCCGCGCCGCCGCCATCAAGCCCCGCGCCATCGTCTCCGCCGCGCTCATCTGCTGGGGCAACGGTCCGCTCAACGACGCGGGTTTCACAACCACCGATGCCTACGCCCGCGTTTTTCAAAACTGGCGTGCGTGGCTGGAAGAGGGCATCCTCGACCTCGCCATGCCGATGATGTACTTCCGCGAACCCGCCAATGGCACGTTCCTCGACCGCTGGCTGTCGTTTACCAAGGAGCGCTCGTATCGGCGCGCCATCATGCCCGGCATCGGCATCTATTTGAACCCCATCGCCAATTCCATGGCGCAAGCCAACCGCGTCCTGGCGACGAATCCGGCCGGTCTCGCCTTCTACAGCTACGCCGTCACGAACCAGGAAGGACCCAACGGCCGCACGCTGGAGCCCAACGAAAACTTCTACACGGCGGCGGCGAACCTGCCCGGCCTCTCGGCGCCGCCCGTGCTCGCCTGGAAAACCTCGCCAACTCGCGGCCATATTAGCGGTCAGATCACCGTCGACGGTCCCGCATGGCTCGCCGACGGCGCCTCGATCTCGATCGAGTCCGACGACGATCCGCTCCGCGCGCCCCGCCTGGCCACAAGCGACGGCACCGGCTTTTTCGGCGCCGTCGATTTCGAGCCCGGCCGTTACCGCGTTCGAGTCAGCCGCGCCGGTAAGGAAATCTTCCGATCGGTGCCCCAAGAGTTGAGCGCCGGCTCGGTCGCCCATTTCGAGATCGCGCTGACCTTGGCAAATTTCGACCGCGCCATCCCCCGATTAGCCGGTGTCGAAGCGCTCTCGCCCGGCGAACTGGTCACATTGGCCGGAGAAAATCTAAGCGGCGACGGCCCGATTCGGCTGCTGGTCAATGGACAGACGGCGGCGGTATTGTCCGCCTCCGATTCGCAAATTACGGCCATTGTTCCGATGGCCGCGGCGGAATCGTACCTCTTGATCGCGCGGCACTCCGGTCTCGATTCGGCGCCGGTTTCGGCGTCCCACCGGCCTGCGGCGCCGAAGATCTCCGGAATCAACCGGCTCGATGGCGGCATACTCGAAATCTACGCCACCGGGCTCGGCCGTCTGGAAACCGTGGCCGGATCGCCGCTGGCGCGCACCGCCGAAACGATCAAGGTGATTCTCGAACGGCCCGAGGGTGTCGTCGAAATCGATCCGCTTTACAGCGACGCCGCGCCAGGACAACCTGGGCGATATCAGGTCAACGCGGTGCTTCCGGAAGGCTGGGTTTCCGGCAAGCTGCGGCTGTCGTCCGCGGGCGTCCAATCGGAACCCGTTTCACTCGAATAAAAACATTTCTTGTTGAAATTGTTTCAAATCGCGTATACTGGGGCGAACGTAAAATAGCGCTCCGGACCCAGCCGAAGGGATTCTCTGCTGGCCACCGGGCGTGCTTTCATTACTCTGCCCGGCGCTTTTTTCTCGCGGCCGGCTTTGAGAGAGATCTGGACGCCGCATCCGTTCCCGCGCGGTGTGCGGCGTCCAGAACTGATTTAGGTCCAGAGCTCGTCCATCGGCAGATAAATGCCGTGCGCCGCCTCCGGAACGTATTCGAAGGTTCGGCCAAATGGCGTGTCCAACTGCTTGGTCCAGTCGATTCCCATTGCCGAATACACCGTCGCGACGACGTCTTCGGGCCGGTGATCGCGGTCCTGATTCCAGCCAAACGACGTCGTGGCCGACCCCGTCGCGTTGGTCGCTCCAACAATCTTGCCGCCTTTCACTCCCGCGCCGGCGAAGGCCGCGAAGTGCTGGAGATAGTGGTCGCGCCCGCCCGAGCCCGACAGCGCCCCTACCGTCCGTCCGAATTCGCCGACCATTACCACCAGCGTTTCCCGCAACAATCCGGCCGATTCGAGATCGGTCAACAGCGCGCTCATCCCCGCGTCGAACGTGTTACCGAGTGTGAGTATATTCGTAGCCGTTCCACCAGTGCCGTAGATGTCGTTGTGCATGTCCCAACCGCCGACCGAGATTTGGATGAAGCGCGTCCCCTGATTGGCGGCCAGCACCTGTTTGGCGATCAGGCACGCATTCCCGAAGCCGTTGGCGACATTATTGACGCCGTAACGTTGCGAATCGGCCGTCGAAAAGCGGAACGCCGTATCGACCACCGGGTTAAACATCATCCCGTTGGCGGCCGCGTAAAACTTGTCGTAGTCTTCAACGGGTTTGCCCAAAGGCGACGGCGCGCGCAGCGTGTCGTCGATGCTGCGAAGAAACCGCAACCGGGCGTCGGATCGCGTCTTGCCGTCCGTATTCGATGTATTCGGCAGACCCGTCGCCGCCGGCGTGACCTTGAACGGAGCGTAGGTCGCCGGAAAGTAGCCCGGCCCGATCGCCCCGTTCGAGTTCAAGGCCAGAAACGACGGAAACACCTGCGAAGCCGTACGCTCGCGGTCCTTCTCCGACGCAACCACGGTGCCCATGTTCGGCGATACATCCCCAAGCGCCGCCGCCGGGTTGCGTCCGATCTGCGTCCAAGTTTGGCCCAGCGAATGGACTAGCGCCCAGGCGCGCATCGACCGCACGATCGCGATTTTGTTCAACTGCGCGCCCAGCTTGGGCATCACCCCGTTGGGCCACAGCACGCCGTTGACGGTTTCGGCCTTCAGCGAGGCCGGCGTCGCCGGGCCGATCTTGGCGTCGAAGGTGTCGACGTGACTCGGCGCGCCGCTCATCAAAACGAAAATGCAGTTCTTGGCCGTGTTGCGCGTGGTGACTCGCGCGCCGCCGCTCTGACCGAACGCCGGGCTGGCGAGATACGACGCGCCGACGCCCGCCCCGGCGATCTCGAAGAACCGCCGGCGTGATAGATACGGCGCGGCGCTGTAGGAGACCTGCTCGTGCGGATATTTGACTAAGTGCCGCTGTAGTTTTTCTTCGTTGAACATATGGCCTCCGGGTCTAGTAGTTAAAGATAAAGTCGACTTTGTTGTAAAGCGAACACAACAGATCTTCGGCCTGCGCAGTCCGATTTGCAGAGGTGAGTTGCGTGCGCGCCGAGGCCAGTTCCGCGTCCGAAGGAGGCCGCGACAACACCGTGAGAAACAACGTCTGGATCAAATCGTCGTCGGACTTGGCGAGATTCTTCTGCAAGAGCAGGTTCGCGTTGCCCGTGCCGCGAATGCGCGTCAGTACCATCGGGTCGTTCATCAGCGACAGCGCCTGCGAGATCGATCCCTCTCCGCGGCGATCCTCGTCGTCGCGGTTACCGCGCAGGAATCCATCCAGGAACCGAGTGACATTGCCTCCGCGATCGGGCGTCCGCAGCGGCTCGGGAATCTTCATCGCCCAGGTTTCGTTCGCGCTCGACGCCGGATAGTCGCGTTGCAGGTTGTAGCTGGCGTTGACGCCCGAGGATTGAATGAGCGCGTCGTGGATCTCCTCGCCCCACAGCCTCCGCACGAAGTGCCGCGCGTACAACGGTTCCCAATTCGGATCCCACGCGCCCGGATAGCGGCTCGACATCTGATACGCCTCCGAGCTCACAATCTGCTTCATCAGCTTCTTCACGTCGTAGCCATTCGACACGAAATCGGCGGCAAGATCGCGCAAAAGCGCCGCGTTGGTTGGTTGCGGCGCCCAGCCCTCCACCGCGGGCGGATTGTCCGGATCAAGCCGCGCCGGATCGAAGCCGTCGGTGGGCGTCACCAGCGCGAGCCCGAAAAAATGCTCCCAGACGTAGTTGATGGCCGCTCTTGAAAACAGCGGATCGGCGACGATCTCGCGCGCCAGCGCCGGCCGGTAGTCGGCCACCGACGACGGCTTGTTGGTGGTGAACAGGTACGCCGGTGCGACCGTTGTCGTGGGCGTCGCGCCTTGCCGCGCCGGCCGGTTGCCCGTGGTCGTGTTGAGCGTGTAGTCGCGCACGAGCCGCGGATCGGTGAGAATCGACCAGTAGTACGGGACGAAACTGTTTGGATTGATCGATGTGCGGGTCAGATTCGTTCGCGAAAAGTAACTCGCCATCCCCCATGCTTGTTGACGCGTTGTCGAGGTGCCCCACAAGCTCAGCGTGTTCAAATGTCCGCGGCCATTGTGGCAGAGCAGGCAGTTCAGGTGCCCGAGTCCAAGAAATGTCTTCGCCACATCCGCCGCCTGCTGGTCGTAGGTATCCTGTATCACGACCATCGCCTGAAACGATCCCGGCAAGAAGTTCAGTTCGCCATTCTCATAACTATTCGAGCCCGTGGCCGTAATCAGTTCGGTCGCCATCTGGCTGTAGGGCTTGCCGCTCCGCAGCGCCGAAGCCAGCCACGTTTGAAACGCCGACACGCCATCGCCGTCGCGGCGAATCTGCGTGTTGACCGAGTTCATCCGGAACAGGTCGCCGTAGAACATGGTCCATTTATCGACCCACTCGGGCTTGGCCAGCAACTCGTCAATCAGAGCCTCGCGTTTGTTGGCGCGCGCGTCGGCCAAAAACGCCGTCACCCGTTCCGGCGTCGGAATCCGCCCCGTCAAGTCAAGCGTCACACGCCGGATGAACTCGTAATCGGTCGTCCGCGACGCCGGCGTCACGCCCCTCGCCTGCAGCGTCCCGTAAATGTGCCGGTCGATCGTCCCCAGCTCATCCAACTGCAACTGTGAATTGGTCCTGCTTCCACCGGGTACAAAATTCTGCATCTCCCCCATGCGCGACAACACCCGCGCCGTGGCCCCCGAGAAACGGCCGGGCTTGCTCCGGAACTGCCCGGCTTCAATAATCCGGTCATGCTGCGGGCCGAAGAACATGCACTCTGATGGTTCCTGCGCCCACGCCAGTGCGGCGGCGGCCGCCAGCAACGGTACTTTTGTACTCATTTTGAAATTCCTTTACAATTGCTCTCCCCTACCGAAACACGAAAGCCGATGTAGAGTTTCAGATAGTGGTTTACGTTTGCCACTTTTTCCGAGCTAACGATCATGCGAACAATTCTCCCACTTCTCCTATCGGCCGGATGGCTGTTTGGCCAGAGCCTGACTAACACGTCTTTGAACGGCGCGTACTTCTTCCGTCATGTCTTAATAATCGGAAACACCGCCGGCGCAGTATCAGAGATGCGCACCGCCTACGGAACGATCACCTTCAATGGTGCGGGCAGCTACACCCTCACGGGATCGCAGATCATCGGAACCGGCGCGCCTGCGGCGTTCACGGCCAACGGAGCATACTCGGTGCGCGGAACCGGCTACGTCACAATCGCCAATCCGCAGCGGAGCGGCGTCGAAATCTATGCGGGACTCGGCCAGGGCGCGGTTGCCGGTTCGACTACCGAAGGCGCCGGTGGCGTCTACGATCTCTTCGTCGCCATCCAGGCCCCTACCGGTGGTCAAAGCAACGCTTCGCTGAATGGTGCATACCTGGTTTCGGCGCTCGAACTTCCCGGCGGGAACGCATCGCAGATGCGCAACGCGTGGTTCCGCATGACCCCAAATGGCGCCGGCGCGGCGGGAAACCTCACGGTGTCCGGTAAAGCCGCCAATGCCGCCGATCGCGTCAATACTTCGACGGTTACCTCGGCGACCTACACCATCGCCACCGATGGAACCGGCACTCTAATCCTTCCCGGTTCAGGCCTGCTGAACGGCACGCGCGCCATCTCGGTCTCAAGCGACGGCAACCTCGCGCTCCTCGGATTAACCTCCGCCGGAGGCCACGGCCTCATGGTCGCCGCAAAGGTGTTCGCCGGCACACCCAACGCCGCTTCGTTTAATAGTCGTTTCTTCCGCGCCGGCCTGCGGTATGAAGCCGCCCGCGCCGGCGCCTACGCCGGAGCGTCGAATGCGACGGGCAACGGCAAACTGGTCTCCAGCCTCCGCGTGCGCCAGGTCGAAGGCGTTCTCGATCTCACCGGCGCAAACGCCTACACGATCTCCGCCGACTCCAGCGGCACGCTCGAACTCGGCCGGCTCGCGCTCGGTTTCGCCAGCGGTTCGTTCCACTCCAACGGAGTATCGACGACCGATTCCAATAACTACGAACTCAGCTTCGGCATCCGCGCCGCCGCGCCCACCGGCACGGGGATCTTCGTCAGCCCGCAAGCCGTACTGAACGCCGCAAGCTTTGCCCCCGTCGGCGCGCCGCTGTCGCCCGGCGGGTTCTTCACACTATTCGGCACGGGCTTGGCCGCTTCGACTACCGTCGCCGATCGGCTTCCGTTCCCGACCACGCTCGGCGGCGTACAGGTGCTCGTCAACAACGCCGCCGCGCCGCTCTATTTCACCGCACCCACGCAGATCAGCGCGCTCGTTCCCTTCGCGGCGACAGGATCGACCGCGAGCATCGTCGTCGTCAACGGCGCGCAGCGATCGGCGCCAATCGAAATCCCCCTCGCCCGCACCTCGCCAGGTATCTTCACGATCCCGCCCGCCGGTACCGGCCCCGGCGCTTTGTTGCACGCCGATTTCACCCTCGTCTCGGCGGCCTCGCCGGCTAAACGCGGTGAGACCGTTCTGCTCTTCTTGACGGGCCTCGGCGCGGTAACGCCGCCATCGGCCGACGGCGCCGCGGCCTCGTCGACACAACTATCCACCGTCAACGCGGACGTGAAGGTTTACGTCGGCGGCCGCCAAGCCGCGATCGTATTCAAAGGCCTCGCACCCGGACTGGCCGGCCTCTATCAGATCAACTTCACCATTCCCGCGTCATCCCCCACCGGTTCCGCGCTGCCGCTGGCCATCGAAACGCCCGAGGCCTTTCACGATATGGCCGACATCGCCGTGTCCAACTAGCCCGGATATCTCACAGTCTTCGTCGCGAGCCGCGCTCTACTCCTGCGTGCCGTCGATCTTCTGCGCCGAAAGCAGGTTCATCAGCAAGCCGACTTTCAACGTCGCCAGCGCGCCCAGCGCCGAACTCACGCGCCGCATCAATCCGCCCCCGTGGTGCTTGCCGAGGAACGTCGCCGCGCCCTGTTCAAAATCCGCGCCGAGGAGCGAATCGCTCAGAGCCGGGGACGCATCGGTTTCGTGAAACACGCCCGTCGCGTCCTGCAGCAAAACGATCTTGCGCCCGGCGCGTTTCACCTGCGCCGCCACTTCGGCGTCGCTCCACAGTTCACCGTAGCGCTCGTCGAGGAAGTTCATGCCCTTTAGGAACGCCTTGCGGATGAGCAGCGCGAACATGCCGGGAAACTCGACGTTGACGGTATCGGCGGAGGCGGCAAAAAACGCGGGCCGCAGATCGGAAGGCGAGGGCAGTTTGCGGAAGACCTTTGCGCCGGCGCCATCGGGCGTCGTCAGCGACGCACAGGCCGCGGCGGCATCGCTTTCCTCGCTGACTGCGGCGGCCAGCGTTTCCACGGTTTTCGCCGAGAGCTCCACACGCGGATCGAGAAACAGGATCGAATCAGCCAGCGTCGACCGCAACGCAATGTTGGCGGCTTTGGTGTAGCCGAAATTCTTCGGCAGCCGCAGATAGGTGATCGATTCGAAGTCGTCTTGAATGACGTTCGAACCATCGGTCGAAGCGTTGTCGACGACAATGATCTCGGTCTTATCGGCGATGGCCGACTTCGTCAGAGCTTCCAAACACCGCCGCAACGCGCGCGCCTGATTGCGCGTGACAATGACAATCGACACCCGCGGCGGATCCGCCATGGGTTGCGGAACGAGATTCGATTCGGAGCCGGTGGGAGTCATGAACTAAGAAGGGCGCGGATCTCGAAGAGTCGATCCGCGCCCTGGTGCTGCGGGGGTAAAACGTTTACGACTTGGGCTGATCGCCGGCCTCGCCGCCCTCTTGCTGGGCTTTGAGCCGCTCTTCCCGGCGCTTGGCGCGGTCGGCCGCGCGGCGCACGAGTTCGGAACCGACCAGCTCGAGCATGGCGGTTTCGGCGCCATCGCCCTTGCGGACGCCGACGCGAACGATGCGGGTGTAGCCGCCGTTGCGCGCCGTGAACCGGGGACCGATCTTATCGAACAGCTTTTGCACGCTGGCCGGGGTCATCAGGTAGGATGCAGCCTGACGCCGCCGGTGCAGCTGGTCGGCCGGCGTACCTTCGCGCTTGGCGAGCGTAATAATCCGCTCGACAATCGGCTTGGTGGCCTTGGCTTTCGGAACAGTCGTGACGACGCGTTCTTCGAGAATGACGCTCGTGACGAGATTGCGCAGCAGAGCGCGCCGGGCGCTCAGATCGCGCTTGAGTTTGAAACCGCTTACGTTATGCCTCATGGTGGCGTACTTTCGTGAAAAATTTTATTCGTCGTCGCCGCCGCCGGCGCTCAACGTCGTCGAGCTGGCGGGACCGGGGATGAGACGGCCTTGCGAGTCGATCTTCATGCCGAAGCCAAGGCCCATTTGCGTGAGGATTTCCTTGATTTCGTTGAGCGACTTGCGGCCAAAGTTCTTGGTGCGAAGCATCTCGGCTTCGGTCTTCTGGACAAGATCGCCGATAGAGGAAATATTGGCGTTCTTCAGGCAGTTGTAGCTGCGGACCGAAAGCTCCATCTCGTCGACCGAGCGGTTGAGAACCTCGTTCATCTGGTTC
>VFZW01000289.1 GCA_016871055.1 Acidobacteriota bacterium
GCTTCGCGAAAGACGAAGTGATCATTCCGACGCATTCGCGCAATGTGTACGATGCCGCTGTGAGAGCCGTCGGCGTGCGGGTCGTCGAAGTATCGACGCCCGAAGAGTTGGAACTGGCGATCGGCCCTCGCACGGCGATGATCTACATTCTTGCCGGGCCGGGCGCCGAACGCGGGCCGCTCGCTTTTGACGCGCTCGTCAAGATCGCCAAGCCGCACAATATTCCGATTCTCGTCGATGCCGCCGCGGAAATTCTGACCATCCCGAATGTTCACTTGCAACGCGGCGCGACGATGGTAACGTATTCCGGCGGCAAGTGCATTCGCGGGCCGCAGACCGCGGGTTTGCTGCTTGGCCGCAAGGATCTGGTGCAAGCCGCGTGGGTGCACTCGGCGCCGCATCATGGATTCGCACGCGGTCTGAAAATCGGCAAGGAAGAGACGATCGCGATGTTGACCGCGGTCGAAATGTGGACGAAACGCGATCACAAGGCCGAGTGGCGGAAGTGGTTGACGTGGTTGCGCACGGTTGAGAGCTCGTTGAAAGGTCTTGCGCACTTGAAGCTTGCGATTCACGAACCGACCGAACTTTCCAATCGCACGCCGGCGCTGCAGATCCGCTGGGATGACAAAGTCACCGGATGGACCGGCGCCGATATGGAGCGGATTCTCTTCAACGGCGAGCCGCGCATGGCGACCGCGATCGCCGGTAACGGCATTAACATCGTTGCGTACATGATGCAGGAGGGCGATGCGGAGAAGATCGCGCCGCGCTTGAAGGAAGCGCTCGGCGCCGTTCGCCCGCAAGTAAAGACGGATGAAGCCCAGCCTGTCGCGAATCTCGATGGCCGCTGGCGCGTGAAGATCGAGTTTGTCGCGGGCGCTTCGGCGCATTACTTCGATATTCACGACAAGAACGGCACGCTCACCGGAACGCACCAAGGCGACTTTGTTTCGCGCGCGATTCGCGGTGTCATCAGCGGGGCTACGGTGGACTTTTCGAGTTCGTATGCGGAACGACACGGAGACTCGCTGCAATACCGGTTTACGGGGAAGGTGCAACGCGATGGGTCGTTGAGCGGCGACTTGAACATGGGAGAATATCGAATGGCCAAGTGGTCCGCCACGAAGGTATAACATGTGCCGATTTCTTCTGCTTTCCGCCAGCCTCGCGTTCGCGCAGGATTTCAATTCCGAGATTCGCCCGCTGCTGCAGAAGAACTGTCTGGGTTGCCACAGCGAAGCCAAGAAGACATCGGGTTTGTCGCTCGAATCGATCGCGGCGATTCGAAAGGGCGGCAATCGCGGTCCGGCGACGCAGACGATCGCGGCCGCCTTGCATCAGACCGGCGATCTGAAGATGCCGCCCGGCCGAAAGCTGGCCGATGCCGAGATCGCGCTGATCGAGCGATGGGCGGCCGCGCAGCCGAAAATCGCGCACTGGTCGTTTGTCGCGCCGAAGAAACCGGCTGCCGCCACGATTGATTCGCTGATCGGCGCGCGCCTCGCGAAGGCCGGTTTGAAACCATCGCCAGAAGCGGAAAAGGTGACGCTGCTGCGGCGCGTGCATCTCGATCTGACCGGTATCCTTCCGTCGCCACGCGAGATCGATGCGTTTGTCGGCGGCAAGTCCTATGAGAGTGTCGTCGATGAGTTGCTGGCGAGTGAGCACTACGGCGAACGATGGGCGCGCCACTGGCTCGATCAGGTCCGCTACGCCGACTCCGACGGCGGCAGCCGGGATGAACCGCGCCAGATCTGGCGCTATCGCGAGTGGGTCATAAGATCGTTACACGCCGATCAGCCGTTCGACCGGTTTGTCGTCGAGCAATTGGCGGGCGATCTTTTACCGGCCGCGACCGACGATCAACGAATCGCCACCGGCATGCAGCGCAATTCGTTGTTGCAGATCGAGGCCGGTACCGACCGCGAGTTGTACCGCACCGAAGCGGTTTCCGATCGCGTGGACATGTTCGGCACCGTTTTTTTGGGCCTCTCGACCGGCTGCGCGCGTTGCCACGATCACAAGTTCGATCCGATTTCGCAGAAGGAGTATTACCAGCTTTTCTCGTTCTTCAACAACGTCAACGAGTACTCGAACGATCTGCCGCCGTTCTGTGACACGAACGATTTGGAGATCACGCATCAGCCGTTGGTGGCGCTTGGGAAACCGGAAACGGTCGCGAAGTACAAAGCCGTTCGCTCGATGTTGCTGGCCTTGCAAAAAGAACGCAGCGCATATTTGAACGGGCGCGCGACGGTTCTTACCGGCGATCCCGGCGTGACGGCCCGTAACGAAGCGGTCGCGAGTTTGAAGAAGATGCTGCCGTCACCGGCGCCGGGACTTTCAATGGTGATGGAAGAGATGGCGACGCCGCGCGAGGCGCATGTTCTGCTTGGCGGCGACTACCAGCGTAAGGGCCCGTGGGTGCAAGCCGAGATCCTTTCTTCGCTTCACGGCAAGCCGGACGGCAAGCCGAAGAACCGGCTGGATCTAGCGAACTGGCTTGTCGACAAGAACAATCCGTTGCTTGCGCGAGTCACGGTGAACCGCATGTGGATGCGGTATTTCGGGCGCGGAATTGTTGCGACCGATAATGATTTCGGACGAATGGGCGATCGTCCGTCGCATCCCGAGTTGCTCGATTATCTCGCGGCGGAGTTCATGGATCGCGGATGGAGTCAGAAGGCGCTGCACAAATTGATCGTTACGTCGGCCACGTATAAACAGTCGTCGTCGGCGCGCGCCGATATCAACAAGATCGATTCCCAGAATATTCTCTTGGCGCGACAGAATCGATTGCGCTTGGATGCCGAGAACATTCGCGACGCGGCGCTGACGGCGAGCGGCTTGTTGAACGGAACGGTCGGAGGGCCAAGCGTTTTTCCGCCGCAGCCCGACGGTGCGATGGACGCAAGCCAAGTGAAGAAGTCGTGGAAGGCGTCGACTGGCGGCGACCGCTATCGCCGCGGCATATACACGCACTTTTGGCGCATCACGCCGCATCCGGCGTTGATGGTTTTCGATGGGCCGAATGGGATGATGGCGTGCACGCGGCGCGCGCGATCGAACACGCCGTTGCAGGCGCTCACGCTGCTGAACGATCTCGCGTTCCACGAGATGGCGCAGGCGATGGCGAAACGGGTTGCCGCGGAGGGCGGTGACGACAAAATCGCATACGCGTTCGGGTTGGTTCACACGCGCCCGCCGAGCTCGAAAGAGCACGCGCGATTGAAGCAGTTGTACCAGACCGAGCTCGACGATTTTCAATCCAAGCCAGCCGATGCGAAGCAGCTTGCCGGCGCCGAGGATGCACCACTGGCGGCGCTGACGTCGCTCGCACGCGTGCTGCTGAACACCGACGAATTCATTACGCGAGAGTAGCCATGAACGATCTAGTCACATTGTGGAACCGGCGACGCTTTCTGGAGCGGTGCGGTCTCGGCGCGGCGCAACTTGCGATCGCGGGCCCGCCGCAGTTCGCACCGAAAGCTAAGCGGTTGATCTATCTGTTCATGGAAGGCGGGCCATCCCACCTCGATTTGTTCGACGACAAGCCGAAGTTGCGCGCGATGGATGGCGAGCCGTTTCCAATGTCGCTCCTGGCCGGCAAGAAGTTCGCGTTCATGGAGAACATGGCGGCGCCGACGGTGTGCGGTTCGAAAGCGACGTTTAAGCCGCACGGCCAGAGCGGCAATGTCGTATCGAGTCTGTTGCCCGAGATCGCCTCGATCGCCGATAAGATTTCGTTGATCAAAACGGTGAAGACGGGCAACGTTAACCACTCGCCGGCGATGGTGATGGCGCATACCGGGTCGATGGTTCCAGGGCGTCCGAGTCTGGGCGCGTGGTTGTTGTACGGGCTCGGGCGTGAGTCAAAGAATCTGCCCGATTTTGTTTCGATGATCAGCGGGCCGCGCGGGCCGCGCAACGGTCCCGATATTTGGGGCAACGGATTTCTGCCGTCGCAATTTCAGGGCGTGCCGTTCATGAGCGGTCCGCAGCCGATCTTCGATATCAACAGCCAGCCGGGCGTGACGGCCGAGCGGCAGCGACGGGCGATCGATGCGATCGGAGACTTGAATCGCGAGCGAATGTCGGCGACGGGCGACAACGAAATCGCGACGCGCATCGCGAGTTATGAGATGGCGTTCCGGATGCAGTCGAGCGCGCCGGAGTTGGTCGATTTGAACGGCGAATCGAAAGAGACGCTGGCGATGTATGGCGCGACGCCGGGCAAGGCGAGCTTCGCCAACAACTGTCTAATGGCGCGGCGGCTAATCGAGCGCGGCGTGCGGGTGGTGCAGGTTTATCACACCGACTGGGATCATCACACCAATATCGACAACAGCTTGAAGAAGATTTGTCCGGAGGTCGACCGGCCGTCGGCGGCCTTGGTGAAAGATCTGGAACAGCGTGGATTGCTGAAGGACACGCTGGTTGTGTGGGGCGGCGAGTTTGGCCGCACGCCGATGAGCGAGGGTGGCAAGCGAGGGGGATTGGGGCGGAATCATCAGATCGACGCCTACACGATGTGGATGGCCGGCGGCGGGATCAGGCCGGGTGTGACCGTCGGCGAGACCGATGAGATGGGCTTGCGCGCGGTGTCCGATCCGGCGCCGCTGCATGACATGCACGCGACCATTCTCCACCAATTTGGATTTGATCACACGAAGTTGACGTATCGTTTCCAAGGGCGCGATTTCCGGTTGACCGATACGTCCGGCACGCCGATCGCGAAGTTGATCGCATGATCCGGATATTGTTGCTCGCTTCGCTGGCGGCGATGGCGCAGGATTCCGATCGCGATGGTCTTTCCGATCGTGACGAGGAGCGTTTGATACGGCAGTTCACGCCGCGTTTTTTCATCAGCAGCGCCGAGCGCGACCGTTTGCCGGCCGAGATCAAACCGGGGGTGCGCGATCCGATTGTGTTGGAACGCAACGGCACGATATATGCGCGGGCGTTTCCGGTTCCGCGCGGGGTGGAGATTCACTACTACCATCTGTGGGCCAACGATTGCGGGCGCATGGGGCATTTGTGGGATGTCGAGCACGTCTCCGTGCTTGTCGAAAATGGAAGGGCGGCGTACTGGCTGGCGGCGGCGCATCAGGATACGGTTTGCGATGCGGCGAACGCGGCGACGGCGCGATCGCTGCATGCGGAGACGCATGGCGCGACGGTTTGGGTTTCGCGCGGCAAGCATGCGTCGTTTTTGAGCGAGAAGTTATGCCGTCGCGGGTGCGGCGGCGATTTTTGCGATAGGCCGGAGGCGATGCCAGTGTTGCGGGTAGTCAACATCGGCGAACTCGGCGCGCCGCTGAATGGCGCCGAGTGGATTCATTCCACTGAGTGGCCGCTGGAACAAAAGCTGGTTTCCGATTTTCCAGATGCAGTGCTGGCGGCTATGCCGAAGAAGGGTGTCGCGTTATTGTATCCGGCGATGATTCCGGGGCAATCGGTGGTGCTGGGATTCAACGCGGCGATCGATGGAGTTGGTACTGGCGAGCAGCACACGCAGCGTGCGTTAACGCGCGCGCGGCGTTGGGTGGAGGCCAAAATCGGCGCGCCGTAGCGCGTGACATACGCGGTTGGATTGATATATGGCCGAGACCAACATTCCAATGTACCAATGTGGCAAAAATTGCTTGCGGGCCGCATCTGTGGCTGGTTTGGGGCACTTTGGCGCGACATGCCAATTCTTGGATTGGTCTCGAAAAAGTAGCGAAGAAAGGGCGTAAGTTTTCCGGCTACTGCAACGGCGCTCCAACTTGAGGTCACAAATTGTGATCTCAAGATTTGGCGCGGAAGCCGATGGCGAGCTTCTTTGCGGGCGGAGGTGAGAGGAGCTGTCTGACGTGATCGAACAGGATGGTGATCTGCTGGTCATGTTCGGCGACTTTTCGGGCGAGCGCGGTGTTTTCGGCCATGACTTGGCGAATTCGCACGAAGGTGCGCATGATTTCGATGTTTATTTCGATAGCCCGTTTGCTGCGGAGGACGGAGGAGAGCATGGCGACTCCTTGCTCGGTGAAGGCGAGGGCGGAATACTTGGAGTGGCGGCCGCGGCCGGTTTCTAAGATCACAATTTGTGATCTTAAAGAAGTGGCCTCTGCTTCTGTGAGTTCGAATAGGAAGTCCTCTGGAAAGCGTTCGATATTCCGGCGGACTGCCTGGTTTAGTACTCTCGTCTCGACGCCGTAAAGTGTTGCAAGCGCGGCATCTAGCATGACGCGGTGGCCGCGGATGACGTATATGCTGGCGGCAATCTGTTCGATGGGTACGAGGTCCACTTCCGGCCAGTGTGGCCCGAGTGGCGAGGGCTGTCAATTCAGATCTGTCCGTAAAACGCGTCTTACGCGCGCGGTTTCTAAGGTCACAAATTGTGACCTTAGAGATTTTAGTAGAACCGCACGGTGTAGTTGAATGCCACGCCTCGGCCGATTTCGGCGGCGGTGTCCTTGATGAACGACAGGTGATTGCGATAGAAGCGGTTGTTCGCGTTGAACCAATTCACCGAGAACAGGTGCAGTGTGTGCTGGCGAGCGAGGGTGTAGGTCGCCTTGACGTTCGCCGTCGCGTAGCCGGCGGTTGGGGTTTCGGTTTGGAAGATGTTTGATTGGCGATTCGCCAGGACCAGTTCGGGGTTGATGCTGAGGGCCTTCCATCGCACGTCGATGCCGGTGCGGCCTCGGATTGGAGGGATTCTCGGGAGACTGGTTTTGTTGAGGGTTAGCTGCGCGTCGACGGCGTCGAATGCGAGTTGGAGCCACACATTCTGATGGAGCATCGACTGCACGCGTCCTTCGAAACCGGCGTAGCGCGCGGCGGCTTGTTTGTACTCGGCTTCGACAAAGCCGTCTTCGATATGCCCGGTGGGCGCGAGGAAAACGAACTGTTTCAAATTGTAATAGAAGCCTGTCGCTTCGGCTCGCATTCGGGGCGACGTATGGCGCAGGGCAATATCGACGCCGTTGGCGCGCTCGGCTTTGAGATTGGTGTCGCCGACTTCGTAAGTCAGATTGCCGGGATGGGGGCCGTTGGCGTACAGCTCCTCGAGGGCAGGAGCGCGGAAGGAGTGATTGAAGCTCGACACAAACGCGCCGCCGTTCCAGAGCGGCACGTTGATTCCGGCCGAGCCGGAGAAGCCGGTGAATCCGCGCTTGCGGCCTTCTTCGGGCCCGTAGCGGGTGTTCTCGACGCGGCCGCCGAGCTGGAGGTGCGCGCGTTCGAGCTTCATCGTCTCGACGCCGAAGACGGCGAAGCTGTTTTGTGAAACCGGGGGCGTGATGGCCTCTTCGCCGATGGCTTTATAGTCGCGATGGAGCGCCCAGGCGCCGAAGCTGCGGCGGCGCTGGTGGGCAACGAGGCGGAGGTCGGTTTGGCTGTTGTGAAACTCGTTTTCGGCTTCGCGGTCGTGGGTTTCGTCGTGACGCCAGTTGGAGTGGTTGATGGAGAAGTCGAGCTTGTCGCGAAGGCCGCCTCCAATGCGGACGTTGTGGCGAGTGTAGGGCAGCGCGATGGCTTCATCGGACGGCACCTCATACTGACCTCGCTGGGTGTTGTAACCCATCGTGAACCATCCTTTGTCGGCGTAGCGCGAGAGGCTGGCCGAGCCGGAGAGGGCGCGGGAGGCCGAGTTGAGAATTCGCTCGCGCGCGGTGTCGTAGTCCGAGGTCCGCGTGCCGCCAGTGGAGAGACGGCCGACCCACGGACCCATTCCGACACTCACGCCGGCGCTGGCACCATGCATGCCGTTGTTCGAGCCGGCGTTGGTCGAGATATATCCGTGAACCCC
Organism: Acidobacteriota bacterium; assembly: GCA_016871055.1. GTDB lineage: Bacteria > Acidobacteriota > Terriglobia > Bryobacterales > Bryobacteraceae. Next base: position 7,799 of record VFZW01000289.1, read on the forward strand.
GTCGTGCGATGCGGTTTGGCCCTGGTGATGATCGGTGATCATGTTCACCACGCCTCCGATGGCGTTGGATCCGTACAGCAGTGTGGCGGGGCCACGGACGACTTCGATGCGTTCGAGCGATTGGGGATCGACGGGTTCGCCGTGATCGCCGGACATCGACGAGACCGTGCCGGTGCGGACGCCGTCCTGCATGACGAGCACGCGGTCGCCGTCGAACCCTCTCAGTACGGGTCGGGTGGAGCCGGGGCCGAAGCTTCGTTTGTGGACGCCTGGCTGGCCGTCGAGGACATCGCCGAGGGAGGTGGCGTTCTTGCTGGCGAGGTCGAGGGTGTCGAGCGTGGCGACGCTGTTCATGGCTTCGAGCGTCGTTTCGGCCCTGCCGGAGGCGGTTACGGTGATCTCCTGGCGGATGACCATGAGTTTGACGGCGAAGTCGACCGTGGTGTGGTCTTTGACGTCGATGGTTTTGCGGGAGTCGGTGAGGCCGGAGGCGTGGGCGATGATGTCGTATCGGCCTTGGGGCACATCCTTGAATTGGAACTTGCCGTTGTCGTCCGTCTCGGTGATGCGCTGGAGGGCGGGGATGACGACGGTTGCGTGGTGAAGGGGTTTTTGGGTGGATTGGAGGAGGACGGTGCCGTCGACGATGCCGAGAAGTGCGAGAAGAAGCATAGTGTCAGTAATGATTGCGCATTCGCAGTATGACTTGAATGATCGAGAATTGCAAGATATACTTTTCGCGGACTCATGACTCGTTACTTTACGGTGAAGCAGGCGACGGAGTTGTTGCCAAGGGTGGAGCGGCGGTTGCGGGACGCGCTGCTGGCGCACCGGGAGTATCAGCGGGCCGATGAGGAGTTCCGGGAGTTTCAGAAGCGAATTTTAATGTCGGGCGGAGCACAGGTGAATCGGGAGAAGGTGACGCAGATTGTGGCTTCGCGAGGGGCGTCGGCGACGATTTTGAAGCAGGAGATGGCGGCGATTGAGGAGATGGGGGTTCAGGTGAAGGATCTGGAGGTGGGATTGATCGACTTCCCCACTTTGTACCGGGGGCAGGAGGTGCTGCTGTGCTGGAAGTTCGGGGAGGCGGCGATCGAACACTGGCATGGACTGACGGAAGGCTTTCGGGGGAGACGGCCGATAGATGACGAATTCCTCGCGGAGCACCGCGGGGAGGTGGAGCAGTAAGAAAATCAGCGCTGTAGAATTTTTGAAAAGAATGTTCTACAATCGTTTGAGATCAGTACC
>VFZW01000290.1 GCA_016871055.1 Acidobacteriota bacterium
CAACCAAGTGGAACGCTTCTTCGCACTGATCACCGAGCGCATGATCCGGCGTGGCACCTTCCACAGTGTCCACGAATTGGAAACCGCCATCTACCACTGGCTGGCCGGTTGGAACGGAGCCCCGACCCCCTTCACATGGAAGGCCTCCGCAGACGTTATCCTCGACAAGGTGTGCCGTTGTAAAGAATTATCCAAGACAGGAGACTAGGATCTGTCGCAAGCCCACCATGCTGTCGAGCCCACAACTTCAACTGGGTCCCGATTTCTAAGTTTCGACTACTTGTTTTGCGGTCCGTCGGCGGCATGATGTGCAATTTCCCGTCGGATGTATATTCTAGGAAGTAGTCTGGATACTCCTCGCAGAACCGCTGAAACCGCTCGTCCGTCATCTCGGGGACCGAGATACTGATCGGCAAGTAGGCTTCTTCGACTGCTACCATGCCCTTAGTATACGCACGCTAGAAACTCAACCGCATCGAGAACTGCACCTGGCGGCTCGCGCCGAGTCCCACGACTTTCTCAACCGTTCCTTGAATCTGGCCGAACGTTCCCGCCGTTGAAGTTGTGTACGACCGTCCCGGTTGTAGCTGGTTCGCGCTCGTGCCGAGCACATTCGCGAGCCGCGCTACCGGCGCGTCGAAGTTCGCGCGGTTGAAGATGTTGTAGGCCTCCGCGCGGAACTGGGCGTTGAATCGCTCGCTGATCTTGAACCGCTTCGACAGCGTCAGATCGAACTGGCTGATCCCGGGTCCGTGAATCGCGCCGCGGCCGAGATTGCCGAACGTCCCCGGCGCGGGGATCGCGAACGCCGCCGGATTCAGGAACACCGTCTTGTCCGCGTTCTTGATGAACGGGCTGACACCGGCGACCACATCCGGCCGCCGCACATCGCGCGACGCGCCGCCGCCCGGAACGTTGATTACCGGCTGCGTGCCCGCCTGCGCGCTGTTGAACACCTGACCCGCCGCGTTGACATGGACGATATCGGGCCGCGTGACGCGGACATCGACCGGCAGACCGCTGCGCGCGTTCCACACGCCGCCCAGATCCCATCCGCCGAAGCGGTGCTGGCGGGCGAAGGGCAACTCGTAGAGCGCCGTGAAGTTCACAGAGTGCCGCACATCGAAGGCGTTGTTGCCGCGGTCGAGGCTGAAGTCGAACGGGGAGTGTGTGGTCTGCGATTCGTTCGAACCGCCGGTGTTGCCGATCGAGTGGCCCCACGTCCATTGCCCGCCGAGCGTGAAGCCCTTGGAGAACCGGCGGTTCAGCGTGGTCTGCAGCGAGTCGTAGTGATCCGTGCCGCCCGTCGTTTTGTAGTCGATCTCGGCGAAGCGATTGCCGAACTGGCGGATCGCGGCGCCTGCGGGCGTGACGCCGGTGACGACATTGGCGATCGACCGGAGAAAAAGATTGCGGCCCTGGCTGCCGACATACGCGACAGTTGCGACCGCCTGGCCCGGCAACGTCTGTTGGATGCCGAACGTATAACTCAACACTTTTTCGGGAACCGAGTAGCCGGGCGCATAGGCCCGCACGCCGATGCCCGTCGCCGTGTTGATGTTGAAATTCCCGATGGCCGTGAGCGAATCGACCGGATAACGCGCCGCCGCGCCATCCAGCCTGATCGACACACGATCGCTCTCGATCGGCTGGATGAGATCTTCGCCTTGGCCGGGACCGTAGTAGTAGCCCGCGCCCGCGCGAATCACGGTCTTGCCTTCGAACCGCTTCGGCGCATAGGCGATGCCGAGCCGCGGCCCAAACGCCAGCTTCGAGGTGTGATAGAACGGCCGGCTTCCCGGCGCGTCGAGGCCGCCCGTCACGATGTTATAAAGCACCGCGCGGTTCCGCGCTTCGCGCATCGGCGTGTAGTATTCTTAGCGCAAGCCGATGTTCAGCGTCAGTTCGTTCGACACGCGCCATTCATCTTGCGCGTAGAACGAAAACGCTTCGGTTTTGCCCAGCCGGTTGCCGGTGACGCCGTTGTTGAAGGGGCTCGGCGAGCTGACGTCGCCGTTGATCACGGCCGTGGCCGGATTGTTGATCAGAAAATTTTCGAGGTTCGTGAAGGTGTAGGTCGTACCGCCGAGACGGTCGGTGTACAGCCGGCTGAGCCGCGCTTCGCCGCCAAACTTCACGTTGTGGTTGCCCTTGATCCAGGACAGGTTATCGATGAAGGACAGCGAGTAGTTCGTGTAGGGCTGGCCGCGGCCGTTGGTCGCCGAACTGGCGCGCACCTGGCCGCTGGGGATCGCGACGCCGGCGTTGGCGCCTTGTCCGCCGATACCCGTCAGCACGGTGGCCCCTGTGATGTTGATGGTCTTATTGAACAGATCGGGCGTCGGAGCGACGCCGCTGGTGCGCGTTTTCGGCCCGTTGTATCCGAACTTGGTCTCGTTGATCACGCTCGAGCTCAAAGTCTGCTGCACGCTCAACACCGCGTTTTGCGCGGTCGCCTGCGCGCGGAAGGCGCTGCCGCTGACATCGAACGGCGAGGTCGAGGTGCCGTCGTCGCGGAACCAGCGAAGGTAGGCGCGGTACTTCGAGCTGATGTTGTAGTCGAGCCGCAGACTGGCCGCGTTTTCATCGACGACGGTCTTGGCGAGGAGTTGCGCGATGTCGAAGTCGGGGTTCGGCGAGGGGCGGTTGCCGATCGGATAGGCGCTGAGCAGAGGACGGATCGATGGATCAATCGTCACCGTGCGGCCGCCGGCCAAGCGGCCGGCGCGGGCGTTGGCGCTCGGCGTCTGGCCGACCAGGTTGAAGCCGGCGCGCTGCCGCAGACCTTCGTAGCTGGAGAAAAAGAAGAGCTTGTCCTTGACGATGCGGCCGCCGATCGAGCCGCCAAACTGATTGAGTTGCAGGGGGCTTTTGCCGGCGGCGTCGAAGAAGTTGCGGGAATCGAGCGCGTCGTTGCGCAGGAATTCGAAGACGCCGCCGTGAAATTCGTTACCGCCGCTTTTGGTGACGATCGAGATCTGGCCGGCGCTGCCGGTGCCGTATTCGGCGGGGTAGTTGCTCGACTCGACGCGAAACTCCTGCACGGTTTCGAGGCTCGCTTGCAGGCGGAAGGCCGACGATGTCTGGCCGTTCAAGTTGCCGGGCGACGCGTCGGAGATGCTGGATCCTTCGACGCCGTCGAAGCGAACCGCGTTTTGCTGATTCGAGCGGCCGGAGAACCGGATGTTGTCATAGGTTCCGCCGCCGGCGGTTTGCGCGCCGGGCGCCATCAAGTAGAGTTGGGAAATCTGGCGGCCGTTCAGAGGCAGTTCCTTCACTTCGCGCGAGGAAACGTTGACGCCCATGCGGGCCGAACTGGTATCGACCTCCGCCAAGCCGCCGACAGAGACGGTGACTTCCGTGACAACGCCCGCGGCGCTCAACTCGATGTTGATCGTGCGGGTCTGGCCGACGCCGAGTTCGATGTTGTCGAATGTGCGCGGACTAAAGCCCGGAACGTTGGCGTCGATGCGATAGGTGGACGGCAGCAGGCCGGGCGCAAAATAGACGCCCTGTTCGCTGGTCAGGAACGTGCGCGTCTGATTCGTTTTGGTGTTGGTGACGTTGATCGAGGCGCCAACGATTACCGCGCCGGTGGCGTCGGTCACCGTGCCGGTGAAACGGGCCTGATCGCCTTGAGCAAATAGCGCCGCGACGGCGCAAACAGATACAAAAATTCGATTCATTCGACCCGAGTCTAGCGGGCGGCCGTGACGATTCAATGACAAACCGAAGAAGTCTCGGTGAACTTCGGGATTTATTGGTTGGTGGAGTGCGACGTTGGGCAAATCTGTTGCGGCGTCATTGAGACCCCTTCGTGTTCCCGGTGCTCGGGAACAAGCGCGACTGCTCGTTGCCGAATCACGGGAAGTGCTGGGATTTGATCGTATGGAACTCGCCATTCAAGTGCAAATCGAAGAACTGCCCGAAGGTTTATTTCTGTCGACGTCTCACGAATTGGCAGGGCTGCCGGAAGGAACGCTTCGGGCAATCTTGAATCAGGCCGGAGTTGATCCTGACGATTTCTTAGCTACCTGATTCTCGTCTATTGAAACGCAGAACCGCGGTCAGTTTCAATTTCCGGCTGCAATCGCCACAGCGTAGGGAATATCGCTGCTGTGGGGCGTCTCCAACCCAGATCCGTTGCAACGTGACAACCACCGGCGGCAGGTTCCGCGTCAAATGCGGCGCGGAAGAGTAGGATGGCGTCCCCAGGGGGATTCGAACCCCCGTTATCGCCGTGAAAGGGCGGTGTCCTAGGCCGGGCTAGACGATGGGGACGCGGTAAGACGGAAGTGGCGGCGCAGACGCCGCCACACATCCATAGGATAGCGAACGGCGCGGGGCGGCGTCAAATTTGCTGCAGCGTGTCGTAGTAAATCGTTACCGGACCATCGTTGACCAATTGAACATCCATGTGCGCCTGAAATACTCCGGTCTGTACGCCGATGCCTTGCGCGCGGCCCGCGCCGATAAAGTATTCGTACAGCGCGCGCGCTTCGGCCGGCGGCGCGGCGGCATCGAAGCTCGGGCGGCGCCCTTTTCGAATATCGCCGCACAAGGTGAACTGCGATACGACGAGCAGCGATCCACCGGCTTGCCTCACGTCGATGTTCATCTTGCCGGCGTCATCCTCAAAAATACGAAGGCCGAGAATTTTCTCCAGCAGTTGATCGGCATGCCGTTGGGTATCGCCCTTGCCAACGCCAAGGAACGCGAGCAGGCCCTTGCCGATGGAACCGGTGACGGCACCGTCGACGGTTACACTGGCGGATGAGACTCTTTGCAGGAGAACGCGCATACAGATTAGTATGCCGCGTCCGAAGAAGGGGAAGCGAACATGTTTATCGAGACTTACGCTTATGCGCGCGCCGGGTTGCTGGGCAATCCGAGCGACGGTTGCTTCGGCAAGACCATCTCGCTGTTGGTCCGGAATTTTCGCGCACGGGTCATCCTCTACCCCAGCGCCCGGCTTGAGATCAAGCCCGGCAAGGCGGATCTGCCGGTCTTTGAATCGCTCGACGATCTCTACGCCTCAATGCGCTGGCGCGGCTATTACGGCGGCTTTCGCATCATCCAGGCGCTCATCGTGCGCTTGGCCGATTACTGCCGGGCCAATGGCATCGAGTTGCCGAACCGCAACTTCACGCTCGAATACGAATCGACGGTGCCGCTGCGGCTGGGCATGGGCGGATCGAGCGCGATCATCACGGCCGCTCTGCGCGCACTGGTTCAGTTCTACGGACTGAACATCGCGCCCGAGGTGTTTCCGAATATTGTCCTGGAGACCGAAACCAAAGAACTTGGCGTTGCGGCGGGGTTGCAGGACCGGGTGATTCAGGCCTACGAGGGCGTCGTCTACATGGACTTCGTGCGGGAATTGATGGAGTCTCGCGGTTATGGAGATTATCAGCCTCTCGATCCTTCGCTGCTCAGTGGCGTTTACGTCGCCTATCGGCGCAGTTTGAGCGAAGGGACCGAGGTGTTTCACAACAACATCCGGGAGCGCTGGCGCAATGGCGACCCCGAGATCGTGAAGGCCATGCAAACCTGGGCTTCCTACGCCGAGCAGGGCCGCGAGGCGATTCTGGCGGGCGATCGCAAGAAACTCCATCAACTGATTGACGCCAACTTCGATCTCCGCGCCCGCATTTACACACTCGATCAGGGAAACCTGGAAATGATCCGCGCGGCGCGGACGACGGGGGCGGCGGCGAACTTCGCGGGATCGGGCGGTGCAATCGTCGGGCTCTATGAAGGCGAAGAGATGTTTCACCGGCTGGTGGAGGTCATGTCGCCGCTCGGCATCGGAGTGATTCAGCCCCAAATCGTCGCCTGAGGTGATTCTGGGACCCGGCTAATGCGTTACCCTGATCTGCTTCGGCGAACATCCTCTCCATAATGAGACGAGATGATCTACAAGCGGCGACGCTCGGCGAAAGGAGTTCAGTCCGGATACTACCGGTTCGAGAATATCCGTACGCGCGCCGGGATGTTCGGCTTCGGAGAAGGCGACTTCGTCCGTTTGCGCGACGAGTTCGGCAATGTGTGGAACGGCGTCGCGGAGCCGCAGGACGATATCATTCGCTTCCGTTTCCGCGATGAAAAGGGCAAGTCGATCACGGGGATCTCGGACTCGTTCGGCATCGTGCTGCGCGACGAAAAAGGCAATACCTGGCGCGGATTTGTTGAGTAGAGACGGACTGATTCGCTAACCTAGTCGTTTGCCCATGGCTACGAAAAAGGTCTCCGCATCCAAACCCATCGAATATAAAGACGCGGGGGTGAATATCGACGAGGCCGATCGCGCCGTTTCGCTGATCCGCGCCCACGCCAAGAAGACGTTCACGGCCGGCGTGATGACCGACATCGGCAGCTTCGGCGCCGGCTTTCTGCTGAAGGACTGGAAGAATCCGGTCCTGATCAGCTCGGCCGACGGCGTTGGCACCAAGCTCAAAGTCGCGTTTCTGGCCAACAAACACGACACGGTGGGCGAGTGCCTCGTGAACCACTGCGTCAACGACATCATGGTGCAAGGCGCGACGCCGCTGTTCTTTCTCGACTACTTCGCGGTTGGCAAGCTCAACGCTCAGGTGTGCGGCGATGTGGTGGGCGGCATCGCGCGCGGTTGCGCGGCGAATGGCTGCGCGTTGATCGGCGGCGAGACGGCGGAGATGCCGGGCATGTACACCGAGGGCGAGTACGATCTGGCGGGGTTCATCGTCGGCGCGGTCGAGAAAGACCGGATGCGGACCGGCGCGACGATTCGAAGCGGCGATGTGCTGCTTGGGCTGCCGTCGACGGGGCTGCACACCAATGGTTACTCGCTGGCGCGCAAGTTGCTTTTCGACGTTGCGGGCTATCGCGTCGATCAGACGATTCCGGAACTCGGCTGCACGGCGGGCGAGGAGCTGTTGAAAGTTCACCGCAGCTATAAGCGGGCGATCGACTCGCTGATGGACGCGGGCCTGTTGAAAGGCGCGGCGCACATCACCGGCGGCGGCATCACCGACAACACGCCGCGCATGCTGCCAAAGGGACTAGCCGCCGAGATTCACACGTTGAACTGGACGATTCCGCCGGTGTATGAGCTGCTGCGTTCGCTGGGCAACATACCGGTGGACGATTGGCGGCGTACATTTAATCTGGGCGTCGGGATGATCTTGTGCGTCGATGGCATGAAGGCCGCCGACGCGTCCGAGATCCTAGCCGAAATCGACGAGCCGCATTTCCCGATTGGCGATGTGATCAAAGCCCGCGGCGCCGAGCGCGTCGTGTACGTATGACGCGGCTGGGGGTTGTTATTTCGGGGCGGGGGTCGAATTTTCTTGCGATCGCGGCGCAAGTGCGAGCGGGCGCGGTGCCGGCCGAGATCGCCGTGGTCATCTCGAATCGCGCCGATGCGCCGGGATTGGCGGCGGCGCGCGAACTGGGTTTGACGGCGATCGCGCTGCCGTCGAAGGGGCTGGACCGCGAGGCGTACGATCAACAACTGATCGCGGCGTTGCGCGAGCACGGCGTGGAATGGGTGATTCTGGCGGGTTACATGCGCATCTTGAGCGCCGCATTTATTCGGGCGTTCCCGTCGCGGATCCTGAACATCCACCCGTCGTTGCTGCCGGCGTTCACGGGGCTGGACGCGCAGCATCAGGCGTTCGACTACGGCGTTACGATCTCGGGCTGCACGGTGCACTTCGTCGATGAACATCTGGACCATGGGCCGATTGTGATGCAGGCGGCCGTCGAGGTGGCGGCTTCCGATACGGCCGAAACGCTGTCCGCGCGGATTCTCGTGGAAGAGCATAGAATTTATAGCGAGTCGATCCGGCGGCTGTTAACGACGCCGTGGCGGATCGACGGCAGGCGCGTCGTTTTCGAAACGTAACAAACCCCCGCTTGCCGGGAGAAAGTACTTGGCGGAGAATAAAGACATGAGCGCACCGCGGACAGTCGCCATCAGCGACCACGCTCTGGAGCACCTGAAGTACATTCGGGAGACCATGGAGCGATCGGGATCTTTCACGGCCGTGCCCGGATGGGGCGGCGTGGCGATGGGCGTGTCGGCGTTGTTGGCGGCGGGGATTGCGTTCCAGCAGAGCGATACGCGGGCGGCGCTGGTGGTGTGGATGTGGTCGGCGCTGGTTGCGGTGGTGTGCGGCGGGATTGGCATTTATCGAAAGACACAGAGCGGCGATCAGAGCCTGTATACGGCGCCGGGCCGGCAGTTCTTTTTGAGCTTTTGCCCGCCGATCGTGGCGGGAGGCCTGGTGACGTGGACGCTGTTTCAAAGCGGATCCTACGCGCCGATGGCGGGGTTATGGCTGATGCTGTATGGCGCCGGCATTGTGACGGCCGGTGCGTTTTCGGTGCGCGTCGTTCCGATCATGGGCGTGTGCTTCATGGCGATCGGCGCTCTCTCGTTCGTATTTTCGCCCGCGTGGTTCAACTGGTTTCTGGCCGGTGGATTCGGCGGGCTGCACATCGTTTTCGGTTTGATCATTGCAAGGAGGTACGGTGGCTAAGTCAAACGCGGCTACGAAATTGACGCCCTTGTCGCCCGCGGCGGGCAAAGTGGCGATGAAGGAATCGCAGGAGATCGACCGGCTGATTCACGAGAAGGTGCGGCTGGGCATTATCAGCGCCCTGGCGGCCAGCGGGCCGCTGACGTTTAGTGCGTTGAAGACGCTGCTTGAGACGTCGGACGGTAATGTCAGCGTGCACACGCGGAAGTTGGAGGAAGCGGGCTACATCAAGACCGATAAGGGTTTTGAGGGGCGCGTTCCGAAGACTGTGTATACGATTACGAAGGCCGGGCGCGCGGCGCTGGAAAAGTATCTGGATCACCTTGAGGCGATTGTCGGCGCGATGCGGCCGAAGTAGCGCTCTTACGCGGGCTGGAGTGCAGCGCTCGCGATTGGCTGATACTCCGGCCCGCTGAAGGGCTCGAAGCCGATGGGCCAGGGCATGCGGAGGCGGCAGAGGACGCGAAGGACAGTGGCGGCCGGCGGCTGGTTTACCTGTTCGACGAT
>VFZW01000291.1 GCA_016871055.1 Acidobacteriota bacterium
AGTTTTTGCTCTAGTCACCCCCAGTGCGTCAAAGAAAATCCCGTAGCCGCCGCGAATCACCGTCTTCGGCGTCAGCGAAAGCGCGAACCCGATCCGCGGCATGATCAGATTCTGATTCGTCTTCCACAACGTGCGCGGCTCCGATCCCACGCCTGCAAACGTCAACCCGCCCGGAACACGAAATGCGCCCACGGGAACTTGTGCAATCGGATTGCGAGCATAGTTCGCCTGAACTTGCGGCTGAATCGGACTAGCCGCCGATTCGTCGAATCGGCGAATGCTGCGGTTGAATCGTTCGACGACGGGCCCCGGCCGTTCATACCGAAGCCCAACGCTCAGCGTCAGCTTGCGGTTGACCTTCCAGTCGTCATGAATAAACATCGCGGGCACTTTCGAAATCTCCGCGAACGAATCGGAGATCGGGAAGTTGCCCCCCGTCGGCAAACCATAGAGGAACGACGCAAAGCCCTGGCCGATCGGCGCGGCCGGGGAGCTGTCCAACGGCCCGCGCGTCCACGCCGTATCGAAGTTGAACAGGCCCGAAGAGTTCCCGAGATTAAATGTGTTCCGCAAATAAGTCCGGTAGGCGAAGCCGTAGCGCATGTTGTGCGCGCCCACGATGTGTGTCAGGTTGGCGGCGGCTTCGTGGATATCGGTCGCGGTGTTGTTGCGCGCGTTCGCCCCGCCCAACGGCGCGTATCCGGGGATGTTCAAGTTCGGCAGCTTCAGGTAGCGCGGGTCCACGGCGCGCACCTGATTGATAAACGCACTCGAGAAGCCGGTTCCCGCGAGATCCCAGTCAAGCTGATACGGAAGATTGCCCGTGATGAACCGCGTCAACGTGTACCGCGAGTTCACGAACATCGTCGGTTTCAACGTGTACACATCGTCGAATGAGAAGCCTTTGTTGTAGCGATAGAAATTGTCGCCGACCGCGTTGTTATGCTTGATGTTCTGCGGCCGCTGCAGGTCCGTGAAATTCGTCCGCACGTAGAAGCGCTGCTTCGCCGAAACGTTGTGATCGATGCGCACAATGTGATTCCAATACGTGTCTTGCGAGTTCCGGCCACGCGCGTAGTTGTTCGTGCCGTCGACGGTCCCGGCCTGGTTCGGCGGATCGAACAGCCCGGCGATGGTTCGCGAAATCGGACTGATCCGCGCCGCGGGCACGATGTTGTTCGGCAGCGGAGTACGGCTGAAGCGCCCATTCGGCGCGGGCGTGATCGAATACGGATCGTAGATTTGATACCGCGTTCCCTGGCCGGGAACGTTCAGCAGGCTCGAAAAATCGCCGCCACGCATCGCCGCCGTCGGCACCGACTCGACGATAAACGGCGAAGAATCGAAACTCCAAATCCCTTCGTAACCATACATGAAGAACGTTTTGTTCCGGCCGTCGTATAGCTTTGGAATGCGAACCGGACCGCTTACGCTGCTGCCCCATCGATACAACCGGAACTGCGGCTTGCCCGCCGCCAGCCGGAAAAAGCGATCCGCCGTGAATACGGGGTTCTGCATGAAGTAGTAGATCTGCCCGTTGAGATTGTTCGTCCCCGACTTCAAACTCATGTTCACCGACGCGCCGCCGAAAAATCCCGAGCCCGCGTCGAACGTCGCCGCCTGCACCTTGAACTCATCGACCACGCCCGGCGGCGGCGAATACGCTACCTGCGTGCCCTGCATGTTCGCCGAGCCATCCATCATGAACTGATTCGATCCCGACCGCGTTCCGTCAATCGACATCGTCGACGGCGAACTCGTATCGAACGGCCGTACGTAACCCGCGGACTCCGGCGTGAAGATCACACCCGGAGCCAGCGTCGCCATCGTCAGCACCATACCGTCCTTCAGCGGCAACTCCATGATCGTGCGGCTATCGACAACGTGCCCGATCGACGCCGCCGACGTGTCCAGCAGCGGCGTTTCAGCCGTCACGTTCACCGATTGCGACGACTGGCCAACTTCCATAGAGATATCGATCGTGATCTGATCGTTCACGCGTACCGCGATTCCCGCGCGCGAATACGTCTTGAATCCCGCGTGCTCCACGCGCACCGAATAGCTGCCCGGCACCAGCAGCGGAAACGTGTAGTCTCCCGAACGATTCGTCGTGGAAGGGAACTTCACACCGGTTTCGGTGTTGGCCGCTTCGACTTGCGCACCGGCGATCGTCGCGCCGGATGCGTCGGTGACGCGGCCCAGTATCGTGCCGCGTGCGTCTTGTGCATCGGCCTGAAAAAGGATGCCCGTTAGGCAAAGTAGAACCCGCATAAAACCTCCCTCAAGGTTTAACGTTGAGTAATGCGTGTGGACTGATGGGCCGCCATCTGCCAGTTCGCGCCGTTGCTGGTGTAGACCTGCAGCGTGCGAACGCGGAAGGCATTCTGGCCGGCCAACTTCACGTCGACGTAGCCGGTCAGCACGGCTGCGGAACCGTAAAATCGAATCTGCAAATCGCCGGCAAGAAATTTTTCGAGACCTGCCTTGTCCTGCTTCACCGCCGCGTGCGTCCAACCTTCCGCGGCCGCGCGAACCGCGTCTTCCGGCCCGGCTGCGTAAAGTGCCGTTGCGAAGAGAAAAAGTCGAATCATGAAGTGAGCCTCTTCAACAACGCCAAGTCTCCGCCGACATCGGTCAACCGGAAATCCCGGCCCAAATACGGAAACGTCACGCGTGAGTGATCGAGGCCGATCAAGCCTAGGATCGCGGCGTGCAAGTCGTGCAAATGCACTTTATCACGGACCGCGCGCAGCCCCAACTCATCGGTCGCGCCGATGACCCGTCCGCCTTTCACGCCACCGCCCGCCATCCAAATCGTGAAGCCGTACGGGTTATGATCGCGGCCCTCGGCGCCGTTGTTGCCGCCATCGGAAACCGGGCTGCGACCAAACTCGCCGCCCCAAATCACAAGCGTGGAATCCAACAACCCGCGCGCTTTCAGGTCGGTCAATAGCCCTGCCACCGCCTGATCGGTCTGCCCCGCTTTCGCCAGATGATTCTTGTCGCACGCGATGTGCCCATCCCAATCGGTCTCGTTCATTCCGTTGCCCGACCACACCTGCACGAAACGCACACCGCGCTCGGCCAGCCGCCGCGCCATCAAACATCGGCTCGCGAATGAAACGCCCACCGGATCGGGATTATCGAGTCCGTACAACTTCTTTGTCGCCTCGGACTCGTTGGAAATATCGGTGGCCTCCGGCGCGGCCAGCTGCATGCGAAACGCGAGTTCGTAACTCTCCATGCGCGCGTTCAACTCGCGGTCTTGATTTCGTTCGCTCGCGTGACGCCGGTTGATCGTGCGCAGCGTATCGAGCAAATCCCGCTGCGCCTTCTCATCCATGCCCGCCGGCGGCGTTAAGTTCAAGATCGGATTCTTGCCTGGCCGAAACGTCGTGCCCTGAAATTCCGCAGGCAGGAACCCGTTGCCATACACCGCCGGACCCGATCGCACCCCGCCTTCGAGCAGCACCACAAAACCCGGCAGATTCTGATTCTCCGATCCCAACCCATACAAAATCCACGAGCCCACGCTCGGCCGCCCGATCCGCGGCCAACCGCTGTTAATCAGGAACTGAGCTTGAGAGTGCGTGAACCCTTCGTGATAACAACTGCGGATGACGGCAAGTTCGTCGGCATGCTTCGCCGTGTGTGGGAACAGGTCCGACACCTCCAGCCCTGACTGCCCAAACTTCCGAAACGTTCGTTTCGATCCCAGGATCACCGTGTCTCGAAATTTCCCGTTCTGAAATTCGACGTTTCCGAAGCTCTCCGGCGGATGTTGCCCGTGCAGTTTCGCCAGCAACGGTTTCGGATCGAACGTGTCCACCTGGCTAGGCCCGCCCTGCATGAATAGCGAAATCACTCGCTTCGCCTTCGCCGGAAAATGCGGCGCCGCGCCGTGCAGCAGGTTCTGCGCCGCCAGCCAGCCGATTCCGAGTCCCGCGTTCTGCAGAAATGCTCTTCGCGACGGCTCAGTCGACATAGATAAACTCGCTCATGTTTAGAATTAACAGGCACAACCGGGGCAGGGAATTGCGTTCCAGGTACGACGCCGCGGTGTCGCGTTCATCTGCCGATGGCGCCCGCCCAAACGCAATCTTCCACGCCGCGCCAATCGGGTCCGCGCCCTTCACGCGTTTCGCGAACTCCTCCGCGCGCGCCGAACTAAACTCGCTATTCATCATTGCTAGCGCTTGCGGCGCCACCGTCGATCGCTCGCGCCGCGCGCAACTCGTCGACGAATCCGGCGCGTCGAAAATCTGCAGCATCGGCAGCGTGAGCGAGCGCTTCATCTGCAAGTACACGCTCCGCCGGTTATGCTCGGCCGGATCGGGATGCACCGGCCATAAGTTCGGCATACGCGCTGCCTGCAACTCCTCGGCGGTGAGTTTCGGAATCACACCCACGCCGCCCATTTTCATGTTCAACGTGCCCGCAACCGCGAGCGTCGAATCGCGAATCGCGTCGGCATCCAAGCGCCTTCGATTCTGCCGCGTCAGAAAGAAGTTCTCCGGATCCGCGCGAAGCACCGATTCCGGCGCCACGCTCGATCGCCGGTACGCCGCCGACAGCAGGATCGCCTTGTGCATCGCCTTCATCGAGTAACCTTTTTCCGCAAACTCGACCGCCAACCAATCCAACAACTCCGGATTCGTCGGCGCTTCGCCCTGCCTTCCGAAATCGTTCGGCGTTCGCACCAGGCCCTCGCCGAAATGCCCCTGCCAAATGCGATTCACCATCACGCGCGCCAACAGCGGATTGTCTTTCGCGGTCAACCACTCGGCCAGCGCCTTGCGCCGCTCCGGAATAAAGCGCACGCCCTTCGGCTCGTTAATCGCAGGCCCCGCGTTCAACGCCGCGATAAATCCAGGCTCGACCTTCGCGCCCTTATTCTTGAAATCGCCCTTAAGTAGCATGTGCGTATCGCGCACGAACTCCTCGTGACCCAGTACACTCGCCATCGGCGGCCGCGCCGGCGCGCGTAAGTACGCCTCGCCGATCTTCTGCAGCAACTCCGCGCGATTGCCGCCGCCGCGCCGGGCCATTTGTTTATAGGCCTCCGCCTGCGCCAGCAAGGGAAAACTCCGCGTGCTCGTTTGCAAATCGAACAACGAGCCGAGCTGTATCTCGCGTTCCGCGCTTCCCGCAAAAAGCGCCGTCATCGAGTAATAGTCGCGCTGCGAGATCGCGTCGAACTTGTGGTCGTGACAACGCGCGCAACCGACGGTTAATCCGAGAAACGCCGCGCCAATTGTGTCCACCGCTTCCGCCGCCCACTCCGTGCGGAACTGGTCGCCGTAGTAGGTGTACTCGATTGGAAACGAACCGATCGTGAACAGCCCCGTCGCAATGCGCCGGTTCTGATTCTCCTCCTTCTCCTTCGGCAACTTCGACGTGCCTTCCAGATCGACATCCATCGGCCAAATCTCGTCCGCCGCGATCTGCTCTTTCACGAACACGTCGTACGGCTTGTCCGCGTTGAACGCGCGAATCACGTAGTCGCGATACCGCCACGCATTCACGAAGAAGTGGTCCGTCTCAAAGCCTGAAGTATCCGCGTACCGCACCAGATCGAGCCAGTATCGGCCCCATCGCTCGCCGTAGCGCGGCGACGCCAACAACTTGTCGATCAACTTCTCATAGGCATTCGCGGACCCATCACCAATAAATGCGTCGACCTCTTCCGGCGCCGGCGGCAAGCCATGCGAATCGAAATACGCGCGCCGCGCCAACACCGCGCGCGATGCTTCAGCGGCCAGCGGAAGCCCCTTCGCCGCCGCGCGCGCGCTTACGAAATCGTCGATAGAATTGCCCGAGCGCGGCCTCACCGGCGCACGGAACGACCACCACGACGCATTCTTCGATACAGATCCATCAAAGCGCGCACCCGAATTAATCCAGTCGCGCAAAACGTCAACTTCCTCGGAAGAAAGAGCTTCGCGCCCCGGCGGCATCTTTAGCTCGCCTTCGCGCCGCACGGCTTTGTACAGCAGACTCGCTTCCGCATTGCCCGCCACAACGGCGGGGCCGCGCGAACCGCCGCGTGCCAATCCCGCCGGATCGCGCAAATCCAATCCCGCCATCCGCGTCTGGCCGTGACACACGATGCACTTCGACTCCAGAATCGCGCGCGCCGGCTGCGCGGCCAGGACAACGGAAAACAGCAAACAGAACTTCATCGCGATCAACCGGCGAATAGTTCCCGAATCGGTTCGCCCGTTGTGTCTTCAAACGAATTCGCAATCTTGATCGGCCGCCCGATCGGCGTCATGTACTCCACCGTCCAGTTGATGCCCATCGCTTTGTACACAGTCGCGAACAGATCGCCGATCGACGTTTTTCGTTCCACCACGTTCGCCGCGCGCTCATCACTCTTGCCAACCGTAATGCCGGTGCGAAGCCCACCGCCGCCAAGCGCCAGCGACCAGCATTTCGGCCAGTGATCGCGCCCCAGCCCCGCGTTGATATGCGGCGTTCGGCCAAATTCGCCCATCACCACGATCATCGTTTCGTCGTAAAGCCCGCGCGCGACAAGGTCGTCGATCAACGCCGACAAACCGCGATCGAGCGGCGGCGTCAGCCGGTCGCGATGCAACCGGTCGTTGTCGGTGTGCGTGTCCCACGAACTGCCGTGATAGCCCGCCGCGGTGACAAATCTCGTCCCGGCTTCAATCAGCCGCCGCGCCAACAACAGGCTTTGCCCGACGCTGTCGCGTCCGTAGCTGTCGCGCGTTTTATCGGTCTCTTTGGAAAGATCGAACGCATCGCGCACGCTCGGCGTCAGCAGCATTTCGAGCGCCTTCTTCTGGAACGTATCGAGCTTGGCGTGTTCGGCGCTCTCAACGCGCGCGCGATACTCGCGTTCGATCACTTGCCGGAAAGCCTGCCTGCTATCGATCGCCGCCGGCGTCACCGACTTCGGCAATCCCATGTCGGCCACTTCGAACTTACCCTTCGACGGATCCGGAATCAACATCGGGTCGTAGTCGGCGCCGAGAAACGCGGATCGAAAATACTCTTCATATTGCCGGCCCGATTCCCACTTCGGAACGATCGCGTACGGCGGCATCGCATTCTTCGCGCCCAGCTCTTTGCCAACAATCGCGCCGAGGCTTGGAAACTGCATCGCGGGATTGTGCAAATGCCCCGTCGCCGCATAATGCACCGCTTGCGGATGATCGTCGCCGAACGAACTCATGGAACGCACTAGCGCCAGCTTGTCCATGCGCTTGGCCAATTGGGGCAACAACTCCGAAACCTGAATGCCAGCGACGTTGGTCGCGATCGGCCGGAAGTTGCTATTCGTCTTCGGGTCGAAGGTGTCCATCTGCGCGGGACCGCCCTCAAGCCAAATCAGAATGCACGACTTCGCCTTCGCCGGCGCGGCATGAAGCCCGCAGTGCAGGCCAAAGAAACCAAGCGAACCTGCGCGAATGTAGTCGCGGCGTGTCCATTTCGATTGCGTTTGAAACATGCGGCTCCCCTAATGATTCTCCGCGAACTCGCGTGAACTGATGATAGCCCAAACCATATCCTGTATGGATTGTTCCCGGTTCGGCGCGGCCGCGATCATCTTTTCGAGCGCCGCCGACTCGTCCTTTGACGGCGCGCGCGAAAACGCGGCGGTGTAGAACTCATTGATGATTTCGCTAGTCGACGCTCCCCGCGCGACGAGCTTCTTCGCGCGCGAACCGTCAGCCCACAACGTATTGTTGTAAGTCGTGCCAGCGAGCAAATGAAGCGCCTGCGCCAGCTTCGGCGACACGTCGCGCTCGGGCACCGAGTAGCGATTCGGCTTTCCGTACGCGTCGAAAAACGCCGTGGCGTAGATGTCGCTCTCCTTCAATTCTACGGCGCGTGTGCCAAGCGGGGCCTTGCCGCCGCGCCACTCGCCGCGATTGGTGCCGACCGAGAATCGCTCGCGTACGCCAGTCACATCGGCGATCGCGTCAAGCAAAATCTCGGCGTCGAGCGCGCGCGGCAACGCGTGTGAAAAGTTGATCTTGTCGGCGGCGTTCGAAGGTTCGGGTGACGCCGAAAGTTGGTAGGCGCGCGAGTTCGCAATCAATCGGATGATGTTTTTGAATCGATACCCGCCACGCTCGAACTCCCCGCCGAGTCTCGCAAGCAGCTCCGGATGACTCGGTGGATTTGTCGTGCGGAAATCGTCGACCGGATTCACGAAGCCGCGGCCGAAGAATCCCGACCAGATGCGGTTTACGGCAGCCTCGGCGAAGTACGGATGCGAGGTCATCCACTTCGCCAACTCGCGTCGCGGGAACTCGGTCTTCTCAAACGGGTACACCGTTCCGTCAAGCAGCGCCGGCTGCACCTTTTCCTTGGTACGCGGATGAAAAACACCGAGCGGCGTGGGCACCGGTACATCGGCCGCAACCTCTTTGCCTTGCGGAAAATCGAAGATCACCGAGTCCGGGTTTCCGCCCAACTTGAACATCGGGCCAAAAAATGCGGTCAGTCCCCAGAACTGATTCTGCGTCCAGCCTTCGTAAGGATGATCGTGGCATTGCGCACAGTCCATGCGGCGGCCCATGAAGATGCGCACCTGTTCGCCCATCATATTCTCGGCCGGCGGAATGACCAGGTAGGGCAGATAGTGCCGCGACGCCGGGCTGTAGCCCTGCGCGGTGATGCGCTCCGACGCAACCTCGCTGTACGGACGATCGCGTTCGATGGCGTCCCGAATCCATTCCGAGTAGTCTTGCGTCCACTTCGGGTTGATACCGACCGGGAAGATCGCCACGCGGAAGATATCGGAGATGCGGAACGTCCAGTAGTCGACGTACTCGGGCGATTCGAGCAAGGTGTCGATCAACTTCGCGCGCTTTCGCGGATCTTTGTCGGCTAGAAATTCCGCGACGCGACCCGGCGGCGGAATACGGCCGGTGATGTCCAGGCAAACGCGGCGGATGAACTCCGCGTCGGTCGTCAAGCGCGATGGCACGATGTTGAACCGGCGCAGCTTGGCGAAGATTTCATCGTCGATGAAGTTGTTCGAAACGGTT
>VFZW01000292.1 GCA_016871055.1 Acidobacteriota bacterium
CAAAGACGTTGTCGCCACCGCCCTCAAACTCCGGGAGCTCGTCATCATCCCTCAACTGGCTTCCGGCTTCGCCACTTCATGATTTCCTGCCAAGAAATGTCAAAATCTTATTGGATAGATACTAATTCTTAGGCAGGTTTCATTCGGCATGAACCCGTTTAGTCTGGCTACGGAGAGCAAAATCTGCTCCCCGGAAAGGACTACATGGTAACTGTTTGCATGCCTCAGGAACTGCTCACTGAGCGTGATATTGCCCGCTTAACGGGTCTGTCCGTGGCGTCGGTTCGTCGCTGGCGTCTCATTAAGGCTGGCCCTCCCTACCGGAAGATTGGAGCGGCTGTTCGGTACAAGCCGGAGGAGGTCGCGGCGTGGATTGACTCGCTTCCAGTCGGCGGCCAACACGCGGAGGCCTACTAACGATGCACCGAAACGGGAAAGGCCGCGCGGGTTCAGGATCTCGCACGGCCTTCAAAATTACCTTTGACACCACGATTATAACGCCGACTGGCGGAAGCCTGAAAGGGGCGCGCGATGAGCGGGCCTTCGTCCGGGACGAGGGATTATCCTCCTCGGACCCGCGCGTAAAAGACATCGCCATCGAACTGCTCTACCTCAATTCCGGCGCCCAGTTTGCACGGGGGCGCGTATGAGCCATCCCCGAATCGAAGACCTCAGCTTCGCTGAAGTGTGGGCCGCCCTTGGGGGCGGTCCTCTTCGGGCGGGCCGTGGCCGCGCATTCTGGCGTGGTGGCGACGGCTTCAACGTCTCCATCGACGCCGAGCGGAGGCGATGGTACGACCATGCGCGGGCTGAAGGCGGCGGAATTCTTCGGCTGGTCGAAACCGCGCTTGGCGTTAACCGGCGCGCGGCGCTTGCGTGGCTCGGCGATAACTTCGGCGTCGGCACTACCGAGCGCACGCCGGAGGAGCGGCGGCGCTTCGCGCAACGGATCGACGCTGCGCGCGCGGTGGCAGCGCAACTTGTCGAGCGGCGCGACGCCTACATGCTCGACCTGCGCACGGCAGCGAGTATTCTGCTCACGGCGTACCATCAGCGGCGCGCCGAGGCGGAAGCCTTGCACGACATCGACCTGCTCGCGCACGCCGAGGATATCTATGCGAAGCAAGAGGAAATCACCGCGCGCCATGAGAGGTTGGCCAATGCGACCGGGCCGCAGCTTGCAGAGTTGTTCGCGGAATTCGACAGGCGGGTCGCATGAGTACGCCGCGCAGCGCTGAGCGGATCGCTATCGAACTCGTAGCGGCGAATGAATTCGTACGCGCCGTCGATCAAACATCCCACAAAGCGGACAAACTCAAGACGCGCAAATCAGGCGGCGCCGAAGCATTCATGGCCAACGACACCGGTAACGCGGACCGGCTGGTAGCTGCGCACGGCAACGACCTGATGTTTTGCGAAGCCCGAGAGTCGTTCGCCGTTTGGGACGGCAAGAAGTGGAAGCTGGACCGCTCTATCCTCGTCTCCCAGCGCGCTGAGTCGGTCATTAGAGAGTGCTTCGCCGAAGCAGGCGACATCGACGATGCCGAGAAGCGGAAAGCATTCCTGGGGTTTCTCAGCAAGTCGCTCTCCCGCGCGGGCATCGCCAATATGATCGAAGTCGCGAAACGAAAAGTACGGCAAGTTTTGGCTTCTGAGTTTGACTCTTGCGATGAACTTCTAAACTTTCAAAACGGAACACTGGAGCTACGCACCGGGCGTTTGCGGGAGCATCGACGCGACGATCTCATCTCGAAACTTATCCCTTACGAGTTTGACCCGACAGCGGTCTGTCCGTTGTTCCTCAAATTCCTGCGGCGCATTATGGGCGACGGGGTAAACGCCAGCGTAAGCGAAAAGGAAAGGGCCGACCGATTGATTCTGTTCCTTCAACGCTCCCTAGGCCTTGCGAGCATCGGCATTCCCGGCAAAGTGCTATTCATCTGGTGGGGCGGCGGCAACAACGGCAAGACCACGCTTGTAGAGATCATCCGATTGGCGCTTGGCGGCAATCAGTACGCGGGCCAACTGCAAATCGAATCACTGATGGCCGACCAACGGCAGGCGGCGGGCAATAACGCCATCGGCACTGATATCGCGGACTTGCAAGGCGTTCGTTTCGTAGTGGCATCCGAACCGGAAGCGGGCATGAAGTTCAATCTCTCCCGCGTGAAGTACTTGACCGGCATGGGTGAAATCAAAGCGAGATACCTTCGCGAGAATCCGTTCACCTTCAAACCGTCACACAAACTCTTCATAGACTGCAATCATCGCCCCATCGTCAACAATTCGAACGATGCCGTTTGGAACCGGATCAAGCTGGTTCCGTTTAGCGTCACGATCCCCGAAGATGAGATCGACCCGAACCTGTTGGACAAGATGCGCGTCGAACTTCCCGGAATCATGAGTTGGCTGGCGCGGGGCGCGGCGGATTACCTGCGCCACGGGCTGAGCGATCCCCCGGAAGTCTCGGCAGCGACCGAGGGCTACAGGGCCGACTCAGACCGGCTGAAGGAGTTTATCGAAGATGAGTGCATTGTGCGGTCAGGATTCTGGGTCAGCGTTGCCGACCTGTGGGCGGCTTATCAGGATTACGAAGCCAGGAACGCCGTTCGTTTCCCGCTCACGAAATCGCAGTTTGATGATCGAATCCAGCGAATCCCCGGTGTTCGGAAGGCGAAGAAGAATGACGGCGCGATCCGGGCATGGGAGGGAATCGCGATTCGCGCGGCGGGACAGCGGGACAAGGTGGGACAATGATTCACCTATCTCCTATAGAAAAACAGCCTCATGAGGGTGATATTGAAAAACTTGTCCATCTGTGTCCCGTTGTCCCGTTTTTCGCATTACTTGGACACTCGAAGTACTACCAAGAAAGTAACCCATGACCGAAAAACGAGCCATCGCCTCGATCAAGCGCGTGATGGACAAACACCCACGACTAACGCGCGAGGGCTTTCTGGACTTCATCCACCACCGCTACGAAACCTCCCGCGCCGCGCTGCTCGATCCGGATTCCGTCGCCGAGTTCCTGCGCGCTCGGGACTTCCTCTCCGACTGCAACATCCGCAAAACCATCAACCGCGCGTGGGGCACGTCCGCGTCCAGCTTCGCGCGAGCAGCCGAGAAGGACTGTGGCGTGTATATCTCCACCGGCGCCGTCATCGCCGCCGCCGTCAGCCTGGGGGCCAAAGTCCAGCGCATTGAGTACATGGCTAACGCTTGGCTGTCGATCGGCCGGCGGCGGGGAACGTGTTTAGTCCGGAGGCGCCGGACTTCAATCTCACTTCGATCCGACGCGCCGCACAAACCCGTCAACGATGCGCCGGTCCTCGATGGGTAGCCTATCGGCGTACTGCCGTAGCGCATCTTCAACAATTTGCCACGCGGCGCGGCGCTCCAGCATGGCAAGCGCTTGGACCAGCGAACGCGTCGATGGACGAACGCTGACCGCGAGCTTCGGCCATTCCGAAGTCTTCTCCGGCAGTCCTTTGTGGTCTTTGGCGGCGGGGGGGCGTCCCATACGCATATTGTAGCTAAGTTGAGCACAAAGAACAGTGAATAGTAATTGATAGCAACATGTAGTACTGATACCATAATATGGAAAGGAAACAAACATGAGCGTGTATAAGCGGGGCGGCGTCTGGTGGTATCGGTTCCGGTGGAACAACGAAGAGATCCGCGAGTCCACCAAGCACACCAACAAGCGGGTGGCCGAACAGATGGAAGCCGCGCACAAGACGGCGCTAGCGAAGGGCGAAGTCGGCATACGGGAGAAGGCGAAGATCCCGACGCTGAAGGAGTTCGCCGAAAACGAGTTCCGCCCCTTCGTCGCACAACGATGCGCCGACAAGCCGCGAACGCTCGCTTACTACGAGGGCGGCATCCAATCGCTCCTTGAATTTCCCACGCTCGCGAACGCCACGCTCGACGCGATCAGGCAGGAGCAAATCTCTTCATTTATCGCCAAGTTACGAGAGTCGGGATATGCCGTCTCCAGCACGAACCGCAAACTGGAAGTACTCCGGCGAATGTTTAAACTCGCCGAGGAGTGGGAGCGCGTCGCGAAGCGGCTTCCGGTTGTCCGAATGCTGCCGGGCGAACAGCGGCGCGAACGTGTTCTCTCGAATGACGAAGAGGCTAAGTACATTGCGGCATCCGTGCAAGTCGGCAATCGAATTCTGGAAGCCCACAATCGCGCGCTGGCGGGCATCAGGGCGACGCAACGCGGAGAAACACCCTGCACGCCCCGTGACCCCTTCCTGCTTCACCACGTGGCTGTAATGCTCATGGATTGCGCCCTCCGGCCCGAGGAGTGCCATCGCCTTCGATGGGACGAGATTTCAGAGGGAACACTGCGAATCGCCCACGGCAAGACGGCAAATGCGCGGCGAGTCATTCCGCTGCCGGATCGAGCGGCGGCGATCCTTCACATGCGGCGCGGGGCATTCGGCAATTCGGAATGGGTATTTCCGGCCCCGACGAAGAGCGGGCATATCGACAAATGCACGATTCAGAAGCAGCACAAGGCGGCGTGCCAGTTGGCCGAGGTCGAATACTTCGTGCCTTACACATTCCGGCATTCGTGCCTGACGCGCTGGGCCGAGGTCATGGACCCGTACACCCTTGCCTACCTTGCCGGGCACAGCGACTTTTCAACCACGCGGCGCTACGTTCACCCGCAAACCGAGAGCGTGCTCGAAGCGATGCGGAAGGCACAAAGTGCAAGAGGTACGCACAAAAACGGGCACACTCTGGAAAGCCGCTCGCCGATCACGCAAAGCGAACAACCCGCAATCAATTGATTCAAAGTGGGTTGCTTGGTGCGCCCGGAGAGATTCGAACTCCCGACCCTCTGGTTCGAAGCCAGATGCTCTATCCAGCTGAGCTACGGGCGCACGGATCGAATGCAGGTTAGCACATCGCTGCTACGATTGGGAAATGAGTATTGGGGTTCTGCACCGTGAAATCGAAGTCAAAGTACCTGTCTCCGATCTGGCTCAACTGATCGAAACGCTTCGGGCGCGCGGCTATGTGGAGCACCGGCCACGCCACTTCGAGCAAAACACAATTTACGACCTGCCCGACGGATCGCTTCGCGCGAGAGGCGAACTCATCCGGCTTCGTCGGGCGGGCGACGAGTCAATCTTCACGTTCAAGGGCCGGGCTTCGGTGGCAAAACACAAGGAACGCGAAGAGATTGAATGCGGCGTCACGGATCCCGTCAAGTTCGCATTGATACTCAATCGTCTCGGATTCATTCCGACGTTTCGCTACGAAAAATTCCGCACGGAATGGGCTCGCCCCGGTCTTGCCGGTATCGTCATGATCGACGAAACGCCCATCGGCGATTTCGTCGAACTCGAAGGAGATTCGAAATGGATCGACAGCGAAGCAGCGGAGCTCGGATTTGCGGAGTCCGACTACACCAACTTGAGCTACGCACGGCTGTACGAACAACACTGCCGGGCGAAACAAATCGACCCCGGACACATGGTCTTTGAGAACCATTAACGCGATGCGCGGCGGTTCTCGAGCGAATGTGTCTAAGTTTGCAGATGCAAGCCCTTGTGGATTGCGTAGAGGGCTAGTTCGAGCCGATCGGAGACGCCGAGCTTGTCGAAGATGTTGTGCAAGTGGTTCTTGACGGTCTGCTCGGAAATAAACATCTTCTCGGCCATTTCCTTGTTCTTGTAACCCTGGGCAACCAGTGCAACGATTTCGCGTTCGCGAGTGGACAAGGGTGACCGTTCGCGGCCTTTGGCCGAACCGCTGCCGGAAGCGGCCATCTCGCTGCCAGGAGTGGCGAACTGGCGCATGACCGCGGCGGTAGTGTGCGAATCGAGCCAGATCTCGCCGGCGGAAACCTTGCGAATCGATTTGACGATCAACTCCGGAGCGGTCTGCTTGAGCACAATACCCGAGCAGCCGAGCTTCATCGCTTGTACGAATTCGTTCTTGTCCTCGGACGCGGTGAGGACAATTACTTTGGTCCGCTTATTGGTCTGCTGCAGGGTTTGAAGAGCCCCGAGGCCGTCGAGGTTTGGCATGCGAAGGTCGAGCAGAAGCACGTCGGGATCGGTCTCGTGAACGATGTCGAGAACGCCTCGGCCGTCGCCCGCTTCGCCAACGACGTCAACGTCGGGTTCCATGGAAAGCAGTCGCCGGATCCCATCTCTAACGATGGGGTGATCGTCGGCGATTACGATCCGAATGCGTTTGGGAGCCGTCTCCTCGATGGGGAGAGCTTCGGGCTGGTCGATAATGGCATTGCCGATATTCATTGCGTTTTCCAACACCACGCTTCAATGTTAAAGGGGTTCTAGTACATGGTCAACTGAGGGTACCCCTATGAACTCAGTGCGAATCCACTTACGAAGTTCTAAGGAATGACATTAGTGGCCATCGCGCCCAAATCCTACTTCCAAGGAAGCGGCGCTTTTTCGGAAAAAACCGTAGCCTTGAGTAAGTCGTACGCTTTGCTTTTTTGGAGCTCTTCATGATACCAGATCACAACACCTGGCAATCCGGCAGAACGAACGGTTTCAATGATTTGGACGAGCCGCTGCGGGTTAGCAGCGTCGACGGCGATGCCGGGCACCATGCGAGAGGAATCGCCGTACAAGCGCATATGTAATTCGAGCTTGGATTTGAAAGTATCCAGATCTCGCCAATAGATTTGGGGAGAAAGAAAATCGTGAGAGGCATCCCTCACCCAGGCCGGTACGTCTTGTGCGAAGGAGGCATATCCATCAGGAGTGGGTACTGGGGCGTTTGTAAAGAGAGTTCGCCAATCGGCAGCCTTCAGGCGCTTCCCGGCGCGAACAAGGAACTGGCTGAGTTTATCGGCGCGCCAACGAACCCAGGCCGCATCGCGCGGATTTTCCGGAGGCTGAGCGCCATCGTGCTCTGCGGCGTAAAGGGATTTAGTGTGCTCATCGTACCCGCAATCGAGGTCTGGGTAGCGGGCGCGATCGAATTGAACGCCAGGAACGTCGTAGTTGGCGATCAACTCTTCCATCATTTCGATGAGGAAGTTCTGGGCGTCGGGGTGAGTATGGATCATCCAGTGGTAGTAGGCGCCGCCGGGGATCGGGAACCGAGTAGAGCCGGCACGGTTGCGTGCGATCCAGTCCGGATGCTTGTCGAAGATCGGCCCCAGGGAGTCACCGTGAAGACGGCCGGACCAGACGCCGACAAAACCGTACTCGAGCCAGGGAATGACTGTAATTCCAAGCGGCTTGGCTTCGTCGATGGCTTCCTGCAGGATGTCGCGATCACCGTACTGGGGGTCGGTGCGGATTCCGGTCTCTCGCTCGAACACGGCGCTCTTGTAGAGCGGATAGCCTTGCGACCAGACCAGCACGTAGGCCGTATTCAAGTTCGCACCGGCGATCGTCTGTATCGTCTCGCGGACGCGTTCGCGAGAGCCGAGGGAATCCCGGGCGATCCAGACGCCGCGGACTTCGCCGCCAAAAAGAGATGCGGTGAGAATCAGGCTGGGGATTGCGGACCGTATCATAGCTATTCTCTTAGGATACGGCTTAACGTTCTTAACCGGAGTTTTACCGAGAACTTGCAGCCGACGAAGCGGATTCGGCGTTTACTGGAAGAGAGGGATAAGGCGCAGGTATATCGTATGAGCATGGAACAGTTTCGCCGCAAAGCGTTAGGATCGTGGGCGACCGTTGGGTTTCTCGCCGTTCTGTGCATTGTCCTGGCGGTCCTTCAATTTCGTTGGTTGGGAGAGATCGGCGAAGCGGACAAGGCGCGGATGCGGAACGCGCTGCGGGAATCGTTGGAGTTAGTGGGCCGGGAGTTCGACCGGACGCTGAGCGACACCGCAAGCGCTTTGGTGCCGGAACGCGATGCCTTTGAAGAGCAGCCTCGCGAGGAGGCTTACTTGGGGGCTTATCGCAGGTGGGCGGAGCAGGCGACAGAGAGCGGTATCGTCAAGCGGCTTGGCATTGCGGTTCCGGAAAAAGACGGGGTTCAGCTTTTGTTATTGGACCGGAAGGCGATGCGATTTGAGGCGTCGGCGTGGCCGGCGGGCTGGGAGTCGATGCAGGCGCAAATCACGGCGAGGGCGAGGGGCGTTGGCCGTCCTCCAGACTCGTCGAACGACGGCACACTGATCGAGTTTCCCCGGTTCCGAGGCGGCCGGCCGATGCGATTTCCGTCTCCGGGAGGAGTACCGGAACTGGACTGGCTCGTCATCGAATACGATGCCGACTTCCTGTTGGGCACGACGCTCCCACGTTTAATGAGCGCCGACGCAGCGTTCGGCTTTCCACTGGCGTGGCAGATCTCACGCGCCAATCGCGAGGGCTCCCAACGAGAGATTCTGCACGGCGACGCGGCCGGGCCTGAGGAGTTCGACGGATCGACGACGCTGTTCGATGTGAGGCGGCAGCGACCGTTTCCACAGCGAAGAAGCGAAAGAGGATTACGGCTTCCGGACGGCGGACGCGGGCGGTGGTTGTTGCGGGCGTGGCCGGCAAACGGCTCGGTGGATTCGATCGTCACGCAGGTGCGTTACCGGAATCTGGCGATTTCCGGCGCGATCCTACTGTTGATGGTGGCGACCGCGACGCTGCTGGTGCGGTCAACGCGGCAACAGCAGAAACTGGCGGAGATGCAGATGAACTTTGTGGCCGGAGTCTCGCATGAATTGCGGACTCCACTAACCGTGATTCGAACGGCGGCATTCAATTTGCGCGGCCGGGTGGCGCGGAATCCGGAGCAGGTGGAAAGGTACGGCGCGTTGATTCAAGAGCAAAGCGAGCGGCTGGGCGCTATGGTGGAAGAGGTGCTTCTGTTTGCGCGATCCGGCGCGGAGAAACTGGTCCGGCAGCGCGAACCAGTTGCGATCGAAAGCGTGATCGAGCAGAGTATTCAATCGAGCCGGATCGCCACCGAAGGCCAACGATTG
>VFZW01000293.1 GCA_016871055.1 Acidobacteriota bacterium
GTCACCGTTGAGGTGGCGCCAAACCACGGGGCCGCGACAGCGACCCCGACCAGCCGCTTTGAGCGGCTCACGAACGAAGGCCCCC
Organism: Acidobacteriota bacterium; assembly: GCA_016871055.1. Lineage (GTDB taxonomy): Bacteria > Acidobacteriota > Terriglobia > Bryobacterales > Bryobacteraceae. The sequence continues at coordinate 86 of VFZW01000293.1, forward strand.
GGCTCTGCCGGGGGCCGCTAACAAGGCGACCCTCATCGGCCTCGCCTGCTTTCGATCGTGCGCCGAAATCGGTACGACTCCGAGCCGGTGTCGATAATATGAGCGCGGTCGGTGATGCAGTCCAACAGCGCCTGGCACAGCCGCGGATTGGGAAACACCGTCGTCCATTCCGAGAACGGCAGATTCGTGGTCACGATCAACGCCGCGCGCTCGGCCCGGTCCGAGATCACCTGAAACAAAAACTCGGCGCCGATATCGGCCAGGGGCACATAACCAACCTCGTCGAGCGCAATCAGATCGTACTTGGCCCAGCGCGCCATCATGCGCTTGACCTGCCCATTCTGTTTCGCATCGACCAATTCATTGACCAACGCGGCCGCGGTGATGAATCGCACACGCCGTTTCTGGCGGCACGCGGCCACACAGAGTCCCGTCGCCAGATGCGTCTTGCCGGTGCCACAATCGCCGATGAAGATCACCGGCTCGCTGCGTTCGATATAGCCGCCCTCGGCCAGTTCGCGGATCTTGGCCGCCGGCACGCGCGGCGCTTGCGCGAAGGCAAACTCTTCGATCGTCTTCAACCGCGGCAGTTGCGCGTCGCGGATACGATTGGCGATCGCGTGCCGGTCTCGCTCTTCGCATTCCAGCGCCAACAGCGCTTCCAGATAACGCACGTGCGTCTGATTCTCCTTGACGGCTTGTTCGGCCAGCGTCGCGAAATTTCCAACCACGGCCGGCAATCGCAACGCCTTGCCATACTGCCGCACACTGGCCTGATCGAGTGTGTTGACCTTCATCACACCACCTCGCCCAACAGCATGTCGTAGCTGTCCATCATCGGCATCGGCCGTTCAAACTCGGCCAGTTCGTCGGCCAGCCGGATCGCATCCAGTCTTCGTTGCCGGGCGTCGGGAACAAACAAGATGTGTCGCACCCCGGCTGGATCGCTGATCTCCAATCGCTCGGCTTCCCGGAAAGCGAACAGCAGTTTATCCCACCCTTCCGATAGCCCCACGCGCACCAGAGAAATCATGTCGCGGGTGGCGCGCGACGAGCCCACCCGCTGCTCCAGCCGTTACCAATAGCGGTCGACGTAATCGGGCCAACGGCCCGCCGCACGCCACTGCGCCAGCGGCGTCGAGCCGCGCATCGCTCCCGGTTTGTCCTCCAGTACATCGAGATAATGCTCCAGGTTCAGAATCTCGCGGCTGCGCCCGTAACAGCGTGGATGTGTTGCCACACACTCGAGGTCTTCGAAAATCTCCACGCGCAGCGGCCATGCCTTCACCATCGGCCGCACACCGGGGCGTAGCGGCGCCGAGTAGCGATTGGTCTTCACACACACGCAGCCGTTGGGGTCCACCAGCGGAAACATCGTCTCTTCGAGTTCGTAGCTTTGTTCGGCCAGCGGCAGCAGATGCGCGTGCTCGGCCAGCATCGCGTCGCGCACCGAAGCCGCGCGGCCGTCGACGGTACGCCGCTCGCTCAATCGGCTCCGCTCCAGCAACAGCGCGTTCAGTTTGTCCATGTCGCCGGCTTCTGGCACCGGCACCATGCAGTTTCGCCGGAAGCGGCCGACCTCGCCTTCGATGCCTCCTTTCTCGTGGCCCGCGCCCGGTGTGCAGTAGTCGCTTTGAAAACCCCAATGCGAACGGAACGCAATCATGCGCTGCGTCTCTTCGCGTTGATGGCCGCGCAAAACTTTCTTCACCGCCGCCGAGAGATTGTCGTAGCGCAGCAGACGGAAGACGCCGCCGAAGTAAGCGAAGGCGTGCTCGTGCCCTTCGAGAAACGATTGCTGCGTCGTGTTGGTGTAGTCCCGGTGAAAGGCGCCGCCGCTGAACATGCTGCGCATGCCGAACACCTGCAGCCGTTTCAATTCGCCCGCGAGCCAGACGTCGGCTTCAAACCAATCGACCTGCGCTTCCTGCGCCGGCGAGTAGGATTGCGGCACGAAGACATCGCTCGACAATGTTTTCATTTCGATCTTGCGGCGGCGCACGTAGGCGCGCACCGTCGCTTCTCCGATCGGGTGCTCGGGGAGTTCTTCGCATAGCCGCGTCCAGATTCGATGTGCGGTGTGCCGCTGCTTGCGCCACACCTCTTTGTCACCGCTTAGGATTTGATCGATGAATTCTTTGACCGGACCGATTTTCGGTTGCTCGCGTTGCGGCTTTCGCCTGTCTGGCGGCACCGCGTTGTCGATCGCTTGCCGCACCATTCGCCGGTGCACTCCGTGCTTCTTGGCCACTTCTCGGATCGTTCCACCCGCTTCGTAGTCGCGCCGGAGCTGTTCGAATAATTCCACTTTCGTTCTCCTGTTCATCTCGCCAGCGTTACATCAGTACTAGCCGGCGGCCTCTCAGGTGGGGCCATTTCAGACGATCGAAAGGGGCCAATTTAGACGAGCGAAGTCACCTCAGCGTCGGATGGCGCCTCCCGGAGAACGGGTCCCACATCACTTCACTACTTGAGGCATCACTTCAACCACCGGTCCAGCCAGGCCGCGGCCACGGCCCCGATAGCATTGAGCAGACCGCCCCAGCAGATGTCGATCAGCGACACGCGCAAGGGCCAGTCGCGCACGAGCGAATAGTTGGTCATGTCGTATACCGTGTAGACCACGACGCCGTAGAGGGCGCCCCAAAGAAGCGCGGAGCCGGTGAGATTGTCCGTGGAAATCCGGGGCAGGACGAAGAGGATGATCCCTGCGGGAATGGCAACGTATACCACCGCAGCAGCCCAGATGATGGGCTGCAAAGAAGTCCCCGACATGCGCAGGAAAGTCCCGAGCTCTTTCTTATACAGGTTCGATGCGAAGACCCCGAGCCAGACATAGTCAAGCGCCAACAGCAGGGGCGGCAGGAACAGAAACACCTTCAGTGAATGCCACATGATCAACCTCCTTCATGGTTTGGGCGGGAGCGGAAAGAAAGCGCTCGTCCGCCGCTTGTACTCCTTGAATTCGAGGTTTCCTTCGTATTTCCTCTCAAGGAGCGGGATGCCCGACACTAACAGAATTAACGCGGTGATGGTGGCCGGGCCGACAACGGTCCTCCAACCTCCAGGCGCGGAGCAGGCGATCAGCCATACGCCCCACCACAGCGTTACCTCGCCGAAGTAGTTGGGATGGCGCGTGTACTTCCAGAGCCCCGAAGTAATGAGTCGTCGGCCGTTGCGCGGGTCCTTCTTAAATCGCGCCAACTGAAGATCCCCGACGGCCTCGAAAACAAAGCCCACCAGCCAGACAGCGCCACCGAGGGCGTCAAGCCAAGTGAGATCAGCATCGGGATGAGCCAGGATAAAGGTCACGGGGCTGAGAACAGGAACGATGAGAAGACCTTGCAGCAGGAAAACCTGGAAATACGCCCGTATCGTCGCATGGTCTCCCCATTCTTCGCGCCACTGCCGGTATCGCGGATCTTCAGCTTTTCCGCGGTTCCGCAGGCCGATGTGCAACGAGAGGCGCAGGCCCCACGCGGTCACGAGCGCCAGGACGAGTATTCCACGGCACGAAACGTCGGCCACCGCGAACTGCGCCACGAGGGCGAAAACGATGAACCCGGCGCCCCATGCGATGTCCGCCACGTCGTTCCGTCGTAATCTCAGCGCGACCAGGAACCACAGGCTCGCATAAAGGGCTGCTACTGCGATCTGAATGGCTATGAGATCAACCATGCGAGCTCTCCACTCGCCGGGATGGCCCGGTCGCGCAATCCTTGACCGACTCAAGCATAGCACCGATCATGCGCGGCAATAACCGGGGCTACCGCGATGCGCATCACTTGGCCTCCTGCGCCCTGGCAACCGGAATCCGGAAGGGCCGCAAATCCCGCACCAGGCCGAGCACGGCCATCAGCTTCAGCGCCCAGTAGGTGATATCGATTTCCCACCAGCGGATCCCCTGCCGGCAACTCCCCATCGAGAAGTGGTGGTTGTTGTGCCAGCCTTCGCCAAAAGTGATCAGAGCGAGGAGCCAGTTGTTGCGGCTGTGGTCTGGGGTCTCGAAACGGCGCGTGCCGAAGATGTGGGCCAGCGAATTGATCGCGAAGGTGCAATGGTAGAGCAGCACGGTGGAGAGAACGTAGCCCCAAACGAAGGCGGCGGCGCCGCCGGTTAAGAGGATGAAGGCCGCAAATATGACCGTCGGGATCCAGTGATGGCGGTCGAGCCACTTCAATTCCGGGAACTTGGCAAGATCCGCCACCTTTTTGGGTTCGTAGGCGTCGTGCACGTTCGAGAGAATCCAGCCAACGTGCGACCACCAGAAGCCTCGCTGCCGGGGTGAGTGAATGTCCCGCTCGGTGTCCGAATGCCGGTGGTGGTCGCGATGGTGAGCCGCCCACCAAAGAACACCTTTCTGGCCGGACGTCTGGGCCAGAAACGCCATGAGGAACTGCCCAACCCGGCCGAGGCGGTAGCTTCGGTGGCTGAAGTAGCGGTGGTATCCGGCGGTGACGCCGAACATTCGGATGGAGTACGTTGCAGCCATCAAGACCAGCAGGGCCAGCGTTGGCGGGTAGAAGAAGACAGCCAACAGACCTGAATGCAGGATTGCAAAAGGGATGACGGCTCCGAACCGGTACCGCCGGGGTTGCGCTGAAGATATCACAAGCCTCACTTTAGCAGGCATGTTCAGCATTTGTCAAGAATATGTATTGGACAAACACTTGACAACTGAAACGGCCTGCGCTACATTCGAAACTGTGCCTGTCGAATACCCGATCCGGGCGGCCGCCAAGCTGACTGGGATTTCCGTGGATACCCTTCGTGCCTGGGAGCGGCGGTACAACGCCGTGACTCCGGCAAGGGCGGAGCGTGGACGGCTCTACGATGAACGCGCCATCCGGCGTCTGCTCCTTCTGAAAAGCGCTGTTGACAGCGGACGCTCAATCGGCCAGGTGGCATCGCTGCCCGACGCAAAACTCGAAGAGTTGGAGCGCAACGCCCAGCTTCTCCGCGGCAAGGCGGAGATCGCCCCGCCCCCGGAACCCGCTGCGCCGGTCCTCCGGCCGCTCCTGGATGCCATCGGAGCCTACAACTATGCTGTCGCCAATGACGAGTTGGGTAGGTTGGCTCTGTTGCTGCGCCCCAGCGAACTGGTGCACCGTGTCGTCTTTCCCCTGATGCGGTTAACCGGAGAAAACTGGGAGAACGGAGTCTTCCACATCGCCCAGGAGCACATGCTCTCCGCCTGCGTGCGCAATCTCCTTGGCGGACTCGTTCGACTTCAGAAAGGCGGCCCCGGCTCGCATCGCATGCTGTTCACAACGCCCCCGGGCGAACTCCACGAATTCGGCATCCTGGCTGCGTCTCTGCTTGCGGTTGGGCACGAATGCGAAGTGGCGTACCTTGGCCCGAACCTCCCGGCGCGTGAAGTGCTCCGGGCGGCAGCGAAGAGCGAGCCACACGCAGTAGTACTCGGCATCATGAAGACGAATGCGACGCCCGCCGCGGTGGCGGAGGTCCGTCAGCTCGCCGGAGAGCTTCCCTCGAATACCGAACTGTGGCTAGGGGGCAGCGGCGCTTCCACGGTGTCGAACGGGCTCACGCGAGACGGGCTCCTCGTCCTCCAGGACCTCACGCATTTCGAGCGGCACCTGACCCGATTGAAAGCGAAATCTTCGCGGGAGCCTGCTCAATGAAACTGTTTCTGAAGCTGTTGTTCGGAGCGATCTTCGTCTGGATGATCGTATTGACGATCCGGACTGCTCTGGCGGTGAGCCTCTGGGATGCGCGGCCAAGCTATGCCGCGAGTTCTTGGGCCATTGCGATATCTCTCTACATGCTGACCCCGTTGATGCGCCTCCGCGCGGAAGAACCGGCTGAAGCAGTCTCGTGGAGGCGGTCCCGATGAGCGCCGGCTGGTTAAGGCGAAAGATCTTGAATCCGGTTCTCGATTTGCTGCGCCAGGGCATCACACCGGAGAAGATCGCCCTGAGCATCGCGCTGGGGATCACGCTTGGTGTGACACCGGTTCTGGGATCTACTTCCATCTTGTGCTTCCTCGCGGCGGTCCTGCTGCGGCTGAATCTACCGGCCCTCCAGTTGGTCAATTACTTGGTGTACCCGTTGCAGTTCGCTCTCCTGGTGCCCTTCATCCGGGTCGGGGGGTGGATTCTCTCCGTCCCGCCGGTTCGGATCACCGTGGGCGAGATCATCGCCCTGATCCGGGCCGATGTCTGGAACGCGATCGCCACGCTCTGGACCGCAACGCTTCACGCTCTGTTGGCATGGTTCATGTTCGGTTCGCTGGCGTCGCTCGCGATCTACGTCTTACTGGCGCCGGTCCTGAGGCGGCTGAGTCAATCCCTGCAAGCGGGGACTCGATGAAGGAACATCCCATGCAGGCAGGCACTTCGACCCTCTCACCCGTCCGGGACGCCGGCTATAGCAAGTGGCTCGAACGGGACCTGCTTCCCGATTGGTTGATCCGATTGGGCATCCGGCGGCTCCTGGCCGCTCGCCTCCGGGAAGAACAGGAAGGCGGAGTGGAAGCGCAGGCCAAACGCCTGATGCGCTTTGTGGAGCAGTTGCGGCGCAGCCCAATCGCCATCCGTCAGGATGCCGCCAATGAACAGCACTATGAAGTGCCCGCCGAGTTCTACCGGCATGTACTCGGTCCCAACATGAAGTACAGTTGCGCCTTGTGGTCCGGCGCTTCAGGACTGGAAGAAGCGGAGAATGCGATGTTGGATCTGACCTGCCGGAGGGCAGGCCTGGAGAACGGGCAGGATGTGCTCGAACTCGGCTGTGGATGGGGCTCGCTATCGCTCTTCATGGCGGGCCGCTATCGGACCAGCCGCATCCTGGCGGTATCGAACTCGCGCTCGCAGAAAGAGTTCATCGACGGCGAGGCGGCGCGGCGCGGCTTGACCAACCTGGAGGTGGTCACCGCGGACATGAATGATTTCGACACCGGGAAGCGGTTTGACCGCATCGTCTCGATTGAGATGTTCGAACACATGCGCAACTACGGCGAGCTTCTGCGCCGCATCTCCTCATGGTCGCGGCCTGAGGCGTTGCTGTTTGTCCACGTATTCGCGCACAGCCGGTACGCGTATCCCTTCGAGGTGCGCAACGCCTCGGATTGGATGGCGCAGCACTTTTTCACCGGCGGGCTCATGCCCAGTGACGACTTGCTGCTTCACTTCCAGAATCACTACCGCGTCCGCGAGCGCTGGCGTGTGAGCGGCGTCCACTACCAGAAGACCGCGGAGGCGTGGTTGGAGCGGCTGGACCTCCGCCGCGATGAAGTTCTTGACGTGTTTGGACGGGCGTACGGCAAAGCCGATGCTCTCCGCTGGCTCGTCCGGTGGCGGGTCTTCTTCATGGCCTGTTCGGAGTTGTTTGGGTATGCACAGGGAAAGGAATGGATCGTGTCCCATTATCTGTTCGAGAACGCAACGGGCTCCGAAAGCGGATGCCGGTGATGAGTAGACTTGCCGTCATCATGTTAGTTTCCTGTGCCAGTACGGTTCTGTTACCTGGCCAGCCCATGTCCGCTGTGGCGGGTGAGCAGGTTGCGGGGCCGCAACCCGCGCAGCCGCAGGCTGCCTCCTTGAACGACAGTGGCGAGCGGGGTTCTTCCGCAGCCACGGTGGGCGCTCGCGTAAGCGGGCATCGATCGCTGAGTGGAAAAGAACGATGGGACCTCTACGTGCGCAATGTGTTTTGGAGCCCCGGCGTCTTTTTTGCGTCGGCAGGACCGGCTCTTGGCGCGCAGTTGAACAACGAGCCCCCTTCATGGGGACAGGGAGCAGAGGGATTCAGCAAACGCTTCGCGAACCGTTACGCCAGATTCACCCTTCAGAAGTCGTACGAGGCTGCTGGCGCCGCGGCGCTTGGGCACGAAGTGCGGTATCTGCGGAGCAATCGCCCCGGTTTCGGTCCACGTGCAATTCACGCATTGACGGCGAACTTCGTCACTTATGACCGCAGCGGACGGCGGACACCGCACATTGCGAAAGTCGGGTCGGTCTTCGCGGCTGAGTTCACGGGCCGTGTCTGGATGCCTGACGGGTATCGGGACACCTCAACGGTGATGCGAGGAGTTGGCCTGCAGTTGGGCATCGGCAGCGCCTTCAATCTGATCCGGGAGTTTTCGCCAGAACTAAAACGCATCATCCCCTGGAAGTAGGCAAGGAACGAGAGGAGAGAACATCCGCATGTTGAACAAGCTCGGAATTCTGTTTTTCGCCGTGGGCACGATTTGGACTGCGAAGCCGGTTTCGGCCGCTGACGGCAAGGCGCCCCTCGAGGTGGTGCCATCAGTGGACCTGGGCCGATACGCGGGAAAGTGGTACGAGATCGCCCGCCTGCCGAATCGCTTTCAACGCGACTGCGCATCCAATACCACGGCTGGCTATTCGCTGCGCCCGGACGGTAAGATAACTGTCGTCAATGAGTGCCGCACCCCTGACGGACGCACGAGATCGGCCAAGGGGACAGCCCGGGTGGCTGCCGCCAAAGGACCCAACACGAAGCTCAAGGTAACTTTCTTCTGGCCGTTCAGCGGCAATTATTGGATCATCGGCCTCGATCCCGAATACCGGTGGGCCGTGGTCGGCGAGCCGGGTCGGGACTATCTTTGGATCCTTAGCCGGGAACCAAGGTTGGACGCGGCGCTCTACGGGCAGATCATTGAGCGCGTCAGGTCGCAGGGATTCGACACCGCCAGACTGATCAAGACCGCCCAGTCTTTTTGGGCTCTGGTGCAAACCTGCCGAGATGAGAGAGAATGACGCAATGCCCTCCTTCGTTCCGATTGAAGAGCTGTTCGCTGGCCGCCATTTCGACGCGGAGATTGTGGTGGTGTGCGTTCGGTGGTACCT
>VFZW01000294.1 GCA_016871055.1 Acidobacteriota bacterium
ACGCAGGCATTGGAACTTCTCAAGTTCCGCGTCTCCGATCCCGAGCCGGGCATTCCCGAATCGATCCTCGGCGGCGTGATCACAGCCTTGAATGAGGAGGCCGTCGTCTCGGCCGCGCTGGCCAACAAGGGCGGCATCAATCTGGCGCACACCTATGAGGCGTTCGGTCCAAAGATGTTGGGCGCCGTTCGCCAGGAAGTGATCTTCGCCGAAAACTGCGTCCGCGCTGGCCGCCCGCAAAACTGGTTATCGATACCCATTGTGATGACCTCGCACACCTGGGAAAACGGCAAGAACGAGCACTCGCACCAGGACCCCACGTTTGCCGAGGCCATGATGGGCGAGAGTTGGCCATTCTCCCGGGTTGTCTTCCCGGCGGATTTTAATACGGCCGCCGCCGCCACCGCGGGGCTCTTCGAAACGCGCGGGCAAGTGTGGACGCTCGTGACTCCCAAGGCCGCGGTGATCCCTGACCTGTTCACCCCCGCCGAAGCGCGGCGGATGCTGAACGAGGGGCGCTTGCGCCTGGAATGGGCCGGCCACCGCTCGGAGGAGGCGAAACTCGTCCTTGCCGCCGTCGGGGCTTACCAGTTAATGGAGGTGCTCACCGCCTCGCGCCGTTTGTGCGAACGCAACGTACCGCATGAAGTGGTGTATCTGTTCGAGCCAGCCAGAATGGAGCCGTCGCCGAACCGGACCGCGAGTTGGGTAGTCGTCACCCACACTCGCCGGCACGTGATCCACGGATTACTGGCGCCGATGGTCCACCACGGAGCGATGACCGTCCTCGGTTATCGCAATGAAGGCGGCACGCTCGACACGCCCGCCATGATGGCGGTGAATCGTTGCACCTGGGCCCATGCCGTCCACGCCGCCGCCCGTCTCATCGAGATGCCGCCCGAGCGGCTGCTCTCGCCCGAAGAACTGGCCGCGTTGAACCACGAGCGCTCCCCGCGCGGCGTACTGATTCCAAACCTGTAGAGGCGCTGCGGCGCAACGGTCACCTCCGGTTGAAGATTCCTCACCTCTGATCATCAACAACCGCCGACCCGCACCGGGTTCTTCCGGAGCCAGTCCGCCATCGCGGCCGCACCCTGACTTCTCGGGCTACGTGCGCTCACCGGATCACCCCGCGTCCAAAAACCCTGTCATCGAATTTCTGGCGGAAAAGCCCAGGGTCATCGTCGGCCGCCGCACACGGGGAAATCCCGCCGCCCCGCGATTAGCGGTTCAAGAGACCGTCGTATTTATCATGGTCGCCGATCCAAAGCCAGGTGACGCCGGTGCCGTCGAACTTTCCGACAGCACGAAAATCTAGGGTGACTCGGACCGTGTAGAGATCCTTTGACCCGCTTACCTTTCGAAAGGCGAGCGACGGATGCGAAGGATTCTCGCTCCACAATAAATACGCCGAAACCGCTTGGGTCTTCACCGAAGGAGGAAGATCGTGGAACAGCCTCCAAAATCTTCGCGTGCCTCGCGACTTCACTCAGTTGGCGGCCATTCCTGAAGGTCGTCCTCGTCAGCTTCCCGCAGCAAGAAGTCCAACTTCCCAGCTGCGAAGTCCCGATCGATCTGCCCATCCCACAACTGTTGATCCCGCTCCCGAACCCATTCCGCAATCCGCCGCATGTCCTCAAACGGCAAACTCTCAATCTGCGCTTGAATTTCTTCAACCCGAGACATGCTTCGATTCTACACCGTACAAGCCTGAAACGCCTCTTCCAGCGCCTCGCGCCACGGCTTCACCTTTGGCGTGTACTCGTGGCAAATGAACCCCTTAAATCCCAGATCCGCGATCGCCTTCGCAACGCCCTTATAGTTGATCTCCTGATCCGGGCTCAACTCATTCCGTCCTGGATTCCCCGCCGTGTGAAAATGGCCGATCCACTGGTAGTTGTCGCGGATGTTGCGAATGATATCGCCTTCCATGATCTGCATGTGGTAGATATCGTACAGCAACTTCACATTCGGCGAATTCACACGCTTGCAGACCTCCACGCCCCACGCCGTGTGGTCGCACTGATAGTCCGGATGATTGACTTTGCTGTTCAGCAATTCCATGCAAAGCACGACGTTTTTGTCCTCCGCGTGCTTCTTCAACTGATTCAGACACGCCACCGTATTTTCGATGCCCTCTTCCTCGCTCTTGCCATTCCGATTCCCCGACAAGATAATCAGGTTCGGTGCGCCCGCCGCCGCTGACACATCGATCAACTCATGCGTCCGCTTGACGATCTCGGCGTGAAGACTCTTGTCGTTCACGCCATTCGCCAGCGGGCTCGACCCCGGCACCATCGACGGAATAATCCCGTACTTCTTCATGATCGGAAACTTGTCCGGCCCCTGCAGGTCGTAGCAGACTCCGCCCATCTCGGCGATCGCGCGGCACTGATCGTCGAAGCTCAAATTCGAGCCGCGAAACACGCCCCCGCAAACGCCCTGTTTTAATCGCCCTCGATTATGCGCGGGCGCCGGCGTCTGCGCCGCCATCATTCCAACGGCTGCGGGTGCGGTGAAAAAGCTTCTTCGGTTCATGTGGTCGATAATATCAGGTGCCCCATGGGTTTCGCTCTCTGGACATCGCACGATGAAGCCATCGCCGCCGGTACACACGAATACCGTCCGATGGGCTGCGCCGTCATCGCGCGCAACGGACAGTTCCGAGCACGCGACTTCCGCCGCGACCGTCGCGCGCCCGACCGCCGCTCCCCCGCCTTCATCGGCCTATTCGGTTCGCTCGAAGAGGTCAACGTATATCTCAGCAAAGACGGCGATGCCAAACGCAAGCCCGAAACCTACTCCCGCATGCTTTGAGCGACTAGGAAAAATCCTAGTGAGAATAATTCCTCGTAAAACACACGTACTTCATGTACACTCATGTCCGAGCACCCCGCCGCGGATCTGCTCGAGCTCTTCGCCCTGCGTCGGCTGACGGCCTCCCAAACCTGGGGAATCCTCCTTCACCTCGACGATTGCGCCAATTGCCGGGCGGCCTTGCGCATCGAAAACGACTTCATCGCCGCCATCCGCGCCGCCCTACGCGACCTGCAGCCATAGCCGCTTCAAGTGCCGCCGCCGCTCCGGTTCCGGCCAATCCTCATACGCCGTCCGGCTATGCAGCACATAGTTGTTCGAGACAAACTGCATATCCCCCGGTTCCATCGCGAACGTCACCTGCATCGACGGCCGCGCACACACCGTATCCACAAAATCCAGCGGCGCGATATCGTCATCGCCGAGCGGCGCCCCCGCTACCTCATGCCCCTTCGGAATGTAAAACCGGAAATACCGCATCTTCAGTTCGCCATCGAACGTGAACACCGGCGCCTGCAGCGTTAGCGGCTCGCCCGGCCGCACCTCCGACCGCCGGTCGACATGATAGCGGCGATACAACCGCGCCAGATACGCGGGCTGTTCCCGCGCGAGAGCATTGTGCACCGCGTACGCCGACACCAGTGCCGACTCCCCTCCCTGCTTCGCCGTCCGCAGCGCCAACAACCCCACCACATCTGGCGTCGCCCCCATCAACGCCGGCGCCGAGTCGGTGTGAAACTGCAAACCCTGCGTCGTCTTCGAAAACCGCACGCCGACCGTGCCCCACTGCTTATCGATGTTGTAGCCCTCGTCGCGAACGTCGTACAGCAATTCCTGCTTCACATTCTGCGGCAGCGTCTCCCCCAGCATCCTTCCCAATTCGACGTAGATCTCCGCGCTCTGATCCGTCACCGGTAGCCCCCGGAGCACGACGAAACCGCGGCCATGCATCAACTCCTGCCGCAGCCGCGCCGCCAATCGCACCAACACAGCCGCTGAAAAATCGAGCCGCTGCAACGCGTCGATCTCTTCGCGCCGCAACAGCGTGACGAAGTCGTCGATCCCGTTTCCCCATACCTGCGGCCCATCGAATAGCCCCGCCGCCACGGGCGTCTCGGCAATATCAAACACCGGCGGCCACCGTATTTCCGGCCGCGCTCAAGCCTGCCTTCGTAAACTCCGCGACGTTCGCCACGCCTCCGACCGCCGCCTTTTTCACCGAGTGTCCCAACCTATCGAGCCCCTCCAGCCGATCCGTCTCAATCGGCTCAAAGCCCTCTGTATGCAGCCGCGGCGCGGTCACCGCATCGAGCGGCGATCCGCCCGCCGTTAGCGCAAGCGCCAGCCCCGTCGCTACATTGATGATCCGCCTGCCGCCCGCCAATCCCGCCGCGATGAGACGCCCATTCGTTTCGATAATCGACGGCGCGACATTGTTCAACGGCCTCTTAAAAGGCGCCACCGAATTCGCCAACCCCGGCCGCGGATCAAACCGGCACATCCCATGCCCCAGCGTGATCCCATACCCCGGCACCATCACGCACGATCCGAACGATCCGCCATGTGAGAAGGTCATCGAGACGATATTGCCCTCCGCATCCGCCGCCGAAAGGTGCGTCGTTCCGGGCGATGTCGCCGCCTCCGGCCCCGGCAATCGATCCACCGATTCCGGAAAACGCCGCAGCGTCTCCACGCGCCCAGCCGCGTAGTCCTTCGATAACAGCCGCTCCACCGGCGCGCCATCGCCCAGGTACTGCAACCGATCGCGCCACGCCAGCTTCAACACCTCCGCCAGCAAATGCCAATAGCGCGGATCGTCGCGCCCAGGGAGTTCCAGCGATTCCAACATCCCCAGCGCGCCCAATACGCTCAGACCGCCATTCGACAAAATCGCATGATAATGTTTCGATCCCCGATACGTCGCCGCATACGGCTCCGTCACGCGCGGCTTGAATCGCGCCATGTCTTCGCGCGTCAGTATTCCGCCAATCGACTGCACATAATCCGCGATCGCCCGCGCGATCTCGCCCCGATACAAGTCTTCCCAGCCGGCCGCCTCCAACCGCGCCAGCGTGTTCTCCATCCCCGGCCGCCGCCATCGATCCGTCGGCTTCGGCAACTGTCCGTCGATGAAGAAATGCGCCGCCGCCGGTGCCATCGTGCGGATCACCGCCGCCTTCGCCGCCACCGCATTGGCCACCGCGCCATACGCAAAGCCATTCTCCACCAGATCGCGCGCGGGCTTCACAATCCGCGGCCACTTCAACTTCCCCCACTTCGCCCACAACGTGCCGATCCCCGCCATCGTCCCCGGCACGCCCACCGCCAGCGGGCCGTTGACATTGACATCGCCCTCCACCGAGCAATGATATTCATTCTCGTTTGTCCCCCGCGTGCCCTTCCGCAACGGCAGCACTCGATACATATCCGCCCGCGACGCCGCCGGCGCAACCGAGTTCGAATCGACCGAAAAGATCTTCCCCGATTTCCCGTCACGCACCACTGCCGCCGCTACGTAACCACCAACATCCACCATCTGCGGTGTCACCACGCACACCGCCAAAGCCGCGGCCGCCGCAGCGTCGAACGCATTCCCGCCTTCGCTGAAAATCGCCGCGCCAGCCAGCGCCGCCTCGCGCGGATTCACCGCGATCACGCCGCGCTTGGCCTCCACCGACTTCCCTTCAATCACTGCCCCGCGCGCGCCCAGCGCCGCCGAGGCCAGCATCGCCCGCCGTGTGACTTCAATTTTCATGGCACTTCGCATCATACTATCGAGCCACAGCGCGCGCCGCACAAGATGAAAGTCGCCACCTCCTCCCCAACCCGAACCACCCCATTTACTCCGACAACCCCACAGAGCCGCGACCGCGAGGGAGCGGACCTTCCCCAACCGATACCTCTGACTTTCAACGGGGCGGCCGTCATCGCACCGAAACGACCCCGCCACGCGCGAGTAATCTATAGAGATGTCGATCTCACGCCGGCTCTTCCTGCAAGCAAGCTCGCTCTTCGCCCAACCAGCGTCCAAGACGCCGCCCAACATCGTCCTCATCATCACCGACGATCAGGGCTATGGCGACCTCGCCTGCCACGGCAACCCCGTCATCAAGACGCCCTCGCTCGACAAACTGCATTCGGAGTCCCTCCGCCTCGACAACTACCATGTCAGCCCCACCTGCGCCCCTACGCGTTCCGCGCTGCTGGCCGGCCGCTACACGAACTTGGTCGGCGCGTGGCACACCATCCAAGGTCGCAGTATGCTCCACAAGGACGAAGTCACCATGGCCGATTGCTTCAAGTCCACCGGCTATCGCACCGGCATCTTCGGCAAGTGGCACCTCGGCGACAACTACCCCTTCCGCCCGCAGGACCGCGGCTTCGAAGAGGTCGTCGTCCACGGCGGCGGCGGTGTCTGGCAAACCCCCGACCACTTCGGCAACGATTACTTCGACGACACCTACTGGCACAATGGCAAGCTCCAGAAGTACGAAGGCTACTGCACCGACGTCTTCTTCGGCGCGGCGCAGCAGTTCATCACCGCCGCGGCCAAACAGTCGAAGCCCTTCTTCTGCTACATCGCCCCCAACGCGCCCCACGGCCCCTACTGGGGACCCGACAAGAACCGAGCGCGCTACGAAAACGTCAAGGGCCTGAAAGACCCCGATTTCTACGGCATGATCGAGAACATCGACGAAAACGTCGGCAAGCTCCGCGCGTTCCTGAAGACGAACAGCCTCGACAAAAATACGATCTTCATCTTCACCACCGACAACGGTTCCGCCGCCGGCTTCCAGGTCCACAACGCCGGCATGCGCGGCAACAAAGGTTCTGCATACGATGGCGGCCACCGCGTGCCCTTCTTTCTGCACTGGCCACAAGGCGGCTTCGACAAGGGTTGGAATCTCGACCTCCTCACCGCCCACATCGACATCCTGCCGACACTGCTGTCGATGACCCAGACTAAACACCCCGCGCCGCACAAAATGCACGGCCGGTCTCTTGCCCCGTTCTTCAAGCCGAACATGAAGACCGCGTGGCCCAAGCGCGTCATCATCACTGATTCCCAACGCGGCGAAGATCTCGTCAAATGGCGCCAGGCGTCTGTGATGACGCAGCAGTATCGCCTCGTGTCGCCATCACTCGGCGGCCAGCCCGATCCAAAGCTCGAACTCTACGACATGACGAAGGATCCCGGCCAGCGCACCGACATCGCCGCCGAAAACGCGGCGTTAGTCGAGTCGCTCAAAGGCGAATACGAGAAGTGGTGGAAGGTCGTATCGGCGCGCGGCAACGAGTACGCAAGAATCATCATTGGCGACGCCAAGGAGAACCCAAGTCGCCTCACCGCGCACGACTGGCACGGCGAAGACGCCGTAAAGGCGTGGAACCAACGCTCCATCCGCCAAGCCCCGGTAGCCAATGGATTCTGGGCCATCGAAGCCCGAGCGGGCAAATATCGATTCGAACTCCGCCGCTGGCCCCGCGAGGTGAATCTCCCTCTAAACGCGCCGTTCGAAGACCCCGCCCCCAACCGCGAAGAGGCGAAAGGCAAGGCTATTCCCATCACCAAGGCTCGCATCCAAATCGGCCAGCAAAACATATCGATCGATTGCAAACCCACCGACCTCGCCGCCGTCTTCGAGATGACCCTCCCCTCCGGCCCCGCCGAACTGCGGACATGGTTGATCACCGCCGACGGCGCCGAACGCGGAGCTTACTTCGTATACGCCGAGAGGCTCGGACGGTAAACGAAATGTCCACCAGTAGCCGCCGATTCCGTGTCGCGCTCTCGTTTCCCGGCGAGCATCGCGCTCGCGTGAAAGCTATTGCCGAATTGCTCGGTAAGCAACTCGGCGAACGCCATGTACTCTACGATCAGTGGCACCAAGCGGAGTTCGCTCGCCCGAACCTCGACATATATCTGCCCCGGCTCTATCATGACGCTTCCGACCTCATCGTCTTTTTCTTCTGCGCCGCCTACAGCCAAAAGGAATGGTGTGGTCTGGAATGGCGAGCCGGGCGCGACCTGCTGAAAGGGAAGCAGGACGACCGGCTGATGTTCCTTAAACTCGACAAGGCGGACATCGAAGGCCTGTACTCAATCGATGGCTACATCCGCATTGAGGAGCTCACCGCCCAAGACGTGGCGACGCTGATCCTCCAAAGGCTGGACATGCTGACGCCCGCGCCATCCGACACTCAGTACGAAGCCTACACAAACAAACTCCCCGCCACCGACTCCACCCTGATCGGCCGCGCCGCCGAACTCAAAACACTCGAAGACGCCTGGAAGAATGGCACGAACCTGGTGCAGGTGATCGCCCCAGGCGGCACCGGCAAAACCGCGCTGATGACCAAATGGTACAAGTGCCACGTAGGCGAGGCGCCGATCTACGGCTGGTCCTTCTACAAGCAAGGCACCGGCGACAACGCCAACGTCTCCTCGGACGAATTCCTCAACCACGCCATCGGCTGGTTCCAAGTCCAGCCCAAAGCCAACACCGCCGAAGCCAAGGCCGAAGTGCTGGTCCACTATCTGCGCCAGCATCAGACGCTGCTGATCCTCGACGGGCTGGAGCCCCTGCAGAACCAGACCACCGGCGAATGCAACGACTACGCGCTCAAGGATCTGCTCCGCGAACTCAGCGTCCAGAATGCCGGGCTCGTACTCTGCACCAGCCGTGTCACGCTCGCCGACCTGCCCGATGTCCCGCCGCTGGAACTCGACAACCTGACCGAAGCCGACGGCGCGCTACCTGCGAGAGAAGTTCGGAGTCCACGGCAGCGACGAGGACCTGCGAGCGTCGTCGAAGGCCTACGGCAATCACGCCCTGGCGCTCACTCTACTAGGTACTTACATGCAGGACCACGGCGGAGACCTCTCTCGGCGTTACGAAATCGAAGACCTGCCGGAGTCCGACACCAAACCCGGCCGCCAAGCCCGGCGGGTGATGCAGAGTTACGCGCGGCTCTTCGAGGGCAAGCCCGAGGGCGATATCCTGCGCGGCCTCGGCTTCTTCGACCGTCCCGCCGAACGGGAGGCGCTGACACTCGTTCTGCGCGGCCCGCTGCAGGAAGCCGCGCTGGTGAAGCTGCGCA
>VFZW01000295.1 GCA_016871055.1 Acidobacteriota bacterium
CTTTCTTCGTGACACGGACATGACTCAAATTCTCCTTTGGGAATTTTTGTGTGTCTAGACTCGTGTCTCAGATTTGGGGACAACTCCAAACAATAACGTTCTTCAAGCGGTTCACAGTGGTGGTTCCTTTCAGCAATTCATTAAATGTTGGAACTGCTACCAAAATAGTACCGGAACCCAGGTACGAGAAAAATCCGTGACATACCTTAGTCGATGCGTGATTTCGTCCGAGGGCTGCCCGCTTCCGCCGCCTCCAAAATCAGACCGCGCGGCGAAAGCCCAAAAGGGCTCACGCCGCGCGGTTCGTTTCGTTTTCGAATTGGATTAGGAGCCTTGCGACGCCGCGTTCCCCATCGAGCTGGCGACCTTCGAAAAGATCTCGCTGATGTTCTGGGAAACGCCCGGCATGATCGCGCCGGCGGCAACGGCGACAAAGCCGGCCATCAGTGCGTATTCGATCAGGTCCTGTCCCTTGGTGTCTTTCCAGATCCGGAGTTGGATCAGGAGGTGGTTGATGCGGTTCATTTGCAAATTCCTCTCGTTTCGTGCAGTTGTTTGGCAGTTGCCTGCTATGAGAAGGATATCGGCAGTCTCGTCAAATTCAATTAGGCCATAACCCTCATTCCGCTAAGAATTTTTCCCGAACGGTCTCCTGGGTCTAGTAAACTTCATTTAGGTACCGCCAGATGCGGAATACCAGCAGTTATCTCAGGTAAGAAATAAAACACCGCCCCAAGAATCGCGTAGACAGCCAGCAACTGCACCCCCTCCATCCAGTTCGATTCCCCATCGTTTGCCGTCTGCGCGCAAATCAGCACGCTTAGCGTCACCGCCAGCACTTCGGCCGGCGTAAAAACCAGGTTCATCGGCCGCGGCCCGACGAAGTAGCTGGTCAGAACCAGCACCGGCCCCACAAACAATGCGATCTGAATCGACGACCCTACCGCAATACCCATCGCCAGATCCATCCGGTTCTTTCGCGCCACCAATATCGCCGTCGAATGCTCCGCCGCGTTACCGATAATCGCCACCACGATCACGCCGACAAACACGCTCGTCATCCCAAAACTATGCGCCGCCGCCGCCACCGAACCAACGAGAATCTCGCTGACCCAAGCAATCATCGCCGTCGCCCCGGCGAGCACGCCCACCGATCGCCCCACCGTCCAAGGTTGCGATTCCCCGCCACGGGCTTCCCCGCCCTCGCCGCCGAACAGCGCCTTATGCGTCACCAGTGTAAAAACCAGACTAAGGAAATACACCAGCAGCAGAATGACCGAAATCTCCGTGCTCAGTCCGTCTTCCACCCGCGCCGCCGCCGGCCCGGCCAGATAGTGGAACGCCGCCGGCAAGATCAACGACACCGCCGCCAACAGCAGCATCGTCGCCTGATTCTGCGCCGCCATTCGATTAAACGTCTGCGTCTTGTACTTCACACCGCCCATCAGCATCGATAGCCCGGCAACCAGAAGCACGTTGCCAATGATCGATCCCGTCAACGACGCCTTCACCACATCGTGCAGTCCGTTGCGTAGCGCCGCCAGTGCGATAATCAACTCGGCCGCGTTTCCAAACGTCGCGTTCAAGAGCCCGCCGATGGCGTCGCCAGTATGATGCGCCAGATTTTCGGTAGCCTTTCCAAGCCATCCCGCCAGCGGCAAAATCGCCAGACACGCGCAAAGAAAGATCGGGGTATGCGCGTCGTGTCGCGTATAGTGCAGCCACGCCGTGATTGGAACAAACACGAGTAGCCAGTCAAGCGAAGGAGTAAGAAGCGCCCGCATGGGTTCGAACTAAGCTCCCGCCTTCTTGCGCTTTGCAGGCGCCCTCTTCTTCTTGCCCGGAACGATCGCGGGCGCCTTCTCGCCCCACCGGCCCAACCGGTAGGCGCGTTCATACCCAGAACCCAAATTCGAAATCGAAACCTGCAAGTCCCCTCCTGCTCCGCAGCGATACTGTTCCCTGATCGGGTGGTTTGCCCAGGTGTGATACACCGGCAGCGCGTCGAGATCGGACGCCGCCCGCAAATTCGGATCAAACGGAAAATACACCGCGTCCCAAACCGTGATGTCCCCGCACGGCTGCCCGTCCGCCGAAACATGACTGCACTCCAAATAGCGATAATGCCCGATATTATGCACGGCCAGATAGTCCCGTGTCTGCATCAACGGCGGATCACCCGGCCCCGGCAACGCCGCGCCTTTTTCAAACAGCGGATCGAACCGCATCCGGCTGCCGCCATCGGCCTCGCGCCACACGCCAAAGTACCGCGTGAAGTGGTCCCGCAGGACATACTCCGACGCCGCGTCGGCCTGAATCGCCAACCCGATCGCCGTCGCCGCTCGCGAGTACGGCGAACGCCGCACTTTGCCCTTATACTTCTCGCGCAACAATCGCCCGACCAACGGCAGTTCGCTGCCGCCGCCGGTCACATAGATCGCTTCAACGCCCACCGTTCGCGCCAGCAAGTCATCGATCGCATGGAACGTCTCGGCCACCAACGGCTCGCAGCGTGCGTAGAACTCGGCCACCGGAATCTGCACCTGCGGCCAGCCGGCCCGCACCGTGTCCAAGTCGATCCCCACTCGCCGCGAGTTCGGATTCAACGTCTCCTTCTTCCGCCGCGCCTCTTCAAACAGCCGGTACCACTCGGCCTGCGTCAGCGAATCTTTGTCGCCAATCCCACCCGCCTCGAGCGCCGCCTCCGCCAGAACATGATCGAAGTCGTCCCCGCCCAGCGTCGAGATTCCTTCGCTCGCAATCACCGCATGCGATCGCGTGTCCAGTTCCACCAGCGTCGAATCGAATGTTCCGCCGCCTAAGTCGTAAACCAGAATCGCATCTTTTTTCGTCGACTTCTCGCGATGGGCGTGTCCAAACTCGATCGACGCCGCCGATGGTTCGTTCAACAGGCCCAGCACCGAGAACCCCGCCTGCCGCAGCGCTTCAACCGTCAAAAATCGCTGATTCGAATTCGCTCCAGCCGGAACGCCCGCCATCACTTCCACTACCTCGCCCTCGGCGATCTCCAAGTTCGACCCCGTACGCAACGCCCGCATTAACGCCGCGGCCAACCCCGCCAGCACCGCGGAGACGCTCGCGCGCACCCCGCCAATTTCGATCGGTGTCTGCGGACCGGCTTCGGACAGGTAACGCTTTAAGCTGCGGACCACGGTCGCATCCGGCGAATCCTGCGCCGCCCACGCATCCCAGCCGTAGACAAGTTCTGAACCACGCACGCCTACCAGCGGCGGAAACCAATCGCACGCATCTCCATCCGGGTTTTCAAAGGTGACAACCGGATAGTTGCCTCGATCGCACGCCGCGACCACAATCCGCGTCGTGCCGAAGTCAACGCCAAGCCTCATTCTATTAGAATAACGCCTCCGCTACATTCGATCCGGCGTCCCTATCGGATGATCGCGCAAAATCGCCGTCAGCCGCTCGACGACGTCGGCGTTCTCTCCCGCCAGATCTTTCTCCTCGTTCGGATCGTCGCCGATTCGAAACAAAAACCGGTTGCCCGCGTTTTGCACCAGCTTCCAATCTCCGCTGAACACCGCACTATTCGCGCCCCCGCCCAGAATCGCCGATTCTCTTTTAACCCAATTGCCATCGTGCACGTAAGGCCACATGTTCACCCCATCCAGCGGAATCGCCGGATCGAGTTCGAACCGCGCCGCCGCCGCCAGCGTCGGCAGCCAGTCCATGACCGTGAACAACCGGTCAAAAACCCACCCGCCCTCCAACCCATCGGGCCAAAGCGCGAACGCAGGCACGCGCAACCCGCCCTCAAACGCCCCGTCCTTAGCGCCCCGCAGCGGCGCATCGCTCCCGCCTCCCATTGCCGTCTGCGCACCGTTATCGCTCATGAACACAAACAACGTGTTCGCCGCCAAACCCAGCTCCTCCAACGTCCCATACACCCGGCCGATCGCCCCATCCATCGCCTCGATCATCGCCAGAAACGCCCGCCGGTTCGCGTTCGCCACCTGGGTGAAATTCGCCGTGAAACTCTCCGGCGCCTGCAGCGGTGTATGCGGCGCGTTGAACGACAAGTTCAGGAAGAACGGTTTCGACTCATCGCGTTTCCGAATCAGGTTGCTCGCCTCCGCCGCCAACAAGTCGGTCGAATAACCCGCCTCATCCACCGCCTCTCCGTTCCGAAACCAGTCCGGCCGGTTCGCCATCGCGTGTGTGTAGTAGTCGATCGATCCGCCCAGAAACCCGTAGTGGTGTTGATAGCCGCGCTTGTGCGGCCAATGCGCATCCGTGATCGACCCCAGATGCCACTTCCCAACCAGCCACGTCTGGTATCCGGCTTCGGCTAAATATTGGGGTAACAGCTTCTCGGAAAGCGGCAGCGCCTCTCCACGCGGCACCGGACTCGGCACGCCCACGCGAAACGCTGTACGGCCCGTATGAAACGAAGCCCGCGTCGGACTGCAAACGGCGTGCGAGTGATACTGCGTGAACCGGACGCCCTTCGCCGCCAGGCGGTCGATGTTCGGCGAACGGACATCGGGATTCTGATAACCCAAATCGTTCCAACCAAGATCGTCCGCCAGAACAAAAACGATGTTCGGCCGCGGCGCCTGCGCCCGGAGCCCAGCGCTTACCATCAGACCGCTCAAGAAGCCACGCCGGGAGAGTTGCATGGTTCAAGCCTAGCGGTTTTGTAGCCCGTTTCGGCCTCCGGCGCGGGAGATTTAACGCCGACTTTACGAAGCCTGCAATCGCACTCGCAAACGCGTTTTCCCCTTCTCCACCGCGCCTGTCAGTTGACCGGATTCGGCGTTGAGAAATAGGCGAACCTGCTCGCCGCGAATCAGGTAATCGCTCCGCCAATTCAGAACGCGTCCGAACCAGGTTCGATTCGACTCGATTCGCGCACCGATAATGGCATCGGCCCCGATCGTCCCGCTCACCGATCCATCCGGCCCAATGATCAATCGGGTCGTTTCGTCGCTCCAGGTTCCCGCCACCGCTCGGGCCGAGCCCGCCAGCAACGGCGGCTGCCCCAAGATCTCATTCGCGCTCAGAATGCCGAAGATCGTAAGCGGTGCGACAATCGCCACCGCCATCCGGCGAGGCATTGACGGAACCACTGTGAAGTTCCGAAGCATCCACAAAACCCAAAGATTCCCCGCCCCGATCGCCGCGGGTATGAGCATCGGCCAGTCCATCGGACAACGCAACAAAACCCAACCCGCGATCGAAAGCAGTCCGCCCCATTTCGGGCGAAACCAGGCGACCGCCAATCCGGCGAAAAGAATGAACAGCCCCAAAGCGGAAACGGCTTGCCGGCCCGAGAATCCGGTCACGGGCGGCGGTACGTCGGCTACCAGGTGCGCGACCACAAAGGTCAAAAAGAAGAAAACAAGCAGTAGGCCAACCAACCGCGTAATCCAGCGGAAGCCGAGCGTGAGGTGCAGGTGTGTCATAGCAGCCCCAGCATGCCGGAAAACCGCTCGGAACCACCTTCGGAAAGCCTTCGGAAACTCTTCTCTAAGTCTGAAGTCATTTGGAATCAGCGTTTTGCCATGCGGCGACCCACTTCGACCGCAATGCCCCGATAGGCGTCGCTTCCCGAAAAACGATCGGCCCAGAGGATCCTGCCGGTGTGAACATCCACCAATCGTGCGCTCACCTGAACGGTGTCCCCCGTGTATTGGATCGTTCCCTCAACCAAAGCATCCAGTCCCAGCAGTCGTCCCATCAGCCCCATCGAAACCCCGACTCGCTGATGCCGCCGGACCGTACTCGGCGCGACAACGGCCAGTCCGCTAATTTTCGATAGCTCGTCGGAAAGCGAATCGCTGAATACCGCCGAAATATCCTCGGTGCAGGCGCAAGCAAACGGCACCACCGCGACACCACCGCCCGCCAGAAACGTCGACGGCAAGAAGAACTGAAAATAGAGCAACCCCGCCAAAGCCGGCGCGGCTAACCACCACCAGTTCCACCGGCGTTTCGCCGACGCAGGTTCCGGTTCTGGGGACGCCGCCACAAACCGGTAGCCCCGCCTCGGAATCGTCTCGATGTACGGATTTTCATCCGAGTCGTCTCCGAGCGTTTTTCGCAACAAAGAAATGTTGCGCGCCAGCCCGACATCTTCCACTGTGGTGTCGGGCCAAACGAGTTTCATCAGCTCAGCCTTTTCCACAACTTTTCCACGACGTTCTAAAAGTACCTGAAGCGTCTCGGCGGCCTTGGGAACCAGGGGTACCCGTTCGTCACCGCGAAAAAGCAGCCGCTGCTCGGAATCGCAGCGAAACGGGCCAAACTCGAAGATCATCTGCCAAAATCGATTGTACCCAGTTGCAGCGCCACCATCTCCACGCCGTTGCGCACGAGCAGTCGGCCGCCTGAAATTGCCGGGTGATTCCATGTCTTGTCGTCCAACACCCGAATCCGCGCCAGTTCCTTGAACTCATCCGGCGTGGCGGAAACCAGCCCCACCTCGCCCTCTTCGGAAGTCACCAGCAAAAGATCTTGATCGGCCAGCAAAAGCATCTGCCCGTTGCCGAACCGGCCGCCTTTCCACTTGCGCGCGCCGTCCTTCAAATCGATGCACGAGAGGATCGTGCCATCGAATCCGTAAGCATGCCCCTTGTGAACGACAAAATCGCTGAAGTACGGCTTTAGCCCGCGAGAAGTCCAGCGCTCCTCGGCTCTGCCGTTTGCCGGCGCGGCGATTCGCCGCAACCCGCTTCCGCCTCCCGCGCCGGCGCGCGTGATTAAGAAGCCGCCGTCGTCAAGCGGAACCGGCTGCAAGTACCCCATTTCGTCATCGGGCCAATGATGCTTCCAAAGCACCTTGCCATCGAGCGATGAAACCATCGTCGCGCCTTTGCCGTTCAGAATCGCAACCGAGTTTCCCATTCGATGCGGCGACGCATAACTGGCCGCGCCCGTCGATGTAAACCACTTCTTCTCGCCGGTCACGGCGTCGTAGCCAACCAAACGGCCCGACAGCGCGATGACCAGCACGCCATCGATCAGAATCGGCGAGCTTGAAAAACCCCAGTCCGGGATCGTCGCGCCCGTGTCGGTTGCCGCATTCCGTGTCCAGACCACACCGCCATCGCGCGCGCAGCGCGTTCAGATTGCCGTTCGCGCCCAGCGCATAGACCCGGTCTCCATGCAGCAGCGGCGTCCCGCGCGGCCCGGCGCCGCCGTTCGACTCCCAGAAACGTGTTTTGTCGCGATGTGCCCAGACCGCCGCTCCGTCCGACAACCGGTAGCAGCTGACAAACTCAAATTCACCGCGCTGCTCCTGCGTAAAGATCAGCCCGCCGCCCGCTGCGAACGAACTCCAGCCCGGCCCAACCGCCTTTCGCCAGACGACGGCGGGTGGCGCCGCTTTCCAATCGGCGCTGATTCGCAATCCGCGCACAACCCCGTCGCGTAAAGGGCCGCGAAAGCCCGGCCAATCGGCGACGATCTCCGGCGCTTGCCCTGGAACCGCCACATCCGCAACGACAGGCGCCGCGGGCATCGACAACAGCAACTTCTCCTCGGCCGTAGGCGTCCACCGCCAGCGGAACTCCGAACTCGCTGAGCCCGAGATTCCTTCGGTGCGCAGCATGGCGAATCCGCCGCCCACAAGGGCAAGCGCCGGGACAAGCCACGCGAGCCTCGCGCCAAGAGCCGCCCATGCCACTAACACCGTCGTAGCAATCGGCGAGGCATAAAGAAGGAACATGCCGCCCATCATACCGCCGACAATCGATTTGTCGAGAAGCCGAGGCATCAACAGGAGAAACGCGATGAGCAATACAATCGCGCCAATCCGGTCCATCCACCGGGCGCGGCTGAACAGCAGTCACCAGACGAGAATCAAAACGCTGCACAGCAGAGCGGCGAGTACGGCTTGCATCGACCACTCCGGCAACACCACCGGACCGCCATACCGCGCCGCCCACATTAAAGCGACCAGCACGAAACCCGGCCACAGACGCAATTCTCCCGCTGTTGAGTTCATGAAGGTAGATACGCGCCACGGGCGCCTAATGTTCCTCCCCGCCCTTCGGCAAATTGATGCCCGACTCACACTGGTTGCCTCGAGTTTTGGAACCACTCCAGCCGTGGTAGTTTGGTTCGGTGATCAAACACGTATTCCTTTTCGCAGTCGCTTTCTCCTCCACCGCCGCCGAGAAACGCAGCGCCGACGTTGTCATTTACGGCGCGACTTCGGCCGGAGTCGCGGCCGCGGTTCAGGCGGCGCGCATGGGCAAGTCGGTCCTGTTGATCGACCCCGGCACGCACATCGGCGGGCTGACCACCGGCGGACTCAGTTGGACCGACATCGGCAACAAGGTTGTCATCGGCGGCGTGTCGCGGGAGTTCTATCAACGCATCAAGAAGAAGTACGACGACCCCGCTCGCTGGAAGTGGGAGAAACCCGATCAGTACTATCGAGACGACCGCGCCGAACGCATGCGGCCCGTGGATGCCATGTGGACGTTCGAACCGCATGTGGCCAGCGAGGTCTACGCCGAAATGCTGGCCGAGGCGAAGGTGCAGGTGTTGACCAAGCGGCGGCTCGACTTGAAAAACGGCGTGCGCAAACGGGGCAATCGCATCGCGACGATCGTGACCGAAGACGGCGCGGAGTACTCGGGCAAGATGTTTATCGACGCCACCTACGAAGGCGACTTGATGGCCAAGGCGGGCGTGAAATACACGATCGGGCGTGAGTCGAACGCGCAGTACGGCGAAAATTACAACGGCTCGCAGGCGCCGCACCGGCATCAACATCAATTCCCCGACGGCGCGCTAGTCTCCTGTCTTGGATAATTCGTTACAAAGGCGCACCTTGTCGAGGATAACGTCTGCGGAGGCCTTCCATGTGAAGGGGGTCGGGGCTCCGTTCCAACCGGCCAGCCAGTGGTAGAT
>VFZW01000296.1 GCA_016871055.1 Acidobacteriota bacterium
TCCGCACTCGAAAACGCATACTACAAGGCCGACCGCGCTATCGAGGACATCGTCAAGTTACTCGCTGCGTAACTTCGTTTGTTGCAGTACTCTGATTTAGAATCTTCGATTCTAGAATCTAGAAGTCGATCCGGAATACCTCCTCGTTTACGATGGTGGACTGTCTCCGAATCAGCGTAGCCACATTCTCTATCCTCATTGGGCTTTATTTCCAGGATCTCTACGACGACTTGCGCGTCATGAGCCGGATTCGAGTCGTACAGCAGTTTGTGATGGCCGTTGGTATCGCGTTCCTCGTTCAGGCGACATCGACCTATGTCAATCAGTAGTTGATCCTGCCGCGATGGATGATGATTTACGCGTCGCTGTTTATCGTCGTTCTTGTACCCATATGGCGCGTCAATTTTATCCGATTCGTTCTGACCGGAGATCGCGCGAGGCTTGTCCTGTTCATGGGAACTTCGCCCGTACTCGTTGAGCTGAACCGGCGCCTGCGAGAGCGTCTTGAGTTGGGGTTCCGTGTGGTTGGCTTTGTGGACGACCGAAACGAACCCGGCGATACGCCCGAAATCGACGGCATGCCTTGTCTCGGCAAACTTTCCGACCTGCGCGCGATAGTCGAAAAGTACAAGCCAGAGCGGATCGTCGTCGGTATGGCGGAACGCCGTGCGCGCCTACCGTTTTTTGACCTACTCGATCTACGCCTTTCGGGCATTCATGTTGAAGAGGCTGCGGTTCTGTACGAAAGCTGTTTCAGCCGGGTTTCGACTCGGGATCTGCGGCCCTCGCAGTTAATCTTTTCGAGCGAGCTTGGTCCCAGTCAAAACAGTGTAGCCATCCAGCACCTCTATTCGTTTGCCATCGCTCTGGCAGGGGCGATTGTCAGCGCGCCGCTGATGCTGCTCGCGGCACTGCTACTTAAGCTGACCTCCAAAGGCCCGGTACTCTACAAGCAAGTGCGCGTTGGCAAAGACGGCGTGAATTTTCACGTATTGAAGTTCCGTTCGATGTACGTCGACGCCGAAGCGCGCACAGGCGCCGTCTGGGCTTCAAAGAACGATCCGCGCATCACGCCCGTCGGCCGGTATTTGCGCAAGTTCCGCATCGATGAATTGCCCCAATTCTGGAAAGTGTTGCGTGGCGACATCAGCTTCGTCGGCCCTCGGCCGGAGCGGCCGGAGTTCTTGCAGGCGCTCTCGGAAAAGATCCCGTTCTACCGCCAACGGCACTGCGTGCGGCCGGGCATCACAGGCTGGGCGCAGATCAATCACAAGTACGGTGATACCGTCGAGGACACGATTTCGAAGCTCGAATTCGACCTCTACTACATCAAGAACATCTCGTTTGCGTTGGATGTTTATATCATCCTCAACACGCTGAAGACCGTCATGCTCGGCCGCGGCGCGCAATAGGCGGCGACTACGCGAAGACAGCTTCTAGGGACTCAGAGTGGCGAACGCGCTTGGCCCGGATCATGATCTGCTCTTCGCTGGAGTCTTCGAACTTTTCGAGCACTTATTCCGGAAGAGGAGCAAAGTGTTTTCTGCCATCGTGTGCAGCAGATCCGACTCGCCGCGAACATGAAGCCCTCGAAGCACCTTATTTGCCATTAGGTCGATCATTTGCAGCCTCCTTGCGGCCGTCTTTTCGAGGTCTCTCAATCCTAAGATTGTCACGAACATCGAGGACGCTTCCTGTTTTCGATCAGCCGGCAACTCGGCAAGCCGCGATTCCACCCGCTCCGGGTCGACGCGAGTGAGCTGCGGTTCCCCGTGCCACTGGCGGGCGTCGAGGAGACAGAGGCGAAAGTCCATCCGCAGTGTTTGGAGCGAGACCGCCATGCGGAGCGGCTCCTTTTCAACAGAGAGTACGGTTATGCCGAGGCGCGTTCCACGATGCCGTGGAAAAGCCAAAACAGTTTCAGCGAAACATTGTCGTGCTGCGCCATACAGCTTAAATCGCCCCACCCTCGGCCGCCGCTTCGCGGTAACTAAACGCACCACGCAGATAGTCGCGATTCATCCTGGCGATATTCTCGATCGAAATTCCCTTCGGGCAAACGGCTTCGCACTCACCGATATTGGTGCAATTTCCGAAGCCCTCTTCGGCCGCCTGCGCCACCATGTTCACGGCTCGGTCGAAGCGCTCCGGCTGGCCCTGCGGCAACAGCCCCAGGTGCGCGATCTTGGCCGACGTGAACAACGATGACGATGCGTTCGGACACGCCGCTACGCAAGCGCCGCAGCCGATACACGTCGCCGCCGACATCGACAGATCCGCGTCCTTCTTAGGCACCGGCAACGCGTTGCCATCGGGCGCCGAGCCGGTCGACACACTCACATACCCGCCGCTCGCAATAATGCGGTCAAACGCCGCGCGATTCACCACCAGATCCTTTACCACCGGAAACGCCGCCGCGCGCCACGGCTCCAGGAACAACTCATCGCCGTCGGCAAACTCGCGCATGTGCAGCTGGCACACCGTCGTGCCACGCCGCGGTCCATGCGCAACGCCATTAATCACAAATCCGCACGAACCGCAGATCCCTTCGCGGCAATCGTGATCGAACGCCACCGGTTCTTCACCCTTTAGCGTCAACTCCTCGTTCAACAAATCGAGCATCTCGAGGAACGACATGTGCGCGCTGACATCGTTGCGCTCGTAGCGCACCAACTGCCCCTTATCGGCCACCGACGCCTGCCGCCAGATGTGCAACGTGAGGCGCATTACTTGTAGCTCCGTTGCGACGGTTTCACGTATTCAAACGACAGCGCCTCTTTGTGTAAAGCGGGTTTGGCGCCGCCCTTCCACTCCCATGCGGCGACGTAGCTGAAGTCGCTGTCGTCGCGCTTCGCCTCGCCTTCGGGCGTCTGATACTCCTCGCGAAAATGGCCGCCGCAGCTTTCGTTGCGCTCCAACGCATCGAGGCACATCAACTCGCCCAGTTCCAGGAAATCCGCCACTCGGCCGGCCTTTTCCAAATTCTGATTCAACGAGTCTCCTCCGCCTAGCACATTGACGTTTTTCCAATACTCTTCGCGCAGTCCTTGGATGTGCGCGATCGCCCTCGACAGCCCCTCGGCGTTGCGCGCCATGCCGCAGTATTCCCACATTGTTTTGCCAAGTTCGCGATGGAAGCTACCCACCGTCCGCTTGCCGTCGATCGCGAGCAGCGTCTTCACGCGCTCAGTCACGGTCTCCTTGGCTTCGCGCGCGGCGGCGTGATCGTCGCCGACCTTTTCCAAATTCGTCGACGCCAAGTAGTTGCCGATTGTGTACGGAATCACGAAGTACCCATCGGCCAGGCCCTGCATCAACGCACTTGCACCGAGCCGGTTCGCGCCGTGATCGGAGAAGTTCGCCTCGCCCAGAACAAAAAGGCCGGGTATGGTCGACATTAAGTGATAATCGACCCACAGTCCGCCCATCGTGTAGTGGACAGCTGGGAAAATACGCATCGGCGTCTCATACGGACTTTCGCCGGTAATGCGGTCGTACATTTCGAACAGGTTGCCGTAGCGCTCCGAAATGGCCTGCTTACCAAGCCGCCCAATCGCCGCCGAAAAGTCGAGATACACGCCGAGCGCTGTCGGCCCAACGCCGCGGCCTTCGTCGCACATCCTCTTAGCGGCGCGGCTGGCGACGTCGCGAGGAACGAGATTGCCGAAGCTCGGGTAGATGCGCTCCAAATAATAGTCGCGCTCGTTTTCTGGGATGTCGCGCGGCGCACGTTTGTCGCCTTCTTTCTTCGGCACCCAGATCCGGCCATCGTTTCGCAGCGATTCCGACATCAATGTCAGCTTCGACTGATAGTCGCCCGAGACTGGAATGCAGGTCGGGTGAATCTGCGTGAAACATGGATTGCCAAAGTACGCGCCGCGTTTGTACGCCCGCCAACTCGCCGTTACGTTCGATCCCCTCGCATTTGTCGAAAGATAAAAGACGTTGCCGTAACCACCCGTCGCAAGCACTACCGCATCGGCGATGTGTGTGTCGATCTGCCCGGTAACCAGATTGCGTGTGATGATGCCCCGCGCCTTACCGTCGATCACAATCAAATCGAGCATCTCCGTGCGCGCATACATCTTCACGCGGCCCGCTTGAATCTGGCGTTCGAGCGCCTGATAGGCGCCGAGCAGCAACTGCTGCCCCGTCTGGCCGCGTGCATAAAACGTCCGCGAAACCTGCGCGCCCCCGAACGAGCGATTGGCCAGCATGCCGCCGTATTCGCGCGCGAACGGAACGCCCTGCGCGACGGCCTGGTCGACGATGTTAACGCTAATCTGCGCCAAGCGGTACACGTTCGATTCCCGCGCGCGGAAATCCCCGCCCTTCACCGTGTCGTAGAACAAGCGGTAGATCGAATCTCCGTCGTTCTGATAATTCTTGGCCGCGTTGATTCCGCCCTGCGCGGCGATCGAATGCGCGCGGCGCGGCGAATCCTGGAAGCAGAAACACTTCACGTTGTAGCCGAGTTCGGCCAGCGTAGCCGCCGCCGATCCACCGGCCAGTCCCGAACCAACCACGAGCACGTTGAACTTGCGCTTGTTGGCCGGATTGACCAGTTTCATCTCGAACTTACACATGTCCCAGCGTTTCTCAATCGGACCGGTCGGAACGCGCGCGTTCATCATTCCACCACCCCCGCCATCACGGCCAGTGGGATTGAAATATTTCCGGCCGCGACCACCGCCGCGAACCCCTTCGCCGCCAACTTCAAGCCGGCCCTATAACGCGGATGCGCCACGCCTAGCGATTGAAACACCGACCACACTCCGTGATAAAGATGCAGGCACAACATTGCCATCGCGAGGATGTAGAAGCATGATGCGTACCAGTCCGAGAAACCACGCACCACGTTGTCGTGCACCTGTAGGAACTGAAACTCCGGATGCGCGTGGCCCGTCGTGAAGTGCAGCAGATGATAGACGATGAAGGCCGCCAGGATTGGCCCGCTCCAATACATCGTGCGGGATGCGTAGGTCGAAGCGATCGCCACCGATTGTGCGTATGCCACTGGCCGTGCGCTGTTACGCAACAACGCTAGCTTCACCGCGCTCCATATATGAAGACCCACGGCTAGGAGCAGTATCGCCCGCGCCGTCAACAGCACTGGCTGGTTGGCGTGCAGCGCCTGCCCGTAGGCGTCGATGGCATGCACACCGTCTTTTGCCGGCAAGAAGATCTGTAAATTGCCGAGCATGTGCACCAGCACAAACCCGAACAAGACCAGTCCGGAAACTGCCATCACCGCTTTCTTGCCAACCGGTGTGGCGTATAACTGCGCGACTCGCGCCGGCGAACTCATGAAACTTCCAGTATAGAACGACGTGATTCACCCATCGGCATTCGCGGCGGCCTCGTAGTGATTGCTGAGGAACGAATACACATCATGAAACTTTCACTCGCCGCCGTGGCGGCGCTCTTGTTCTGCTCGTCTGCTAACGCCGAAAACGCAGACGCCCTGGATTCTCGGAACATACTGGTACGATTCGACACCGCCACCCCGGGATTCAAAGATGACAGCAGATTTATTCGAGGCCTGCAACCGGGTGAGTCGATCCTCGGCATCGACTTCCGCCCGGCCAACGGCCAACTCTACGGACTCGGCAGCACCAGTCGTCTCTATCGCATCGATCCCGCCACCGGCGCCGCCTCGGCTGTCGGCGCCGCGGCCTTTACGCCCGCGCTCGACGGAACCGAGTTCGGTTTCGACTTCAATCCCACCGTCGATCGCATTCGTGTGGTTAGCAATACCGGGCAGAATCTGCGCCTGCATCCCGATACGGGCGCAGTCGTCGCTGTGGATACCAAACTCAACTCGGACACAATGGCCAACTATCGCATCGTCGGCGCGGCCTACACCAACTCAGTCGCCGACGCGACAACAACAACGCTCTACGGCATCGACGCAGAACTGCGCGCACTCGTCACGCAAATCCCACCCAACGACGGCAAACTCAACATGGTCGGCATGATGCAAATCGACATGTCCGAGGTTGCCGGCTTCGATCTCTCGCCGCGCACCGGCATCGCCTACGTCGCCGCGCGCATCCGAGGCACGGCTTCGTCTGTGTTCTATGAAGTCGAACTTACCACCGGCACGGCGCGTCTGCTCGGCTTGTTCGACAGAGCCGATCAGATCGGTGGCTTAGCGATTCCAGGCCGATAGGTACCTTTACGGGCGGGTCGTAGCAATGATACGATCCGCCCGTATGCACAAGATCGTTTTCCTTCTCCTGACTACCACCGCGGCATTCGCGCTCGACGCTTGCAAGGGCGAAGTCAAGATCTTCCAGTTCCCGCCGGCCTTTATGCCGCACATCGACGGCAAGACGGACGACTGGAAAATCGTCGGCGAACAATACACCTATCGCAACGACAAATTGCACGGCGCTGAGTGCGGCCATCCGAAAGGCATCAACGCGAAGGATCTCGACATCTCGGTAAAAGTCGGCTGGGTGAAGGGTCTCGACCGCCTCTACTTCTTATATGAGGCCTACGACGACTATTGGGACTTTGCGCTCTACTCCAACGAGCGCCCCTATCAAAACGACATCTTCGAAATTTCACTCGACGCCGATCTCTCCGGCGGGCCCTTCATCTCCAATCCCCAAATTAAAGATCCGGTCGAAGGCCACTTCCGGTTCGGCGGCACACACGCGCAGAACTATCACATCTTTACTCCGCCGATTCATCACCAGTGGTGCATGGTGTGGGGCGCCAATCCATGGATCGCCGAATTCCCCTGGGCCCATTCGGCCTACGACTACAAATTCAAACACGGCGATAATGGCAAGCTGGTGCTCGAATTCTGGATCACGCCATTCGACTACGCTTCGAGCGACGGACCCAGCCGCTCCATCATTTCGAAGCTGATCGAGAACCAGTCGATCGGCCTCTCCTGGGCCATCCTCGATTTCGACCGCGGACAAAAGAAGGCCCCTGGCGGCAATTGCACTCTGTCGTCGAATCCGCAGAGCGTCAAGGACGGCTCGGCGTTGTGCGCCGCTCGACTGATGCCGCTCGAAGAGAGATTCCTGCCGGGCATCGAAGCGAAGTTTTCATTCCAACTCGTCGATCCCGCTCGCCGGATGGTCTACTTCAAGGACGAGTCGATCGGCGAAGTCACGAAATGGACATGGCACTTCGGTGACGGCGAGACGTCGAACGAACGCAACCCGGTCCACATCTATGCGAAGCCATCGATAAAAACCAATGTCCTTCTTGAGGTGGAGGGGCCGAAGGGCAAGTCCCGCTACTCACGACACTGGGAAGTAAATATACATTGACACTCTACATATATCGAATGTACTCTTATGTAGGACGATGAGTACCAACCTCCTTCAAGGCACGCTCGATTTATTGATTCTCAAGACGCTGGCCCAAGGTCCAATGCACGGCTACGGCATCGCACAACGGATTCTGGCGTCATCGCGGCAAACGCTTGACGTACAGCAGGGATCGCTTTATCCCGCGCTCCACCGCCTGCACCGCAAGGGCCTCGTCATCAGCGAGTGGAAAGAGACAGATGGCGGCCGCATGGCCAAATACTACTCGTTAACGAAGGCGGGCAAGAAGCAACTCGAAGAAGAACTCGAAGAGTGGAGCCGTTACTCGGCCGCTGTCGGCTGGGTACTGGAGGGCTAAGACGATGCAATGGCCATGGAGCAGGGAAGAGCGCGAGCTGGACCGCGAAGTGCGTGTTCACATCGAAATGCTCGCCGAGCAGTTTGAGCGCGCGGGGCACACCAAGCAGGAAGCCCTTCGTCTCGCCCGCAAGGAGTTCGGCGGCTTCGACTCAATCAAGGACCAGTGCCGCGACGAAAGCCGCTGGAGTTGGCTCGCCAATCTCGGCCAGGACCTCCGTTTCGGTTGGCGGATGATGCGGAAAGTGCCGGCCGTGACCGCCGCTGCGGTCCTGTCGCTCGCCCTCGGCATTGGTGCGACGGCCGCGATTCTCTCCTTGGCCGACGCTGTGCTTTGGCGCAAGATGGCCGTGCCACAGCCGGAACAGTTAGTCGAAATTCTCTGGCAGACGAAAGGGCGTTCTGAGGGATTGATAACAGCCTCGAGTGGCAGCGGCTATCGAGATGGCGCCATCGAGACGGCCAACTTCTTCAGTCCGGTAGCGGTAGAAGCATTTCGCGCGAGGGCGAAGGCAATCATCGAAGTAGCTGGATATATCAGTGCGGTTCCAGTCATGGCGAGTGTGAACGGGGAGGTGCTCGTGTCGCAGGTACGGGGCGTCTCCGGCAATTTCTTCCAGGTACTCGGTGTGCAGCCGTCCGAAGGCCGATTGATCGGTGACTCCGATGACACAGCGGCCTCGGTTCCGGTCGCTGTTGTAACGAGCCGTTTCGCGAGAACTCACGCCGTCCGTGCTGACCAGACGCTTGTCGCGAACAACGTTGTCTACACCGTTGCTGGCGTGCTGCCCGCGTCGTTTACCGGCATTGTCTATGGCGATGAAACCGACATCTACGCCGCCATCCACCAGAGTCCACAGCTGCTGGAGCCGGATAGCTTTTACCGGCGCAAGATCGCGGACCCGTTCGCGTGGTGGAGTCAAATGATCGGCCGCCGCGCCGCTGGCGTCAGCGATTCGCAAGCCAAGGCGGCGCTCGACACCATCTTCGCCACCACGTGGGCGGCTCAGCCGAAATCGCCTGAGCAGACGCCACGGATTTTTCTCTCGCCCGCAGACCGGGGACTCGGCTCCATCCGCCGCTCCATGGGCGAACCCCTAACCCGGCATAGCCGGAACCAAAGAGGGAAATCGGATACGATGCCGGGATGGGCGTTGAATCACTGACCGAGCGGTACGGATCGCAGATCGCGGGGGTGTTGGGTTGCTATGACCGGATA
>VFZW01000297.1 GCA_016871055.1 Acidobacteriota bacterium
GGCATCGGGTTCGATCGAGACCCGCGGACCGAAACGGTATCAAGCCAGTGTCAACCCAGATTTTGCACCAGAGCCCCACCGGCCACCCGCCGGCCGGTCCGATGGGCTTTACTCCGGAGGACCGGTTTCGGCGGGTTGGGCAAGGCCGTGTTTAAGGACCTCGAAAATAACGATCGTAACGCTAAGGATCGCGGGGCCTGCGAACAGACCGAGGAATCCAAACGCCGACGTCCCTCCCAGGAGCGAAATAAAAACCAGAAGCGGATGAAGCTGGACTTGTCCGCTGATAATCCATGGCCGAATTACGTTGTCGGCCAGACCGATCACGGTGACGCCAAAGACTACGACCACGGCGGCTTTGCCCCACGATCCGGTCATCGCAAGTGCGATCGCGGCCGGAACCCAAACTGCTGGCGGACCAACCACGGGGATCATCGAGCAGAACGCGGCCACCACGCCCCAGAGAACCGGAGAGTGGAGCCCGACAAAGTAGAACAGCAGTCCGGTCAGGCTGCCTTGCGCCAGCGCGACCGCGCCGATGCCGTACACATTGGCCAGCACGCTACGGCCGACCTGGGCGATTAAGCGATCAAAGAGCGCCTCCTCGATGGGAAGATACCGGCGTGCTTTGTCCAGCAGACGATCGCCGTCGCGCAGCAGGTAAAACAGGATGAACAAGGTGAAGATGCCGTTCACGAAGAAGCCGGCGATGTTCTCGGCAACTCCGCGGGCGAGCCGAAGAGCGACGCCGCTGATGGAGTCGAGCCTCTCGGTGACAAACGCGCGGACATCGTCGCCGGCCATTGGAATTTGAGGCGGAATCCAATCGCTCCAGTTCTTGTCCTTGACGACGGCATAGAGCGTCGAGACCTCGCCGGAAATAGCCCGGCCGAGGAGGATCGACGGGAGCAGGATGGCAACGACGACGGCGAGAAGGGCGATGCCGGCCGCGGCGCTTTCGTGACGCGGCATTCGGCGAACAAGCGCCGCATAGAGCGGATAAAAAAGTACGGCCAGCGCCGAGGCTCCGAGGATGGGCCAGAGGAATGGCAGCGCGATCCAAATGCAAAGCCCGACGGCTCCGATGGCGAGCGCGATCAGAGTGGCTTGCTGAAGACGGAGGCGGGAGGACATGTTACCTCTACCAAGGTACACGCTGTGGCGGCGGCGGGCGTTCCGGGCTAGTTCGCCAGGCGCGTCGCGGCGGTCTCCGGCTCACCCTCGTTGCGGTTGGTGAGGATGACGACCGTGAGTTTCTTCGCTGGATGCCGCTGTATCACGTTGCGAAAGCCGCGCGTGGATCCGGTGTGGGAGATGACGCCGCCCGCTATGCGCCAGCCGAGGCCGTAGCCGAATTTCGAAGGCGTCCAGGTTTTCTGCAGCGTTACGCAGTCGAGAAGGCGGCAGGTGTCCAGGGCGCGGGTCCACTTGGCGAGATCGTGAAGAGAGGAGTAGATGCCGCCGTCGCCTTGAACGGCCGAAGTCGGCGATTGGTCGTCGCGCTTCCAACCGGTGGGCGTGCGGCTATGGCCATAGGCGCGATTCTTCGCCGGGCCAACCGTGGTGCCTTTCATACCGAGCGGTTGGAAGATGCGCCGCTTGAGCATTTCGGCGAAGCGGAGGCCGGAGACTCGCTCGACGATCAGCGCCAGGATGGCGTAGCCGGTGTTGGAGTAGCGGTAGCCGCTGCCGGGCTCGAAGAAAAGACTGGCCTGTTGTTGGACGAAGGTGAGGACATCCTTGTCGCTCAGTTGCGGTGTGGCTCCGGGGACAGCGTCGTCGTAGGGGCGAAGACCGGATTCGTGTTGTAGAAGGTGGCGAATGGTGATGGCTCGGGCGTAATCGGGCCAGTTCTGCAGGTGCTTGGAAACCGGATCGTCCAGTTGGAGTTTGCCCTCGCGTTCGAGCAGGAGGATCGCCGTGGCGGTGAACTGTTTTGTGACTGAGGCCAGGCGGAAATTTGTCTTTGCAGTCACGCGGCGCTTGGCGGCGATGTCGGCGAATCCCTCGACGCGCATCGACTCAACCTTCCCGTCGCGGAGGACCATCGTCGCGGAGCCGGGCTCGATCGCCGCGGCGAGGAGCAAAAGAATCATCCACACCATCGTGCCAGATGTTATTCTCGATAGACAAAGAGTATGGAACTTTCCCGTCGCAACCTCATTCTTTCCGGCGCTCCGGCGCTGCTCTCGGCACAGGGGGCTAATGAAAAAGTCAATGTCGGATGGATCGCCACCGGCACGCGTGGCATGCACGTGATGCGCATGATGTACCAAGCCGTACCGGACAACGTGGTTGTATCGGCGGTGTGCGACACCTACGCCGGCAATCTGGCGAAGGGCAAAGACCAGATTCAGACGATGGGCAAGAACACGCCGAAGACGCACGTCGACTATCGCGACATCCTGAACGATAAGTCGATCGACGCCGTGTTCATCATGACGCCGGAACATCTGCACTACGAGATGACGATCGCCGCGTTGAAAGCGGGCAAGCACGTCTACGTCGAGAAGCCGCTGGCGCACACGATCGAAGAAGGCCAGGAGATTGTTCGAGAGGCGAAGAAGTCCGGCAAAGTTGTGCAGGTCGGAACGCAGAACCGCTCGAACTCGCTGTACATCAAGGCGAAGGAGATGGTGGCGCAAGGGATGATCGGCGAGGTGCATTACGTGCGCGCGTTCTGGTATCGCAACGCGATCGAGCAGAGCCCTTGGAACTATGTGATCCCGGCCGAGGCGAACGAACAGAACACAGACTGGAAGCGGTTTACGGGCAGCGCCAAGAGCCGCGCGTTCGACAAGGACCGCTACTTCCGGTGGCGCTTGTACTGGGACTACTCCGGCGGTATTTCGACCGACCTGCTGGTGCATCAGACCGACATCAGCAACTTCGTGTGCGGGAAGACCGAACCGATTTCGTGCGCGGCGTCGGGCGGGTTGTACCGCTGGACCACGGAAAAAGACAAAGGCGAGGTGCCGGATACACTGAGCGCGTTGTACGAGTATCCGGACAAGTTCCACATCAACTACTCGTGCTACTTCGGCAACGAACAGTATGGCTACGGCGAACAGTTCATGGGCAATGAAGGAACGATCGAAGTAATGAACCGGACGACGCTCCGCTTCTACACCGAGAAGTTCCGCGGCAAGCCACCGGCCCATGTGTCGGCGCGCAAGGAGTTCGTCGAAGAGAAGCCGGGTAACGACACTCCGGCGGTGCAGAATCATGCGGCCAATTTCATCCGCGCGGTGATGGGCAAAGAGAAAGTGATCGCGCCGGTGGAAGTCGGCCAGCAGGCGGCGGTGTCGGGCCATTTGGCGACACTGTCGCTGCGCGCGGGCAAGAAAGTACTCTGGGATTCGAAGACGCAGAAGTACCGGTTCGTCTAAAAGGACATCGACATGTTGATACTCGCAGCCGTACTGGCGATTTTTGTCTATGGCATGATCGCCGCGATGCTGGGCACGATTTTGCCCGATCTTTCGAAGAAGTTTTCCTTGACACCAAAGCAGAATGGCTCGATTGCGCTGGCGCAGGCGATTGGCTTGATGATCGCGTCGCTGGCGGTTGGGCCGCTGATCGATTTGCAAGGCAAAAAGATCGGGCTGCTGATTGGCCTGGCGCTGATCGCACTGAGTCTGTTGGCGCTGCCCTGGTCGAAGGGCTTCGGGCAGATCGCGATGTTCATGCTGGTGCTGGGGCTGGGCGGCGGGATCATCGTCACCGGCGCGAACGCACTGGCGTCCGATATCAGCGAAGACAAACGGGCGGCGACGCTGAACATGTTGAACCTGTTCTTTGGGCTCGGTGGGCTTGTGACGCCGCTGGTGTCGGCGCGACTGCTGAACAATGAGTCGAACAAGATCTGCAACTTCGCGGCGATATTGACGCTGGCGACGCTGGCGGTGCACGCAGTCACCGAAATGCCCGCGCCGAGCGGGCAGGTGGCGTTCCAGTTCTCGAAGGTGACCGATCTGCTTTCGAACGGTTCACTGATGATGCTCGCGGCGTTGCTGTTCTTGTATGTCGCGGCGGAAGTGGGCGTGTGGAATTGGCTGGCGCGGCATCTGATCGCGCAGGGCGTGCCGGAGAAGAACGCGATGACGATCTTGTCGCTGGGCTTCGCGCTGGGCCTGCTTGTTGGCCGGGTGGCGGTGTCGCCGATTTTGGTCAGCGTGCCGGCGACGCAGGTGCTGCTGGGCGCGAGCGTGTTGATGGCGGCGACGACTTATCTGATGCTGCAATCGGCAAACCCGAAGACGGCGTGGATTCTGGTGTTCCTCGGCGGCGTGGCGATGGCCCCG
Source organism: Acidobacteriota bacterium (assembly GCA_016871055.1). Taxonomy (GTDB): domain Bacteria; phylum Acidobacteriota; class Terriglobia; order Bryobacterales; family Bryobacteraceae. The sequence goes on from VFZW01000297.1 coordinate 4,305, forward strand.
GTGTTTCCGACGACGCTGGCTGTTGTCGGCGACCGGTTCAAGGACATGACGGCGACGGCAATGGGCGTGGCAATTACTTGCGGCTGGCTGGGCCTGGTGGTCAGTTCGCCGATCATCGGTTCGGTTGCGGGCGACGACCCGAAGAAGTTGAAGACGGCCTTGCTGTTGCTGCCGGCGGTGTCGGTGGTGATGGTGGTTGTCAGCTTGGCGCTATAGCGGGCAGAATTTTGTCGCGAAGGATTGGGGAGAGCCGCGCGCGGTCGTCCGCGTGCGGGTCGAACCAGATCAGTTCGGCGATTTCGGCTTGAGGCGTTGGCTCGCCTTCGATTGCCGCTTGGTAGAGCGCGATACGGACGAGGGCATCGTCTTCGCCGGCGGCGGGCGCTTCGAATACGCCGAGGCTTGTGAATGGACCGTAGGCGACGCCCGCGATCTCTTCGGCGAGTTCGCGGCGGAGGCAGGTTTCATCGTCCTCGCCGGGCTCGCGCTTGCCGCCGGGAAGGATCAGAAGCTGCGTACCCTTGCGCTTTCGGCAGAGAAGGATCCTGCCGTCGCGGACGATGAGCAGGCCGGGTTTATCGATGACTCTCATTGCAGGATCGGGAAGAGCTTGTAGTCGCGGGCGACGAAGAGGCTGCCTTCGGTGATGCCTTCGGGCGCGGTGCGGCGGAGGTCGGCTGCGAGCTGTTTCCAGGAGATCTGGCCGTCGAGCGCGCGGCGGAGGACGGAGGTAATCGCGCGGACTTCCTCGGCGTTTTCATGCACGAATTCGAGGCGGAAGTGATGGATGCCGGCTTTGAGCCAATCGGCCATGTGCGCGGCGGCCTGTTGCGCTTCGGCACCGAAGACGGTGTTGCGGCAACCGACATCGGCCATAACGGGATGGGCGCGGCCATGGTCGTCTTTGAGCGCGACGCGGTGTTTTTCGCACGGGCGGCCGCAGTCGCGGTAAGTCGTGCCGGTTGAGAGAAAACGGCAGAAGACGCAGTGTTCGGTGTGGAAGACCGGGAGGTGCTGGTAGGCGATGGCCTCGATTTTCGCAGGGCCGATTCGAGTGGCGAGATCGGAGATTTGCGCCGCGTTGAGATCGTGCGTGGGCGTGAGCCTTTCGACGCCGAGTTGGAGGTAGGCTTCGGCGGTGAGGTCGTTGGCGGTGTTGAGACTGAAGTCGCCGATCCTTACGCGGTTCTTCAGCGGTTCGATCATGCTGGTGGCGCGGATGAGAATCGGGCAATCGAGATCGGCCAGGAAATTGACGATCCGGGACTCGGCGGGTTTTAGAATTCTTGGGCTGGCGACGCGGACGGTGATGCCGGCGCGTTTGACTTGGTCGACGGACGGGCGAAGGCCGTAGAGATCGAGGTAGTCGAGGGTAATGCTGGCCGGGCGCAGGTCGATGGCGGCATCGAGTTGTTCGGGGGTTCGGACCAGGACGTGAACCTGTGGAGTTGCAGCCTGAGCTTCCACGGTGCGGGTTTCGTGTTCAAACCGGTTGACCAAGTGTTCGGGCGCTTTTGTTTGAAGGATCGTCAGCTCTTCGACGGCTTCGCGGCGCATGGCGTTGAGCGCGGAGACGGGGACGAAGTAGGCGCCGTCGATGGCGGCTGTGAGTTCGCCGAGTTCATACGATGTGTTGCCGAGGCGGCCGAGTTGATCGCGGAGTTGCGTTGCGTCGAGGGCTCGGTTGGTGGCGGGCTGCGTGGGTGTCCGGGTGGTGACTTCGTGGCGGCCGGCTCGCCAGTTTGCGGTCAGAGTTTCGGCTTCGGCGTGGACGTCGATATCGATGCGTTGTTTGTGAACGGGAAGAGCTTTGACGAGCTTGTCGATGTCGGGGTCGTGGGTGCGCCAAAGGAGATCGCCTTCGCGGATGCGGGTGAAATCGATCGCGCCGTTGGCGAAGGTGAGTTCAATTGTGCCGTCGAGCGCGGGGCGGGCGGAGTAGATGCGGCCGCCTTCTTCCTTTTCGCTGGGGTTGCGCCAGGACGCGGCATCGAAGACAACACCGTCGCCGGGCTTGAGCGTGATCGCGGCCTCGATTTGAACGGTACTGTTGGCGATGCGGGTGACGGTGCCGGCGCGGAGGCCGCGGTGGCGCGGCGCGCGGCCATTGACGACAGCTTGATGATTGACGCCGGTGAGGAAATACGGACCAAGTCCGCGCGAATAGACCTGTTCGAGTTCGGCGGTGCGATCGATGGCGAGAGGCCGATTTGTGCAGGCGGCGTCGATGGCTTCGCGATAGGCGCGGGTGGTGAGGGCGACGTAGCCGGCGTCCTTGTAGCGGCCTTCGATCTTGAGGCAGGACACGCCGGCGGCGACGATTTCGGGGACCTGCTTCAGGCCGTAGAGATCGCCGGGCGAGAGGAGATAGCGAGCATCGGCGAGAGGCTGGATGGCGCCGTCGACTTCGAGTTCGTAAGGCAGGCGGCAAGCCTGCGCGCATTGGCCGCGATTGGCGCTGCGGCCGCCCCAGGCTTCGCTGGAAAAACACTGGCCGGAGTAGGCGACGCAGAGCGCGCCGTGGACGAAGATTTCGAGATCTGCCTGCGTGGCTTTGTGGATCGTCGCGATCTCTTCGATGGAGAGCTCGCGGGCGAGGGTGACACGATCGGCGCCCATTTCGAGGGCGAATTTGACGCCGGCGACATCGGTGATCGATGTCTGCGTGGAGGCGTGAATTTCGATCGACGGCGCCATGGCGCGGACGGCGCGAAGCATGCCGATGTCCTGAATAATGAGGGTGTCGACACCGGCGTGGATGGCGGCAGTGAGGACGCGGGCGGCTTCGGTAAGTTCGTGCTGGAAGACGAGGGTGTTGAAGGTGAGAAAGCCGCGGACGCCACGGGCGTGGAGGGTCTTCATCACGTCGGGCAGTTCGGCGAGATCGAAGCCGGTTTTTGCGCGGGCGGTGAAGTGTTTGAGTCCGAAGTAGCAGGCGTCGGCGCCGGCGTCGATGGCGGCATGCAGTTGCGGCCAGTAGCCGGCGGGGGACATCAGTTCGGGCTTTGGGGGCACTCACTCCAGGGTAGCTTAGCTGTCGGTGGCGAGCAGGAAAGCGTTGGAGATGGCTTTGAAGCCGATTTTTGCACCGGTGTTTTCTGCACGCCAAACGAGGCCTTCGCGAGGGGCACCGCCGATGGCGGAGGGGCCGTCGGCATCGGCGAGGAACTCTTCGATTGTGCCGAAGTTTTTCACCGTTGCGCCTTGGCGGATAAGAGGAACGGTTTCCATTCCGAGTTCCTTGGCGAGGGACGTTAGAGTTTCCCAGGGCAGGTATTCGTGCGTATCGACGTTGAAGGCCGAGTAGAGCCGGACTTCGTTCTTGGCCAGCTTGTACCGATTGCCTTGTACGCCGGGTCCGATCAGTTCGCCTTGCACGGCGAAGTTGCCGCCGTGCGCGCGCATTTTTTCTTCGAGGTTCAGTTCGCGGGCGATGCGCCAGAAGGTGTTCTCCGCGTCTTCGACGAGGTTCAAGTTTCGCGAACAGACGAAGAAGTTCTCGCGGTTGAGAACGTAGGTCGCGCTTGAGCCGTCGAGCTTTTCCGTGACGTAGAAGCTGTGTTCCGACGCCAGCATCTCGGGCAGATTTTGAATGCGCTCTTCGTCGGTCTTGGGAACAGGCGGCCAGGGGCCTCGAGCACGACCGGCGAGGCTGGCGGGGATGGGCGGTTCGTACTTGATGATGCCGAGTTGCTCAGTGACGTCGTCGCCTTCGGAGGCGTCTTGTGGCGCCGGAATTAGAAGGCCTTGGCTGACTTGGCCGCGGAGACGAATCGTCTTGAGGCGGAATCCTTCGAGGCCGCCCATGCGGCGGAGGCTTGATTTGCGGAGGAACTCGTACTCGGGACAAATGGGGAGAAACGAGTCGATTTCGCAGTAGACGGCGAGGTCGCCCGGGACGAACTCGCCTTTCTTGATGACCACTTTCCAGCCAGTGACAGTGGCTACTTCGATCGCGTCCGCGCCGGGAATCGGATCGACCGCCGCGATGCGCCGCACCGTGGCGAGTTGTCGTTCGCTCATTCTTAATCCATATTACTTCGCTGGGGAGGCAGGCCCGTTCGATGGCCAGCGCATGCCGTGTTCTGGTATGCAAGCGGGGTGGGCCCCAGAACGTATCAGAAAGTGAAGCGGCCGGAGAGTTGGATTTCGCGGGGATTGAGGAACGTGCCCGTGATGCGGCCGAACTGAGGGCTGGTGACTTGCGTGTTGGGAGTTCCAAAGTGCGTACGGTTAAAGGCGTTGTAGAGTTCGCACTGGACCTTGAAGCTCATGCCCTCGCGGACCACTACGGTTTTCTGGACGGTGATGTCCCACTTGTTGATACCGGGTGCGCGAAGGTCGGCCGAGCGCGAGGAGGTGCGTCGCAAGGTGAAGGGCTGCTGGGGAACGAACTGGGAAGCATCGAAGTAGTTGTCCACCAGGAAGAGGTTGTTGTCGGAGCGGCGCAGGCGCTCGGCGCTCGCGAAGGCGAGCGGAGGGCCGGACTGTAGAGTGAGGACCCAGTTCACCTGCCAGTTGCCGACCAGCCGGCTCAGCACGGGATTGGA
>VFZW01000298.1 GCA_016871055.1 Acidobacteriota bacterium
CGCTTCTACCGCCAAGGGAGCTGCTGGGGTGAACATGACCCAGTATGAGGCAACTCTGCCTATATGTACATAGTTATATGAGACAGGACACTAGCAGCGCGGGCCAGCGCCTTCTAATCACGGGCTCGAGCGCCAAGTACTCCGCTCCATACAGTGCCCCGACGAATAGCGAAAGCGATACCCACGAGACGCCGTTATTGCCGAACACGTTCTCGATACTTCCGTACCGTCCCTGCAAGAACATCGATAGACAACCACAAACGAACACCGTCACGGTCAAGCGCGCCGCGCCCGCCCTATCGCCCCGGCCCGACTTGTAGTTTCGCCAGGCGTACATCGCCGAGAATACGAGTGCGGCCGACAGCAGCAAGAGGCTTAGCAAGTTTTGCAACTGCCGCCCCAGCGCCGGCCGCGCGGGCGGCTCGCCGCCCCAATCGATGAAGATATTGAAGTACACCAACTCCCCCCGATACGCCGCCGCTTCCACGCGGAAGTCGTGCGGAATCATCTCGGAAATACGGCCCTTCCACGATGCACGCTGATCGAAACTGACCAGCGGCAGTTGCGCCGGTTCTGACGCCGTGAACTTCGCCGGATCGATCTCAGCCTGCGCAAACGCCAAGTTCCAATCGAACGGTTTCTCCGCCGGAGGACCGTTGACGATCGGTATCACCAGCAACGAGCGCAGCCGTCCTTCCGGGTCGAGCACGATCCGCCGCATCCCCTGCATGCTCATCGGCGGATCGCTCTCGCCCACGTTCGGCTGCCGGCTGGAAACGGGCGACATCGCCTCGGGTGATGAACGGTACCAGAAATAAACCGGCGACGGCCGCGTGTGCGAAAGATGATCCCATGCTTGGCCGTGAAACTCGGACGACAACCGCTGAATGTAGGCGTCGTCGCGCGTGAAACCGTACGCCGTGTCCACTGGCTTGCCCGCATAACCCAACTTCGCGAGCGTCTCCTTGGCCTTCTGCGCCAACGCCGGCGCGGGCTGATCGAACGGGATTTTGTCGAGCAGCGATAAACGTCCGTTCGCCCACGACAACGCCAGCCAACCCGCCAACGCGAAACCAACAAACAGCGCCGCCCTCCCGGGCGATATCGAATCCTTGCTCCCCGACGCCGCCACCATCTCCGGCGTCGGCGTCTCGCCCGCCGCGAGCGCCGCCGCCAGCGGATCGCCGCCTGGCAGCGCCGCCGACACCGCGATTGCCGAAGCAGGCCGTTTCGCTGGATTGGTGTGCAGACACCGCTCGATCGCCCGTTCAATCGCCGGATCGAGATCTTTCACCAGGCTCGACAGATTCTCCGCCGCATTGCTCTCTTTGAGCTTCAGCAGCTCCGCGCGCGTCGATGCATCGTGCGCGCGTTTGCCCGTGAAGATTTCGTACAAGACCAGCCCGAGCGAGTAGATATCGCTCTTCGCCGTCACCTCCAGCCCGGATAACTGTTCGGGCGCCATATACGCCGGCGTGCCGCTGCGGACGTCGGACTGTACATGCTCGGCCAATCCCGCCAGCCCGAAGTCGGTGATCAACAATTGACCCTTCTTGTTGATCAAAATGTTCGACGGCTTCAGATCGCGATGCAGCACGCCCTTGTCATGCGCCGCCGCGATGCCCGCGCACAACTGCCGCGCCAACTCAACGCCCTTGTCCTGCGGGAGCCGCCCGATGCGCTTGATCAACGTCGACAAATCCTCGCCGTCGACATACTCCATCGAAATGTACGGCGCGCCATCGACCTCGCCCAAATCGTAGCAGCGGCAGACGTTTGGATGTGACATCTGCCGTGCCGTGCGAACTTCGTTGCGAAATCGCGCCAGAATCATCTCGTCGCGCGCCATCTCAACCGGCAGGAACTTCAGCGCAACGGGTTGGCCAAGGATCAAATCGTTCGCGCGATACACCTCGCCCATGCCGCCTTGGCCCAGCATGTCGATCACGCGATAGCGCTGATTCAGCAGCGTCCCCGGAGGAAAGCGGCCTTCATCGGTGATGCTTGATGACGGCGCCGATACCGCGCTCTTTGGCGTCGTCAACGTCACCGTCGCATCGCTCACCCAGCCGCACTTCGCGCAGTTTTCGCCGCCCACAGGCATCTCGGACTTGCACTTCGGGCACTGCATTAACGCGCCGCCTCTTCTACCGCGTGTGCCAGTTGGAGTACGGACCAGTCCGCAAATCGCGGCCCAACAATCTGCATCCCCACGGGCAATCCGCTCCGTGAGAATCCAGCGGGCGTCGACACCGCGGGCGCGCCAAGCATCGACACGAAGTAGCACGACTTCATCCAGTCGATGTAGCTCGGCATCGTGGCGCCGTTGATCTCGGTGACGAAAGGTTTATCGATGTCGAAAGGGAGCACTTGAACCGTGGGCAGTACAAAATAATCATACGTAGCGTGAAACGTTTTGGTTCTCTCGATCAGCGCTTCACGAAGCTCCATCGCCCTCTCCACGTCCGACGGCTTCAACAACGCCCCGCGCTCCAACTCCTGCACCACCGTCTCTTTCATCAGAGATCGATACGGCCCAAGCTTCTCGCCGTGCTTCACATGAAACTCATGCGCCCGCAGAACACGGAACGCTTCATCGGCGCCGGCGAAATCCGGCGCGGCTTCTTCCACCACACAGCCAAGCGCTTCGAACCGCCTCCGCGCGTCATCGGCCACAGCTCGCACTTCCGCGTCAAACGGCATGCCTTCGATCTCACCGCACCACGCCACGCGCGCGCCGCGAAAATCGCGATCCAACTCGCCGTGCGCAGGAAGATCCGCGACCACATCGAGCAGCATTGCCAGATCCCCCGCGTTGCGCGCCATCGGCCCGTCGGTCACCAGCGTCGTGCTGCCCGGCACAATGCCAATCGTCGGCCGCATCCCCGTCACGCCGCAGAAGGACGCCGGGTTTCGCAGCGACCCGCCCATATCGTTCCCGTCGGCCAGCGCGATCATGCCTGTCGCCAACGCAACCGCCGCGCCGCCGCTCGAGCCGCCGCACGTCTTCGAAACATCAAACGGATTCCGCGTCTTGCCGAACACGGGATTAAATGTCTGTGAGCCCGCTCCAAATTCCGGCGTATTCGTTTTTCCCACCGAAATCGCGCCCGCTGCGTTCATGCGGCGAACGATTTCGGTATCGAAGTCGGGCACGTAGTCGCGGAAGATTGGCGAACCGAAAGTCGTTCTCACTCCGCGCGTCTCTTGCAGATCTTTATGCGCCACCGGCAATCCAAACAGCGGCCCCGGCGTAAACCTTCGCGCTTTTTCCAGTGCCATCTCCGTCGTAAACGTCACAATCGCATTCACCCGCGGATTCTGTTCTTCAATCACGCGCAGATGATGCTCGATCACCTCTGTCGGCGACACCTCTCGACGCTGCAACCGCGCTGCCCACTCTCTTGCCGTCGTCATCGAATTCGATCGAACTCCTCGGCCGCCATCCGCCCGATCGACTCCTGCCCTTTCGACCCCAGGTGCGTGTTGTCCTGCTTGCCATCCGGCGTAACACGGCCGATTTCCTTCGCCCCTTCCGGTCCCAGCGCTACCGCCTGCTCGCGCGTGCGCGTGTACAAATCCATCACCGCCACGCTCTTCTCGCGAGCGACCACATGCACCGCCTCGACGTACGGCACAAGACTATCTGGCCGAAACTTTCCATCCGGCGTAAATCCGCGCCGCACGATCGACGTTACCAAAATCGGCTTCGCGCCAATCGCCCTCGCTTCGTCAATGAACTGCGCCAGGTTCGCGCGATACGTCGACGACGCATCCGTCTCGCGTTCCGGACCCTTGCCCGGTACATCGTTGTGCCCAAACTGGATCAACACAAACGCGGGCCTTTCCGCCAGCGCATTCGCCCAATGCCCTTCGCTGCGAAAGCTCTTCGAACTCCGCCCACTCCTCGCCAGATTCACGATCGCGAATTGATCACCCATCGCCGCGCGAAAGCCCGGCCCCCATCCGCCTTCGTCGTTCACCGTTGAGTCGCCAACCAGCACGATCTTCGCTGGCTGCGCAAACGCGGAGACCGCGAAGAACGCGAGCGCAAGCTTCACGCCAACACCTTTTTCACCACGTCTCCATGCACATCGGTCAGCCGGAACCAGCGCCCCTGAAACTTGTACGTTAATCGCGTGTGATCAATGCCCAGGCAATGCAGCAGCGTCGCTTGGATATCGTGAATATGCACCGGATCGGCCGTGATGTTATAGCTAAAGTCGTCGGTCTCGCCGAGTTGGAAACCCTGTTTGATGCCGCCGCCCGCCATCCACATCGCGAAGTTCCGCGGATGGTGATCGCGCCCGTAGTCGGTCTCGGTCAATCGACCCTGGCAATACACCGTGCGCCCAAATTCACCGCCCCAAACAACCAGCGTGTCCTTCAACATTCCACGCTGTTTCAAGTCGAGCACCAATGCCGCCGCCGCCTGATCGGATGCCTTACATTGCAACGCCAGATCGCGCGGCAAGTTGCCATGCTGATCCCAACCCTTGTGATAGAGCTGCACGAATCGCACGCCGCGCTCGACCAGCCTTCGCGCAAGCAAACAGTTCGCCGCGTAGGTGCCTGCCTTCCGCGCATCGTCTCCATACAGCGCAAACGTCGACTCGGGCTCTTTCGAAAAATCCGTCAACTCCGGCACCGACGCCTGCATCTTGTACGCCATCTCATACTGTTGAACACGGGTGTCGATCTCCGGATCGTGATACGCCTCTTCGCGCATCTTGTTCAACGCGCCGACAGCGTCCAGCATCTCGCGCCGGTCCGTGCGAGACACCCCCGGGGGATCCGCTAGATACAACACCGGTTCTTTGCCGCCGCGCAGCCGCACGCCTTGATAACGAGACGGCAAGAAGCCCGAACCCCAAAGCCGCGAGAATAGAGGCTGATCCGCATTCACGCTCGCCTGTTGCGACAGCAAGACGACATACGCCGGCAACTCCCGCGTCTCGCTGCCCAATCCGTACGATACCCACGCGCCCATACTCGGCCGCCCAGGTTGCTGGCTGCCGCTTTGAATGAACGTGATCGCGGGATCGTGATTGATCGCATCGGTATGCACGGTTTTGATCACCGTGATTTCATCGGCGATCTTCTTGTGATGCGGAATCACTTCACTCATCCATATCCCGGCCTCGCCCGCCTGTTCGAACTTGAAAATCGATGACGCTACCGGAAACGACGCCTGCCCGCTTGTCATCCCCGTGATGCGCTGCCCCATGCGTACCGATCCCGGCAATTCCGTGCCGTGATGTTTCTTCAGCTGCGGCTTGTAGTCGAACAGATCGAGCTGCGACGGACCGCCCGACTGATGCAGCCAGATCACACGTTTCGCCGTTGGTGCGTGATGCGGCAGTCCCGCCATCGCGGCGGCCGCGCCATCGCGCTCCAGCAAGTTCGCCAGCGCCGCCAGTCCAACCGCTTTCGCGCCTTTCCCGATCAGTTGCCGCCGTGTCTCGTAGATGCTCATCGCTACTCCTTCGTAACCGCCTCGTCCATGTTCAAGATCACGCTCGCGACATTCGTCCATGCCGCTAATTCCGCCGCCGGGATACGCGAGTCGAGCTTGAGCGCGCCCACCGCCAACAACGCCTTCGCGCCTGCCGGGTCGCTCTGGTACCGCCTAAGCTGCTTCGCAGCCAGAGCCGTCAGAACCGCGGTCTCACGCGCTTCGGGTATGCGTCCGGTTACGCGCCGAAACGCCGTGGCGGCGCGTTTGGCCGGGTCTTTCTCGTTCATCACTTGCGTCGCCAAAGCCCGGGCCGCTTCGACGTAAGCCGGATCGTTCATCAACACCAGCGCTTGCAAGGGTGTGTTTGTGACGGACCGCCGCGCCACGCACTTCTCTCGGTCCGGTGCGTCGAACGTCGTCAACGACGCTGGAGGCGCCGTGCGTTTCCAGAACCAATACATGCCGCGCCGGTAGAGATCCTCGCCCGCGCTCTCCTTGTATACCTGCGCCGAAAAAATCTCGCCGCGCGCGATCTCCTCCCAAATCCCCGCCGGCTGATACGGATACGTGCTGCGCCCGCCGATTTTCGCGTTCAACAACCCGCTCGCCGCCAGTGCGTTATCGCGCACCAATTCCGCTTGCAGACGGAACCGTGACATCCTCGCCAGCAATCGATTTTCCGGATCGCGTTCGATCAACGCCGCCGATGCTTTCGACGTTTGCCGGTATGTCGCCGACATCACCATTGTTTTGTGAAGCGCCTTCACGTCCCACTTCGACGCCACGAACTCCGTCGACAGCCAGTCCAGCAACTCCGGGTGTGACGGCGGTTCGCCTTGTGTGCCGAAGTTTTCACTCGACTTCACCAACCCGAGTCCAAACGAATTCTGCCAAAAACGGTTTACCGCGACGCGCGCCGTCAGCGGATGTTTCGCATCGACCAGCCAACGCGCCAACGCCAACCGGTCGACGTTCACGTCCGACGGCAGTGGCGGCAGCGCACCCGGCGTTGCGGCTGTTACCTTCTCGCCATGATTCCGATAATCCCCGCGCGTAAGAATGAACGTGTCGCGCGGCTTGTCGAGCTCCGACATGATCATCGTGTTGGCGATTTCATCGTCGAGCGCCGCTTTTTCCAAACGCAGACGCTTCAGCTCGCCCCACGCCGCCTTCATCTCCAAGGGCGCCGCGTTCTCCAGGAAGTACTCTTTCAGTCGTGCGGTCAGTTCGCGCGGTCGTGTCTTCGCAGGCACGTCCAGCATGCGCGTCAATCGATGATGCACCGCCAGATACGAAACGTCCTCGACTGCCAACGCTCGTGAATACAGCCGCAAGTCCGCTATTCTTCCGCGGAATCCGTTGCGGCCCTCTGTGTCGGCGGATTCGCCAATCTCGAACTGTGGTGCCGGGCGCAACTTCACAGCATCCTCGCGCACAACTGGCACGGCGGCCGCATTGACGCGAATCGTCGCGCCGCCATCGCGCGTACGCGAAATCGCCAGATGGTATTGCTCGTTCTGCACCAAGCGGTCGCGTGTGCGTATGTGCGCGCCGTCGATTGCGACATGCACATGCGCGCCGCGCCGCAAGTGCGGTAGCGGTTGCGACTCGTCCCACCAGACTTCCAGTCCCGGCGCCCGATAGATTGTCTGCGGCTCATGGTGTCCTTGAATCAGCCACGCCGTGATCGTAAACTCGTTGCCCCACTTCGGATCGAAAAACGTCAAATGACTCGGCGTTGTAAAGGTCGTCGCCTTGCCGTTGGCCGTCAGCACCATTGCCGCTTCGCCGCGCCGTACCGTCGCATGACGATACCCGCCCGAGTGATCCGTCACGGTGCCATCCATCTCGTACTGCGCCAGCAGACCTTGTTTCAGTCCGGGCAGGCCCGCATACACTCGCGGTGTCTCTTGCTCGAATTTCTCAAGCTCCGGTTTCACCTTCGCATCCGCGACTTGCGCTTCCAGGCCTTTGATCCGCATCGAGAGGAAATCGTCGCGCCGTTTCTGCTCCGGCGTATGCAGCTTCAACAGCGGATCGGCGTTGCCATCGCGGCCATCCAAACCCTTCTCCTTGACGCCGTTAAAGAACGCAAAGAGCCGGTAGTAGTCCCTCTGCTTGATCGGGTCGTATTTGTGATCGTGGCAGCGTGCGCAGCCTATCGTCATCGCCATCCATACGGTCGATGTCGTTTCCGCGCGGTCGGCGACATACTCGACCAGATACTCCTCCGGTATCGCGCCGCCTTCGTAGTTGATCATGTGGTTGCGATTGAACCCGCTTGCGATCTTTTGCTCGACGGTCGCATTCGGCAACAAATCGCCGGCCAGTTGCTCGATGGTGAAACGGTCAAAAGGCATGTTTGTGTTGAACGCGCGAATCACCCAGTCACGCCAGGGCCACATGTCGCGATGCGAGTCGATATGAAACCCGTGCGTGTCGGCGTAGCGTGCGAGATCGAGCCAGTGCAGTGCAACTTTCTCGCCGTAATGCGGCGAAGCTAGCAGGCGGTCGACTTGCTTCTCGTACGCGTTAGAAGACTTGTCTCGCAGGAACGCATCGACCTCGGCGACTGTCGGCGGCAGCCCCGTCAAATCGAGCGACAGACGCCGCAGAAGCGTAATGCGATCGGCCTCCGCTGATGGAGCCAGCTTTTCTTGCTCCAATCGCGCCAGCACGAAGTTGTCGATCGCGTTGCGCGCCCACCTCCCGCGCGCCACCGGTACAGCCGGCCGCACGGGCGTCTCGTACGCCCAGTGGGTGCGAAACACGGTACCACCCTCCACCCAGCGCTTCAGCACGTCGATTTGCGCGGCGTTCAGTACACGCCCCGTTGATGCTGGAGGCATCCGTAAGTTCGGATTGGCATGCGTCAACTTCGCGACAATCTTCGAAGCCGCTGTCTTTACTCCGTCGCTGGTGTCGAGCCTCACGCCCGCCATGCGTTTCGAATCATCCGGCCCATGACACGCAAAGCAATTGTCGGAAAGGATCGGCCTCACATCGCGCACGAAATCCTGTCCCGAGGCAACCGCCGCGGCGGCGATCAGCAGTTGAATCTTCACTTCTCTATTTCATCAGAAACGGAGCTGGCCCGCAGCGTTCGATGCACAACGTGGCCAGCGGATGCGCTGAAGTCTAACCGAAGTGCACCAGCCCGCCCGCCACACAACGATCTAGTCTCCTGTCTTGGATAATTCTTTACAACGGCGCACCTTGTCGAGGATAACGTCTGCGGAGGCCTTCCATGTGAAGGAGGTCGGGGCTCCGTTCCAACCGGCCAGCCAGTGGTAGATGGCGGTTTCCAATTCGTGGACACTGTGGAAGGTGCCACGCCGGATCATGCGCTCGGTGATCAGTGCGAAGAAGCGTTCCACTTGGTTG
>VFZW01000299.1 GCA_016871055.1 Acidobacteriota bacterium
GGCAGGGGCGACGATGCCGGAGATCTGGCGAGCCGCGTTGGTTGCGTGATTGGGGTCGGGATCGATCGAGACCTGCGGACCGAAACGGTATCAAACCAGTGTCAACCCAGATTTTGCACCAGAGCCCGTCGACGCGTTCTTCTTCACGACCGCTGTCACAGTATCTTTCGCGTTCCATTCGATGGACGTCTCGCGATGTTCTCCGTCCTTAGTGCTGTAGATGGCCCTGATCTTCGCCGACCGCTTGCCGTTCCGCACCCACGTTGCCGGCTCCCGCATCAACTCGGTCAGCGCATCGCTGCCCGCCATCACCAGCGCCGCGGCACGCAGAATGGTCGTCTTGCCAGTTCCATTCTTGCCAAGCAACACCGTCCATTGGCGCGGTTCGCCGTCCGTCACAAAGTCAAGTTCTGCATGCTCAATCGACCGGACGTTCTCAATAATCAGCTTTCGAAGCGGCATTGTTCCCGATTATCGCAGCACCAGCACCGCATCGGCATACAAAAGTTCCAGCTTCTTGATCTTGTCGAGCTTGCCGCGAAACGGAAAGTACAGCAGCCCCGCCGACGGCCCTTTCACCGGCCGGTCCTCCCAGGCCAATTTCGTGACCCATTCCTCCGGCCGCAACATCTCTCGCTTTTCGACCTCCACGCCGCCCGGCTGCTTCGGCGGCATGCCCGGCGGAGGCATCGGAGCGCGCCGGTCGCCCGGAAATCGTGCAGCCGGATCGCGGCCAAGAATCACACCCGCGTTGCCGATCCCGCCCGTTGCTTCGATCCGCGGCCGCTGCTCCCAACTCGGGTACTTCAAAGCCGCCGCCACAAACCCCGGCGCCTGCGGCAGCATCTCGGGCTTCTTGCCATTCACGCGCAACGTCAACTTCCCGCTGTCGAATCGGTAGTCGGATCTCGCCGCCGGAAACACCGCGAGTTCGATCACGATGTAATCATTGGTAACGAACGTCGACTCCGGCGCGGGAATCGTGTGTCCCAGGAAATCGGCCGCGATCGTATGCGGCCCCGCCACCGCCGAGACCTTGTAATCGCTCGGCTTGGCGCGCGCCGGAATCGACTCCTGCGCCAGTAACGTCGAGGCGGCCAACAACAGCAAGCGCATGGCCTCAGTATAATCGGCTCCTGGATGACTCGCCGGATAATTCTCTTCGCCTGCTGCCTCGCCGCCTTCGCCGCGCCGAACGGGAACTGGAAGAAGCGCATCGAGCGCATCGTCAAAACGACGCCAGCGTTGGAACGCTCCCACCTCGGCATCCGCGTCGTCGACCTCACCGGCAAAGTCCTCTTTGAACACAACGCGCGCAGCTGGTTCATTCCCGCCTCAAACACAAAGCTCTACTCCACCGCCTTCGCGCTTCACAAACTCGGCGCCAACCATCGCATGACCACCCGCGTCGTTTCGCGCGGCAGCGACCTGATTCTGATCGGGGGCGCCGACCCGTCGCTTTCCGGCCGCGCCTATCCCTACGACAAGACGAAAGAATGGGGCGACATCGTGCCGGGCATCGAAGCCCTCGCCGACCAGGTTGTTGCACGCGGCATTCGCCGCATCGAAGGCGGCATCTTCGGCGACGACACCGCCTTCGTTTGGGATCCCTTCCCGAACGGCTGGTCCATCGACGATCCTCTCTTCGAATACGGCGCGCCCGTCTCCGCGCTGACCCTTCACGACAACTCCGTCAAACTCACCGTCGCTCCGGGCGCCGCCTCGGGCGATCCGGCGTCCGTGCTGCTGTCTCCCGACCTCGGCCTCTTCACGATCGTTCCCGACGTGCGCACCGTCGCCAAAGGTGAACGAGCCCGCGTGCGCGTCGATCGCCCCGCGCACACCAACGAACTCCGCGTCCACGGTACGATCGCTCTCGGCGCGCGCAACTACGAGAGCCTTTTCGCCGTCGACGATCCCGCTCTTTACGCAGCGCGTGCGTTGGAAGCGGCGCTCGTGCAGCGCGGCGTGGAGATCCGCAATCCCGCCACCGTGCGCCACCGGAATTCGCTTGACGAAGTAATCGATTCGAGCGGCGCCGAAGTCGCCAAGCTCGAATCGCGCCCGCTTTCCGAGGTCGTGCAAGTCGTAAACAAGGTAAGCCAGAATCTGCACGCCGAGATGCTGCTGCGCGAAGCCGCGCGCAAAGACCGCACCGCGATCAACAGCGCGGACGCCATCGAACAACTTCGCGAATTCCTGACCAAGGAAATCAAGCTCGGCAAGGATGACGTCAACTTCGAAGACGGTTCCGGCCTGTCACGCCTCACGCTTCTCACGCCCGAAGCGACGACAAAGTTGCTTGTCTTCATGGCCAACTCGCCCGCCCGCGATGCGTGGATGGCATCGCTGCCAAGCGGCGGCGAAGACGGTACACTGAGCCGCCGCTTCAACGGCGCCGTCAAACGCGTGCGAGCCAAAACCGGAACGCTGTCGCATGTGAGCGCGCTTGGTGGATACCTCGATCATCCAAAACTCGGAATCCTAGCCTTCACCGTGGTGCTCAACAACTACAACACACCGTCAGCCGAAGCCCGCGCGGGGATTGATAAACTGGTGATGACGTTGCTCGATTAATCGCCATGCCTCTTTACGAATACCGCTGCGAAGGTTGCGGCAACAAGTTTGAAAAGCTCGTCCGAGGCGGCGCCACCGTAGCGTGCCCCACTTGCGGAGGAGCCGATTTAGAACAACAGTACTCGACATTCGCCGCAAAAATGGGTGGCCCATCGGCCGGCCTGCAGCCGTGCGCGCCGATGCCCTCGGGCGGCTGCGGCATGTGTGGTGTGCCTGGCTCGTGCAGCAATAACTGACGAATTCCGCACGGAGGCGCGGCGCACAGTGACCTTCAAACCGGTCCCTGTTCAAGGCCTGGACCTTGCCTTAGCGGGTAGTGGGCGTTGGAACTGTGTAGATGGATCGGCGCACCTTTTTGTCGGCGGCATCGCTGGGTTTATCGGCTGCGGTGCGCAAGCCCGTGACAGCCGAGGTTCGCACAGCGGGCGGGAAGCCCTCCCTGTTCATTCGCGGCGAGCGGGTGTATGCCGGCTTCTATGCGCTGACCGATTGCCCCGGCCGGCGGTGGAGCTACGACGAAGGCCCGCGGATGGCGATCAAACAGTTCATCGGCGCCGGGTTCAAGCTGTTTCAACTCGATATCTTTCTCGAGGACTGCTGGACGGCGCCGGACCATTTCTCGATCGAACCGGCACGGAAGCAGTTGCGGGGAATCTTGGATGTCTGCCCCGAGGGCGCGGTCGTCTTGCGCTGGCATCTGAACGCTCCGAATTGGTGGAAGGACAAGTACCCGGACGAACTCACTCGCTACGCAAACGGCGATTTCGAAAAGCAGGAACGCACGGTTCCCGTACGCTACATTCAGGACGATCTGAGGCGATTGCCTCGCAACTCGTTGGCGTCGGAAGTTTGGATGCGCGATGCGCGCGAAAAGACCGCGGCGCTATTGAGAGGGCTGGCGAAGCCGCCGGAAGACGCGCTGCTTGCTGGGGCCTATGTCGCCTGCGGCGTGTATGGCGAGTGGCACTATTGGGGCTTCATGCGTAATCAGCCGGACACGAGCGCGCCTATGCAGAAGCACTTCGCGGCGTGGCGGGCGTCGAAGGGGAAGGATTCCATTCCAGTGCCGCCGGTCGAAGCGCGGCGCGCTCTGGATGATGGAATTTTTCGCGATCCGGTGAAGCGCGCCGACGTCATCGACTACTATCGCTGCCAGCAGGAGTTGGTCGCGTCGCGGATCATCGACCTTTGCGGCGTGGCGAAGAAGAACCGGCCGCGGCCGATATTGGCGGGCACTTTCTACGGCTACTTTTTTCGATGTTCGACCGTTCGGCGACGGACGGGCATCTGTGCCTGCATGAAGTTCTCGCGTCGCGCGATGTGGACTACTTGAGCGCACCGCAGGCCAATGGCGCGCACTATCGCGATCCGGGGCCGAGCGGTATCACTCGGGCGCTGATCGAGTCGATCCGGTTAAACGGGAAGCTGTTCCTCGATGAGATGGATCAGACGCCGTCGTGGAAGTGGCTGAACAATGTCGACACGGCGTTTCAATTAACCGATTTGCCGGGCGATATCGGACTGATGCGGCGCAACAGTTTGGAGGGCTTCACCCGCGGCGCGGGCGTATGGTGGTACGACTTCGGCCCGTCGAATCAGGCCGGGTGGTGGGCGGATACGCGGCTGATGGCGGAGATCACGAAGCTGCAAGCCGTGATAGAGAAATATCAGCGCCGCGATTATGCGCCGGCGGGCGATGTACTGCTCATCTTCGACACGGAGGTCTTCTATTACACGGGATCGATCCAAGGGACCGATCCGGTAACCGATGTGCGGGCGGTCAATCGCACGATTTTCGAAGCATGGAAGTGCGGAGCGGTGGTGGAGAACGTGCACTTGCGCGACATCGAGCAGATCGATCTGGCACGGTTCAAAGTCGTGATGTTCGCGAATACGTGGCTGATGGCGGCGGCGCAACGGAAGTTCATTCGCGAGCGCGTCGTCGACGGACGCCGGCATGTTGTGTTTCAAGGCTTCGCGGGGTATTGCGATGGGACATCGCTTCGGAAGGAGTTCACAAAGGAGTTGGTTCGCGGGAAGAACGTCTCGCACTTCGAGAATCCCCCGGTGACAACGGCACAGTGGCGCGAGATCTGCCGAGCGGCGGGCGCGCATGTTTGTATCGAGGCCGACGACATCATTCACGCTGGCGCGGGACTGCTGCTGGTGCATACAAAGGACGGCGGCGAGAAGACGATCCGGCTGCGATCGGGCAAGACAGTGCGTTCGATGATGCCGCCGAAACATTCGATCATGCTTGACGCCGCGACGGGCGCGGAAGTGGTGTAGCGTACAATAAAGCCGCATGGACTCTATTCAAGATCCGCACACCGAAGCACGACTTGCGTTGTTGAAAATACTTGGCGAAGTGGAAGCCGGCATCAACGAACAGAACATCGAGCGCATCATCGCGCAAATGGATCCGGGCGTGACGGTGACGTGGCTTAACGGCGAGGTCTCGCGAGGACACGAGGAGGTTCGCTCGTACCATCACAAGATGGTGAAAGGGCCGGACCGGTTGATCACGCGATATACGAGCGCGGTCACGCTGGGCGCCAAGGCGCGGTTCTACGGCAATGGTACGGTAGCGGTCACGGAGGGCACGACCGAGGACGAGTTTTTCCCGGTTATTCGCGGGCCGTTCAAGCTCGATTCGAGATGGAGCTCGACAGCGGCGCTGATCGATGGCCAGTGGAAGATCGTCACGCTGCATCTATCGGCGAACGTGTTTTCAAACACGCTGATGGACGAGATGAAGAAGGCGCTGTTGTATGTTGGCGCGGGCGGCGCGTTGGCGGGCAGCGTGCTCGGGTGGCTCTTGGGGCGGGGCCGTTGATCGTTTGCGAGAGACTGACACGGCGGTTTGACGAACACGTCGCAGTCGATCGTCTCGATTTGTCGATACCGGCGGCCGAGATCTGCGCGTTTCTGGGGCCGAACGGCGCTGGGAAGTCGACGACCTTGAAGATGCTGACGGGGTTGCTGGCGCCGTCGGAAGGCACGGCGACTGTCGGAGGGGTCGACACGGCGAAGGATCCAATCGCGGTGCGGCGAATGTGCGGCACGGTGCCCGAGAATCTGGGGCTGTTCGATTCGCTTACTGTGTTGGAGCATTTGCGGTTGACGGGGGATGTTTGGGGAATCGACCGCAACGAGACGTCGCGGCGATCAACCGAGTTGCTGGAGGCGCTGGCGCTGACGCACGGCGCGCACACGTTCGCCTCGGACTGTTCGCACGGCATGAGGAAGAAGACGGCGTTGGCGATGGCGCTGCTGCCGAATCCGCAAGTGCTGTTTCTGGACGAACCGTTCGAGGGTGTGGATCCAGTGGCATCGAAGACGATTCGCGATCTGCTGGTGACGCTCGCGGCGCGCGGAGTGACGGTATTTTTGACTTCGCACATGCTGGGGATTGTCGAGGAGATCGCGAGTCGGATCGTCTTTATCCGCGGCGGCGTAAAGGTGTGGGACTCGCCGGTTGGCGAGTTGCCGAAGAATCTGGAGACGCATTATTTCGATCTGGTCGAGGCGCCGGTAAAGCAGGAGTTGGCTTGGCTCGGATCTGGGCAATAACGGTCGCGCTGGGCCGCGCGGTGGTGCGCGAGCAGCGGCACTTGAAAGGTCTGAGCGCGAACAATCTGTTCCTGCTGATTTTGGTGTTCGGCATGGGCGGCGCTGGGCCGTTTGTATTCTTGTTGGTTGGTCTGGTGGCGCTGGCGCCGTTGTGTTCCGATCCGTTGCGGCAGCTCCCGGTCGAGCGCGTCGGGGCGTGGCCGCTGAGTGCGAGAGAGATGACGGCGGTGCGGCTGTCGAGTGTGCTGTTAAGTCCAGGGACGTGGGTGGCGGTCGGAGCGGTTTTGTGGACCGCGCAGCCGCAGTTCTTGCTGCTGATTTTCTTCGCGGCGGTGTTCGCGATTCCCTTCCCGGCACGTGTGTTTCGTTTGGCTCCAGGAGTGTTAGGCGAGTTGGTGCGGAAGAATCTGCGCGAGATGCTGATGCTGCTCGATCCGTATGTCGCGTTGTTGTTCAGTGTGTCGACGATCGGGTACCGGCTATTTCATCCGGAGTTGCCTTTTGAGGCTTCGCTTGCGATGACACTCGTTGTTTGCGTAGCTCTGAGCACAAGCGCGCAGGCGCTGTTTGCGCTGGACTGCATACGAGGCGCCGAGCGGTACGCCTTGCTACCGTTGCGGGGCTGGCGTGTGCTGCTGGCTAAACACGCGGCATACGCAACAATCGCATTGCCGTTGACCCTACCGCTTCATCCCGTCGCGGCAATCGCTGCACTGTTGGTAGCACTGGCGATCGGGAATCACGTTTCGGTGATGAAGCCCCGCGCCCATGTGAAGTGGAGCCTTACGGCGGGATCGTTTGAATTGGGATTAGTGCAGGTGGGTGTGATGGTGGGGGCGGGTTTGTATGCGGCACAGGAGACGGCGTGGGTAATTGTGCCGTTGGCGGGACTGTATGCGGGGTCGACCGCTTTTTACGGCAGGGTGCTGGAGCGAGGGCAGCTGGTGCGGTAGGGCTCGGCGTCGGGTCACCCGCTACGACCACCCGGATCAGCGGACATTTGAGAAATCCGCTCGAAATGGAGTACCGGTTTACGCAGATCAGACCAGTGCGTTTTCGAAAACGGGGAAAAGTCAACCGCAACCGAAAACCCGATGGAACGGACATCACGCCAGCATTCATGTATTTGAAAATACTATACTTATACAGCAAATTAGAAAAAGTGGGCGCACTCAGTTCGCCGTTCACAGATTTCAAACTTTTTTATTTCCTTTATTTTCAACACTTTGATAATTTGACTACCAAAAAAGCTTGGTAAAGCAGTGTACTATTAGATTGAGGGGGGGTCATCGAACCGCCCGCAATCTGGGGAGCACATGGATACGATTATCGTAATCATCATTCCCGGACTGTAACATAGTACAAACAAACCACTTGCGCATACAGTCGCAAGACAAACGTAAGACCACAAATCAGGTGTTGCACTCAGTCATAAGTCTGGTATGATTCCTAGGAGTACTCCTGCCGAGGAGAACTCCTGGGATCGCCAGCATCGCGCCCTCTTTACGTTAGATTTTCCGTTGAAAGGAATCGGTGTGCGAGTAGGTTTGGCCATTGCGTTCGTTTTCGTTTCGGCATGCGGCAGTTCCACGAGGAATGCTACTGCCGATGCGGACGCACATTGGAAGAACACTCCTTTTACCGAGTTCAAGAGGGCGGGCACGGATGCGTTCCAGCGTGGCGACTACAAAGCGGCCTCGATGCATTTTGCCTCGGGTGCACAACCCAGATTTTGTACCAGAGCCCGGATCATCAGCCCGGCGCCGACAAGCAGAACCAAGGTCATAGCCACTTGCGCCATCGCGATTAGGCTTTGTGTCCGCGCACTGCCGCCGTCAATCTGCCCGCGGCCTCCCCCGGCTAGCGACCGCTCGCTCCGCCGAGCCAGCGGCAATGCCGGAAACAATCCGCTCAAAATCCCGGTCAAGATCGACAGCCCCGCCGTGAAGCACAGAATGCGAAGATCGAGCCGGACCTCCTGCACACGCGGCAAGGAAACCGCCACGTCCTGAAAATAGCGAATGCCCAGCCAGGCCAACACAAGTCCGGCCAAAGCACCCACCACCGCGAGCGTAGCGGACTCCGTCAGCAACTGCCGCACCACTTGACCACGAGATGCCCCTAGCGATACGCGCATGGCGATCTCGCGCTGCCGACTACGCCCTTGCGCAATCAGCAGACTGGCCACATTCGCGCACGCAATCAGCAGCAGCAGCCCGACGGCCCCGCCCAGCACCCAGAGCGTCCGCCGCACGCCCGCAACCTTCGCCTCCAGCAGAGGACCCGTCGCCACGGTCCAGCCCTTGTCGAAACGCGGATCAGCGTTCTGCTTAAACAATTCACGCAAATCGGTCTCCGCCTCCTGTCGGCTTACACCTGGCTTCAGCCGGGCAAGGCTCGTAAAGAACCTCGCCTCACGATTCGCGCGCAACTCCCCGCCGAACTGCACCGGACACCAAACATCGACGTCTGCCTCGGGCGAGACAAACGATGGGGAAAGCACACCCACCACGGCGTACGACGCACGGCCTAGTCTCCTGTCTTGGATAATTCTTTACAACGGCGCACCTTGTCGAGGATAACGTCTGCGGAGGCCTTCCATGTGAAGGGGGTCGGGGCTCCGTTCCAACCGGCCAGCCAGTGGTAGATG
>VFZW01000300.1 GCA_016871055.1 Acidobacteriota bacterium
CTTTCCCGGACTACGGCAACGTTTCCACCTGGGGTAACAACGGCCTTTCTTCGAGTTTTCACTCCTTCCAATTCAGTTTGGAAAAACGATTCGCCCAAGGCGTCTCCGCCTTGTTGAGTTACACGATGAGCAAGTTGATCGATGAGAGCCAGTCTATCGGTGGCGGCAACAGCGGCGACTCCGGCGTCGGCGATTATCGCATGGGCCTCTACAATCGACGCCTCGAACGCGCCATCAATCCCGACGACATTTCGCAGCGCCTCGTCGCCAGCGGACTGTGGCAGTTGCCAACAAGCAAGAACCTGAACAAAGCCGCGCATGCCGTAATCGGCGGATGGCAGTTGAACATGATCGGCACGTTTCAGACTGGCGTGCCGCTCGTTGTGCGCGGGTCCAATAACTTCACCGGCATTCCGTATCCCGACATCGCCGGCGATCCCACGCTCGCCGGCGATCAACGCACGCCCGCGCGATGGTTCAACACCGACGTGTTCCGCAATCCGGCCGACTTTACCATAGGAAACGCGCCGCGCACTTTGCCGTCGACGCGTGCGCCTGGCTTGACCGATGTCAGCTTTTCACTCTTCAAGACGTTCTCGTTCCTTGAGCGATTCCGCCTCGAAACCCGCGCGGAATTTTTCAACGTCGTGAACACCGTAAACTACAATCCGCCCAACACGACGTTCACGCCCGATCGCACCGGCCGCAACAACAACGCCAATTTCGGCCGCATTCTATCGGCTCTCGAAGCTCGCCGCGCTCAGTTCGGTCTTCGCCTCGCCTTTTAAGGCGCAACCACATTCCAATTCGGCGGCTCGACGCCGAGTAGCGTCCGTACAAAAAAGTCTTTCCGCCGCTGGTCCCAATACGGACCGAGTCCGTGGTCCGCGCCAGGCACGATAAGCAAGTCGAAAACCTTGCCCGCCTTAATCAGCGCATTGACCACCTGCATCGTCGATGCGGGATCGACATTGGTGTCCAATTCGCCGACGGCGAGGAACAACTTGCCCTTCAAATTCTTCGCCAGGGTGACGTTTGAGCTGGCTTCGTACTCTGGGCCAACCGGCCAACTCATCCACTGCTCGTTCCACGAGATCT
The DNA here is from genome assembly GCA_016871055.1 of Acidobacteriota bacterium. Taxonomy (GTDB): domain Bacteria; phylum Acidobacteriota; class Terriglobia; order Bryobacterales; family Bryobacteraceae. The sequence goes on from VFZW01000300.1 coordinate 1,099, forward strand.
TGTCCATGCGGTTGTCATGACAACCCGCCGATGACGCCGCCACTTTGTAGAACTCCGGATACCGCAGCATCGCGCCGAGCGAATTCTGCCCGCCCGCCGAGTGCCCGTAGATCCCAAGCCGCTGCACGTCGTACCACGAATACTTCGCCGCCACCGTTTTGTGCCACAGGATGCGATCGGGGAAGCCGGCATCGCCGATGTTCTTCCAGCACACATCGTGAAATGCCTTCGATCGATTTGATGTGCCCATTCCGTCCATCTGGACAACGATAAAGCCCAACTCAGCCATCTCCTGCATGTGGTGCGCGGCGCTGAACATCTTCGGCACGAACGAATCGTGCGGCCCCGCATAGATGTATTCCAGCACCGGATACTCTTTCGACCCATCGAAATTCGACGGCTTGTAGATCAGTCCCCAAATATCCGTCTTGCCGTCGCGCGCCTTGCTGGTCAGCACTTCGGGCGCGCTCCAACCGGCCTGTCGAAGCGGCGCCGCGTCGATTGATTCGATGATCTTCGATGCGCCTGCAAAGGAACGCAACTCCGTCACCGGCGGCAGATCGACGCGCGAATAGGTGATCGTGTAATGCGAAAAATCGGGCGCCACCGTCGCCGCATGATCCGCGTCGATCTTCGTCAGCCGCGTCATTCCGCTGCCGTCAAACCGAATCTTGAATAGGTGCTTGAAATACGGATCTTTACCCGCATCCATGCCGCTCGCAAGGAAATAAATCTCGCGTTTCGCATCGTCGATGGCGACGACGGACCGCACCACCCACTCTCCCTTCGTGATCTGATTCTTCACGCGGCCCGTAGCGCCGTCGTAAAGATAGAGATGGTTCCACCCGTCGCGCTCCGACATCCAGATCAATTGCCGGCCATCGTCGACGTCGCGGCGGTAGAGTTTGCTCCAGTAGCAGAAAAAAGTGTCGGACTTCTCGTCGATCACCGCGCGCGCAGCCCCGCTCGCCGCATCGACTTCGATCACACGATACACCTGATGGCCGCGTTGATTGTAGGTGAAGTGAAACGCGCGTGAGTCTTTGCGCCATCCGATGCGCGACACCGCGTATGGATTCTCGTAAAGCGCCGGATCGACGTTGAACTGCTTGCGCGAAGCGACGTCGAACAGCACAGCCCGAGGAATGTCGAGCGCATCGCCAGGTTTCGGGTATGAAAAACTCTTCAATAGCGGTTGCACTTGCGATGCGGGCGATGATTCGACGGCGTTGATGACGCGCCGCTGTCCAGGCCGCACACGATACACCGCGATTTTCTTGCCATCGGGCGACCAGGCCTGCTCCGACAGCGCGTAGTAGTTGCCCTCCGATCCATCGGTCGAAAGTGCCGTCGCGGCTTTGCCCTTCTCTCGAATCCAAACGTTGTAGTTGCGGATCAGAACCTCGTTCTTGCCGTCGGGGGAGGGAACCACCCGCAGCGCCGTTTCCGGTATGAAAGGGCGGCACCCGAGGTACGGGCGCTCGGGGCCTTTCTTGAGTTCGTAGGCAGCCAGATTGACGCTCCAAGCCTCCTCGCCGAGCATGAATTGAATTGACTTCTCTTGAATATCGAGATTGCCCAGATCCAGCCGTTTTGCGCTGAACGGACGGCCTTGTGATTCGGTCAAAAGCGTCGCCAGCCGCTCGTGGTCAAACGCCGGCGAGCGCGTGCCCGCCGTGTCGACGGTGACATATTCACTGCCGTCTTTCGTCGACCGCGAATACCAAAACCGATTCGTTTTTTCGATCCACCGGATCGGCCCGGCCGATCCTTCCATCAGCGGCTGGAACTTGGTTCGAAGGCCGTTCGCGCGCTTGTAATCGTCAAGAGTGCCTTGCGCGAACGCGCACAAGCTCAACAGGAAAAGCAAAAGTCTCATGCGTACACCGCCTTTTCAAATTCACGCAGCAGTCCCATGCATTCGCGATCGACGAACGGAAGCATTCGCATCATCAGCGTCGCGCAACGATCGTTGGCCGGATCGATCCAGAAATACGTATTGAACATGCCGGCCCAGCACAAGCTGCCCGACGCGCGGCCGCCTTCATACGGCGTTAGGTTCAACAGGAAGCCCAGCGTGTGCTTGTCGCTCGCGCCTGGATGAAAATCGACGTCGAGCGATCGCTCGGGATTCGTCGTCTTCAATACACCCGCCTGCAACGGGCCGATTGCGTTCTCTCGCAGCATCGCCACAATCTTCGGCGACAATGTCTCGGCATCGCCGCCGCGCAAAATCAACTGCATGAATTTCACGTAGTCCGCCGCGGTTGAAAACAATCCGCCCCCGCCGTTAAACATCTTAGGCGGTTGCGGCGGTTTGAACGGTATCGATTGGAGCGAGCCGTCCCTCAACCGCTGCGACATGTGGACCACGCGCTCCGCTTTCGATTCCGGCACGATAAAACTCGTATCGCTCATACCGAGTGGACGGAAGAACTTCCGTTGAAAATACTCTTCTAACGAGAGCCCCGAGACCTTCTCTACCAGCCTGCCCACCCAGTCGACGCCCGTTCCATAATGCCAGCGCGACCCCGGATCGAATTGCAGCGGCGGCAGAACGGCATTCTTCGCCGCGGCCGTCTTGTCCCATTTGGCCATCTCTTCGTGCCACGCGCCGTAGCAAAGGCCCGAGGTGTGCGTCAACAAATGACGCAGTGTCACGGCGCGCACCGGGGGCCGGTATCTGGGCCGCGCGCCCCGAAAGCCCGTCAACACGCGCGCCGACGAAAACACCGGCAAATGCTTTGACACCGGTTCATCGAGCTGCACCATTCCCTGCTCGACTAGCTGGATCGCCGATACCGACGTAATCGCCTTCGTCATCGATGCGATCGGGAACAGCGCCTCCGCCGATCGCTGAAAGAGCACGTTCTTCGAATCCGCAACCGCCGCCGCCGCGAACGGAATGCCGCGCCGTTCGACGCCGTCTTTCAGGATCGAATCAAGCTTCGACCGTGCTGCCAGCGGAGCCGCTAGAACGGCGGCAAACTTCCGGCGTGTGATGAGGAGCATGGAATATGGATACCACGCTCCTCGATTCGATTTATCGACGCCGCAGCGCTGCGAGGACTGCCATCCCCGCCATGAGCGCCACGGAACCCGGTTCCGGCACGCCCGTCGCCCCGGATGCGGTGTCATGGAGTTCAAACGCCAATTCGTTATTGACGCCGCCCGCCGGCAAGCCATTTGCCGTAAGGCCCTGTTTCGCGTTGCCGGCGTCGGCCGCCAGTATCCAGCCAATGCCGGTGCCGTCGTCCGTCGATAACGTCGGCCCTTCGTGCAACTCCAACCAATATGTGCCCGCGGACAGCGCGACCGCGAAGACAAGGTTGAACTCGACAGCATTGATCTTGGCGTTGCTGCCAGGGATGATTATCCCGGTAAACGTGCTCGCGAGGCCGGATACCGAGCCGGTCGCGATCTGCGAGCCGATGCTGCCGGCGCTGTCGTTGTAGATTGCGTACGTGATCGTCCCTCTAAAATTGTCCGCTGGCTCGACAACGGACGGACTAGTCCAAGAGTAGAAAAATCGAATCCCCGCGACGTTCTGCGCGGAAGCGAGTGCAAAGTCGTCGGCGGTACGAAAGAGCCCAATGTCTCGAACGCCGAGCGTTGTCGGTGCTCCATTGTTGAAAATCAGCGCTGCTTGTGCGGAAACCGACAAGGCCAGCGCCGCAAGTGCAAACTTGATGCGGTGCATGTAAATCCTCCGGAATGTAAGCGTCCCGTGAGTCCGCACTCTCCAGGGCGCCAGCTTTTACTATACACTCAGCGGGATGATGGGCGTGGTGCTGGCCGACGACGCAACGGGTGCGATGGAATGCGCTTCGATTCTCGCTTCCATGTCAATCGACGTTTCGCTCTCCCATGGCGATGGTGTTGTCGTCTTCGACACCGCGACTCGTCACGCCAGTCCGGGTGATGCCGCCAAACGCGCCGCCGAGTGGGTTACTTTCGAGGGACCGCTTTTTAAGAAGACCGATTCGACCTTGCGCGGAAATATCGGCCCCGAGTTGACTGCCCTTGCGGCCCGCGGTCCGGTGATCTATGTCCCTGCCTATCCAGCAGTCGGGCGAACCGTGGTTAATGGCCGCTTGTTTGTCGACGGCGTTCCGGTGGAAGAAACGGCGTTCGCGCGTGATCCGCACAGCCCGGTGCGATCATCGAAAATCGCGGACCTTTTCGACCACAACGGCGTCCAAATTTGCGATGCGTCGACGGATGAAGACATCGCTGCCTATGTTCCGTTGTTCGCCGGCGCCGGCGTTGTCGCCGGGCCGTCGGGCGTACTCCGCCACTGGGCCGCGCGACTCGATTTTCCCAAACGTGCGCCGCGCGCTGCGCCGAAACCGCGCTCGTGGCTGATTGTCTGCGGCAGCATGCATCCGCGTTCGCGAGCGCAGGCTGATGCGGTCCACGATTGGCCTGTGATGCGAGCGGAGCATTCGTCGGAAGAATTGGCCCAGCGTGTCGCCGCGGCCGTCCAGCCTGACGCAATGTTGATTATGGGAGGTGAAACCGCTTCGGCGGTTTGGAAGGCAATGGGTATCAATGAGCTCGACCCGCTGCCCGAAGTGGTGCCCGGCATTGCCGCCTGTACAGCGGGTGAAAAGTTGTTCGTCACCAAGGCGGGCGGCTTCGGTGACGTTAATCTGGTAGAAAAGGTGATCGCGCGATTTCGATGAACGAAAAAAGACTCGGTGTAACGATGGGCGACTCAAGCGGAGTCGGGCCGGAGATCTTATTGAAGGCGGCTAAAGCGGGACTGATCCCCGAGCCATATGTCGTATACGGTGATCTCGCCGTGCTTACGCACGCGAATGAGAAATTCGCGCTCGGGCTGGACATCGCACCCACCGCCGACTCTCGACCCGGCCGCGTCAACGTCATCGACGCCGCGCTGATGACCGCGGACGACTTGACGCCCGCCCGCATGAACGCCAAGTCCGGCATGGCAGCGCGCGAGTACGTGATCCGCGCGACTAAAGCCGCGCTAGCCAGGGAGATCGACGGCTTCGTCACGCTGCCGATGAACAAAGAGGCCACGCAGTTGACCGACCCCGACTTTACCGGCCACACCGAGTTGATCGGCGAACTCTGCGGCAGCGACGACGTAACGATCATGCTCGCCTCCGACGATCTCATCGCCACGCACGTTAGCACGCACTGTTCATTAAAAGAGGCCATCGCCCGCTGTAAGCGGGAGCGCATTCAACGGATTATCGAGCTTACCTGGCACGCCGCGCGGCGGTTGAAGCCCGGCGCCCGCGTGGCCGTCGCGGGCCTGAATCCGCATGCGGGTGAGAACGGATTGTTCGGAATGGAAGAGATCGAGGAAATCGCGCCCGCTGTGGAATGGGCGCGCGCGCAAGGTTGGGATGTCGACGGTCCCCATCCACCGGACACGTTGTTCTACATGGCCGTGCGGCGCAAGCGCTTCGACGCGGTTGTTTGCATGTACCACGATCAGGGCCACATTCCGTCGAAGCTGCTGGACTTCGAGGGCGGCGTGAATATCGCCCTCGGCCTGCCGATTGTGCGCACATCGGTCGATCATGGCACCGCATTCGATATCGCATGGAAGGGAATCGCGTCCGTTCAGAGTTTCGACTCTGCAATCAAGATGGCGATGCGGCTGATGTGACGCGCGCCCTACCGCACAACGACGTTTAATCCCGCGGGTGTCGCCGCGTCACCGACTTTCACTGAAATGGGTAGGGTCCCGGTCACGCCCTCTGGAATCGTGATATTCAACTGCAACACGCCCGAGACGAATCCAGGCGCTGCGCCCGCATAAAGGACGGTAGCGGTGCGCGAACCGATTTGCACGGTCACATCCTGCACCGGTTTCGGGAAAACCGAGGTCGCGACTTTGCCGTCAACTCCTGCCGGAACAGTCTGGCCCTCCCCGGTTCCATAGAGAATCAGCACAGATCCGGGGGCGGCGGGATTTGTCGCCGAATTCACACCTGATTCGTAATCGCGAATACACCGGGCGCCGATGCGGTCACCGGGAGCGTAATCGTATTTGTCGGCCGGTTCTGATAGGTCACTTGCATGCGGGTCGATTCCTTTCCGGCCACCGCGTAAGGCACGATCGCATTGACCTGTCCCGGTGACACGAGAAGCAACGGCGCTGGCACGCCGTCGAACGTGACCTGTGTCCCGCCGAGTGTCGTCGTCACGCGTCCGTTCGCACCAACCTCCAGACCCTGCGCGGCGGCGGGGCCGAGGTCGAAACCAAAGATGCTGATGATCTCGCCCGGTGCAACCGCTCCCGCGCGAAACGTCGCGCCGTTGGTGACCCCTTCGGCGACGATCCGTGCTGAGGTAAGTTTGCGCACGCGGAAGTTGCGCCGGTCGGCGACATAGAGGTTGCCCGCAGCGTCAAGCGCCAGACCGGCCGGAAAGTCGAAGCGCGCATTCGTGGCGAGGGCGCCATCGCCCGAAAAGCTACCCTCGGCTCCGCCGGCAATGGTTGAGATCTGTTGCGAAGCGGCGGCGACCCTTCTGATCCGGTTGCCAGTTGAGAAAAAAAGATTGCCCGCTTCGTCGGGCACAACGCTGAACGGTAATCCGATGGCCGCGGCGGTCGCGGCGCCGCCGTCGCCGGAGAATGTCGCGGAACCGTTGCCAGCGACCGTCGTGATAACGCCGTTTGAATCGATCCGGCGGATGCGGCTGTTACCGGTATCGGCGATGTAGATGTTGCCAGCACGGTCGACTGCTACATCGCGCGGATCAGTTAGCAGCGCCGATGCCGCTGGGCCGCCGTCGCCAGAGAACCCGGACGTCGCTCCGCCCGCGATCGTAGTGATCGTCTGGCTGATCGAGGCGATTCGGCGTACGCGGTTGTTGCTGGTGTCGGCGACGTACAAATTACCGGCCGAGTCCGTGGCGACGCCGGATACGCCTAAGAGCCGAGCGTTCACGGCGGGACCGTTATCACCCAAGAACCCGCCTGTGCCGCCAGCGATGTTCGTGAGCACGCCGGCGGGCGTTACGCGCCGAAGTGTTGCGCCGGCGCCGGAGGCGATGAAGAGATTACCGGAAGAATCGAATGCCAGTCCACGAGGCGCGCCAACCTGAGCGTTGGCGGCCTGTCCGCCGCCGCCGCCGATGCCGAAGATTCCGTTGCCGGCCAGTGTCGACGCCAATCCCGCGGGCGAAATCGTTCGGACGCGATTGTCAATTTGATCTGAAACGAGTATGTTGCCACGCGAGTCTACGGCCACGAATGAAGGATCGAGTAGTGCGGTATTGGTAGCCGGCACGCCCTCCTGGCCGCCGCCTCCCGGAACGGTCCCTGCGATTGAAGTGATCGTTGTTTGCGCGATTCGCCGGATCTGACGATTTCCAGCGACTGCGACTACAAGTCCTCCTCGACTGTCGATGGCCAGGCTTGTCGGACTGACCAAAATGGAATCGGCGGCCGCTCCGTCGATGTACAATCGGCCACCGCCTGCGAGCGCCGTGATGATGCCTTGCCGGTTGACCACTCGGATCCGGCCCGAACTGGTGTCGGATACGTAGAGAATGTTGGCGGAGTCGATCGCGATATCGGCTGGCAGTGTGATCGAGGCGCCTGTCGCTGGTCCATTATCGCCGCTAGTCTCCTGTCTTGGATAATTCTTTACAACGGCGCACCTTATCGAGGATAACGTCTGCGGAGGCCTTCCATGTGAAGGGGGTCGGGGC
>VFZW01000301.1 GCA_016871055.1 Acidobacteriota bacterium
CAACCAAGTGGAACGCTTCTTCGCACTGATCACCGAGCGCATGATCCGGCGTGGCACCTTCCACAGTGTCCACGAATTGGAAACCGCCATCTACCACTGGCTGGCCGGTTGGAACGGAGCCCCGACCTCCTTCACATGGAAGGCCTCCGCAGACGTTATCCTCGACAAGGTGCGCCTTTGTAAAGAATTATCCAAGACAGGAGACTAGAACGGTACTGCAACACTTAGAACCAAATAGCTGCTAGCGGCGTCTTACAGGCAGAGATATTCTCAAATCATCCGAGGGACATTGAAGGGCAACCTCCTTGATCTCGCGGTTCCAAATTCCTCCGATGGCGAGCCGGAAGCCGACTTCCGGCTCATTTTTTTTGAAGTGGCGGGCGCGCTACGCTGGAGTTATGGGTCTCCTGCGTGCCTTGCTTCTGTCCGCCGCCGCGTTCTCTCAAGGTACCGACGCCGTTCTGACCGGCTCGGTCACCGACCCCTCCGGCGCCACGGTTCCCGGCGCTACCGTAAAAGCCCGCAACACTCGCACGGGCGTTGAATCCCAAACCACCGCCAACGCCGCAGGCGTCTTTATCTTCGCCGCGCTCCAGCCCAGCGTCTACAACATCGCCGTCGATCACCCCGGCTTCCGCCCCTCCGCCATGGAAAACCTCGAACTCCAGGTCGGCGCGCGCCTCGACGTCAACATCAAACTCATGATCGCCTCCACGGCCGAAACAGTCGAAGTGCAGGCCGCCGCCGAACCGCTGATGGCCGCCTCTTCCGTCTCGGCCGGCGGCGTGCTGAGCGGACAGCAAGTCCTCAGTCTTCCCGTCCCCGGCCGCAATGCGCTCGATCTGATCTACACTCAGGCGGGTTTGGTCGGGGACAATATCGCGGGCGGCCGCATCGGGTCGCTCAACATTACCATCGACGGCATTAACGCCCAAGACCAGCGGCTGAACCAGGGCATCTCGTCTCCCATCGTCACCACGGTGGACAAGGTCGAGGAGTTCCGTGTCGTCACCTCTCCCGCCGACGCCGAGTACGGCCGCGGCTCGGGCCAGATTCAGTTGATCACCCGCTCCGGCACCAACAGCTTCAAAGGCAGCCTTTTCGAATTCCACCGCAACACCGTCCTCAACGCCAACACGTGGTTCAACAACCAGCGCGGGCTCGATCCGAAGACCAACGAAATGCTCTCTCCCCGCAACGTCCTGATCCGGAATCAGTACGGCGCTCGCATCGGCGGACCGATCAAAAAAAACCAGACCTTTTTCTTCTTTCTTCTTGATTCGCAAAGGATTCGCGAAAAGACCGCCGTCTCCAATACGGTCTACACGGCCACCGCGCGCCAGGGACTGTTCCGCTACTTCCCCGGTGCGTTCAATGCAAACACCGAAGGTCTCCGGCCCACGGTTGACCTGACTGGGGCGCCGGTCCGGCCCTCGACCGCTACAGGCGATCTGCAAACTATCAGCCTCTTCGGCGTCGACCCTCAGCGCGCCCGCCTCGATCCCACCGGAACGATAACCCGCATGCTGAACCTCATGCCGCTGCCGAACAATTTCCGCCGGGGCGACGGCCTCAACACCGCGGGCTATACCTGGAGCCGTCCGAGCCAGCAAAACCGCGACCAATGGAACCTCAAGATCGATCACAACTTCCGCACCACCCACCGCGCTTCGCTCGGTTACGTGAACGAAAACCAGGCCAATCGGAACCTCTTCAGTGAACAGCCATTCCCCGACTCGCCGGGTGGACAGACCCGATATCGCGACAGGCTCTGGACGTTTAACCTCACGTCGACGGTGAAGCCGACCGTACTGAACGAATTCCGCGCCGGGGTGCTTCGCCCGTGGCTGCGCTTCTTCACCGGCTGGGAAGTCGGCGACGCCATTCAGGCCTTGCCCCGCGCCAACAATAACCCTTATCTGCTCGACTTCGCCAGTATTGCCGATCCGCTCAACATCGGCGATAATCCGGTCGGGCGCATATCGCCGCTTTACCAGTTCGCCGACAACATCAGCTGGATGCGCGGCAAACACGCCTTCAAGGGCGGCGTCGACGTTCGGTTCTCTTCGTCGAACGGATTCAACTCCACCGACGTGATGCCCCGAGGCGTCATCGGCACCGGCAACGTCCCGGTCGCGAACCTCAACAACGTGCCCGGCATCGGGCAGAACTTCGGTTTGGCTACGAACATCCTCAACGAACTCACCGGCACGATGTCCTCCATGCGGCAGGCGTTTAATTCACCGGGCGGCCCGAACCCCGAGTACCTGCCGGGCGACGTCAAGCAACGCACCTGGAAACGGAAAGAGTACGGCGTATTCTTCAAAGACGATTGGAAGATCGCGCGCCGCCTGACGCTCAACCTCGGCGGCCGCTGGGACTATTACGGCGTGCCCTATGACAAGAACGGCCGCACGGCGTCCCTGGTTGGCGGGCAGGCCGCGCTTTTCGGCCTCAGCGGATCCAGTTACGCCGACATGTACCAGCCCGGACGGCTTAACGGTTCGTTGACCCGCGTCGAAACCGTCGGCCCGAACTCGCAGAATCCCGGCCGCCACATCCATGCTCAAGATCGCAATAACTTCGCACCGGCTGTTGGACTCAGCTGGCACATCCCCGGCCTCAAGCGCGACACCGTATTCCGGGCCGGCTACATGATCAGCTACGAACGCAACTCGCTGCGAGTCGTTGATGCGGTCAGCGGCGATCAACCGGGTCTTCGTGAGCGCGTGACCTTTACCTCGCCGAATATTCTGCAAGTGGCCAACGCCCAGCTTCCGCTCACTCCCGGTGGCAAACCGCTCGATACGGTCCCGCTCACTGACCGGCTTCAGATCGTCCGCGTCTTTCAGGACGACCTCCGCAATCCCTACGTCCAGAACTGGAACGCCTCGCTGCAACGGGAACTCCCCGCGCGGCTGTTGGCAACCGTGCGCTACGTCGGCAACAAAGGAACGCGCCTGGTGCGCGGTACTGACGTGAACGAACAGAACATCTTCGAGAATGGGATCCTCGACGCATTTCTCACGACGCAGGCGGGCGGCAATTCTCCCTTACTCGATCGCATCTTTGGCGGTCTCAATATCCCGGGCGTCGGACTCGTCAACGGGACTACGCTTACCGGATCGGAAGCGGTTCGGCGCATCAACACGACGCAGGGAAACCTCGCGCTCCATAATGTCGCCACCTTCGCCGACTACCTCAACACCACCAACGCCTTCACGGGCGTCAACGGCGGACTGCTTCGCCGCGCCGGGCTGCCTGAGAACTTCATCGTCGTGAATCCGCAGTTCGACTCCGCCCGGCTCACCGGCAACTTCGCCAACTCGACCTACCATTCGCTGCAAATCGAGGTCGCTCGCCGCTTCCGCCGCGGCTTTGGACTACAGGCGAACTACACGTATTCGAAGGTGCTCGGCGAAGAGGAAGGCTCCGGCGAGGAGATGATCGACAGCTATCGGAGCGTGCGCAACATGTCGCTCGACAAGCGCCGCTTGTCCTTCGACTATCGCCAGGTCTGGCGATCGAGCGGCACCTGGGATCCGAAGATTCCGCGGTTCAAGGATCTGCGCTTCAGCTTCATCTTCAACCTCTTCAGCGGCCAGCCGATCAATCTGACTTCCGGCCGCAGTTCGCTCAATACTTTCGGCGGCAACACGCCGACGAACGTTGCGCCGATTCCTTCGAACCTCGGGCAGGCCGTCGTCAAACCCAACGGCGTGGTTTACTTCGATGGGTTCACGAACCAACGCGACCCATCGGTCGCCGCGCTGACGAACGTGAGCGGCGTGCGAGAGCGGAGTTCGTTGCTCGCGGTGGCCGATCCGTCGGGGCGGCTGCTGTTCGTCAATCCGACCGCGGGAGAACTCGGCACGATGCAGCCGTTTTTCCTGCAGGGGCCCGGATCGTTCCGCTTCGACGTCAATGTGCAGAAGTTCTTTAAGCTGCACGAGCGCGCTCAACTGGAACTTCGCGCCGATGCCATCGATATTACCAACTCCCCGCAGTGGGGCGATCCGAACACCGATCTCAACTCGCAGAACTTCGGCCGGATCACTTCGGCCGGCGGGAACCGGATTATCGTCGTCGGCGCGAGGATTAATTTCTAAGGCCGGGGCACTTGCCGAGCAAAGGTCCGGCGAGTTGCGGCGTCGATCCGACGATGCCGTCGTGGGTCGCGTCCGGATCGGCGGCAAAGAATGCGCCACCGCGGCCGCGATAGGCCGCCATCAATTGGTCGGACATCCAGCGCGGCATGGAGTTATCTTTGCCGCCGTGCAACACGATCAAACACGTCGAGCCCAAGGACGCTACGTACTGCCGCGATGGGAACTCGGTTCGCACAAACGAGGCCAGCCAACCGAACAGCGGATTCGTGCGCGCCTGTTCGGGAACCGTGGTGTATGTCCCGGTAAGCAGCAACGCGCCGAAGTGATATCGCGCGGCCAGGTAACTCGCGGGCCCGCCTCCGAGTGAGTGCGCGAAGCTGAGCGCCAGGTCTGGCGAAGCGCCATCTCGCCGGACCGCTTCGGCCCAGACGGCCTCGGCGTCCTTGTAAATTCCGCGCTCGCTGGGCGCACCCGAGCTACGCCCGTAGCCCCGGTAGTCGTAGACGTAGGAAGTGATCCCAAAACCGGCGAGCCACTGCGGAATCGTTCGGTAACCGTCCATCGTGCCTTGGTTGCCGTGGTGCAACACCGCCACGCGCAGGCGGGTTGACGGCGCGGCCGCCGCTTTCCAACGGCGAACCGATATTTGCTCTCCGTCGGAAGCGGTCACGAAAAAGTCTTCGGCCTCGCCGGGCGGCGCTTCGATGTACGTGCGGCGGACGCCGAACAACTGGAGCATCCGTTCGGCAAAGATCTGATAGTCCTGCGTGATCACAATCAGCAGGACGACAAATCCGATACCGTTCAGAAAACGCAACATACGTTACTCCGGGAGCGCGAAGGCGACGATATGTCCGCCGGCCGGGCGATTGGTCTTGCCGCCGCCGGCGGAGATGACGACGTACTGCTTGCCGTCGATCATGTAGACGCTCGGCGTGGCGTTGCCGCTGAACGGCAGCTTCGCCTGCCAGAGAATTTTTCCGGTGTCCTTATCGAAGGCGCGGATTGTCTCGTCCGCACTTGCGCCGATGAACAGCAAGCCTCCCTTTGTAACCACGGGGCCGCCGTAGTTTTCGGTGCCCGTTGGAGGAATGCCGCGCTTGGTCAGTTCGGGGTACTCGCCAAGCGGGACCTTCCACTTCAATTCACCGGTGTTCAGATCGACGGCGTTGAGCGTGCCCCATGGCGGTTTAATGGCCGGGTATCCTTCGGCATCGAACCATCGGCGAAAGCCGCCGAACAGGTAGGGCGGGCCTTTAACCTCGGTGGCGTTGGAGGGCTTCTCGTCCCCGAACAGGTGATCAAGCAGGGCCTTGCGCTGGTTCTCCGGCAGGGTGCCGAACGCCGGCATGCGGCCGATGCCGGCGTTGACGATTTGCGTCGCCGCGGCGCGGTCCTTCAAATTCGAAATATCCGGGAAGCCGGAGGGCCCGTCGCCTTTGCGATCGAAACCGTGGCAGGCGGCGCAGTGGGTCTTATACATCCGCTCGCCTGTGGTGAGCGGCTTGCCGGAGGGATCGGCGGCCGGGATCATCTGATAGATCCAGGGGATTTCATTGACGTTGGCGTAGTAGATGCCGTCGGGGTCGACCGCGGCGCCGCCCCATTCCATGCCGCCATCGAAGCCAGGCATGATGATGCGCTCGCGCAGACTCGGCGCGGGGTAGGCGCCTTGTGATCCCGACCGCTTCAGCCGCAACAACGAAGCGGCGTGCGCAGCGGGAGAGATGTTGGACGCGTCGGCCTCGGTGAGCGTTTGGCGTGTGAGCGGCGCGGGCTTGAGCGGAACGGGTTGGGTCGGCCAGCCGGGCTCGCCGGGAAGTTCGGAGGGCGGGATGGGGCGCTCGGCGATGTCCCAGAGCGGTTGGCCGGTGGCGCGGTCAAATACGAACAACAAGCCGTTCTTGGTGCCTTGCGCGACGGCATCGACTTTCTTCCCGTTGCGGGTCACGGTGACCAATACGGGAGGCGTCGGGAGGTCTTTGTCGAGCAGGTCGTGGTGAACGAGTTGGTGATGCCACAGGCGCTTGCCGGTATTGGCGTCGAGCGCGACCAATGAGTTCGCGAACAGGTTCGCGCCGACGCGGTCGCCGCCCCAGAAATCGGGCAGCGCGGTTTCGGTCGGCACATAAACGATTCCGCGCTTTTCGTCGAGCGACAGCCCGGACCAGTTCGAAGCGCCGCCGGCGGTCTTGTACGCTTCGGGCGGCCAGGTTTCGTAACCCACTTGGCCGGGGCGCGGGATGAGATGAAACAGCCAGCGGAGCTTGCCGGTGCGGACGTCGTAGGCGCGGATCGTGCCGGGCCCGTTGGTCGATCCGCCGACGATGTACATGTCCTTGAAGATCACGCCGGGGGTGTTGATTTGCACGACTGGCGCAGGCTCGGCGACGCCTTCGCCTAAGTGGACGCGGCCGTTGACGCCGAACGATGGGAGCAGTTGGCCGGTGGCTGCATCGAGCGCGTAGAGGTACGTTCCGGCACCAGTGAAGATGCGGCGGTCGTTGCCCGCCGACCAATAGACGACGCCGCGCTGACGACGGCCGATGGCGCCGGACTGATGAACGGCGGGATCGAAGACCCACTTCTGCTTGCCGGTGGCTGCGTCAATGGCGAATACTTTGCGGTTCGGCGAGGCGGTGTAGAGGACGCCGCCGATGACGAGGCCGTTGGATTGGAATTCGCCTTTGTCGCCGGTATCAAAGACCCAGGTCTGGCGGAGCTTGGCGACGTTCGACTTGTTGATTTGATCGAGCGGGGAATAGTGCGCGGTGGCTTTGTCACCGAGGTAGTGAGCCCAGTCGGCATTGCGGGGCTGGGCGTTCAGAACGAGCCCGGTAAAGAGAAGTGCGGTGCGAAACACGTTCCCCATTCTATCCGCTGCGATACCATCTTGAACATGCAGATCACACGCCGCGCGATGCTTGGAACGTTGCCCCTACTTGGACAGAGCCGGAATTACCCGCCCGATTTGCCGGGCTTCAAAAAGGAGCCTTATCGCAAAGTTGGCGATGTCGAGTTGAACATCTGGATCATCGGACGCGGGCAAGGCGCCGCGCGGCCGGCGGCGGTGTTCTTCTTCGGCGGCGGCTGGACTAACGGCTCGCCGAGCCAGTTTCAGAGGCACGCGGAGCTATTGGCGTCGAAGGGCATGACGGTTTTGTTGGCGGACTATCGGGTGAAGTCACGGCACAACGTGGCGGTGCCGGCGTGTGTCGCCGATGCGAAGGCGGCGATTCGATGGACACGCGCGAATGCAAAGCGGTTGAACATCGACCCAAAACGGATTGCGGCGGGAGGCGGATCGGCGGGCGGGCATTTGGCGGCGGCGACGGCAGTGCTGCCGGGGTTTGAAGACGGCGATCATTTGAAGGTCAGTTCGAAGCCGAACGCGCTGCTGCTGTTTAATCCGGCGCTGGTGCTCGGATCGGAAGGGGGTCTGCCGGCGTCGATCACGGAGCGATTTGGCGGAGATCCGCGCGCCGTTTCGCCGATCGACCATGTGACCAAATCCGCGCCGCCGACGATTATCTTTCATGGCAAGGCCGACACGACGGTGCCGTACAAGACGGCGGAGGCGTATCAGAAGAAGGTGGCGGGTCTGGGAGCGAAGTGTATTCTGGAAGGCTACGATGGGCAGGAGCATGGGTTTTTCAACCACGGCCGTGCGGGCGACTACCACGCAAAGACGACGGCACGGATGCTGGAGTTTCTGGGGTCGCTTGGATATGTAAAATGAAGGTGCGGTATGTCGATCGAAGATCCGATTCTTGACGAGGCCCGCGAACGGCGGCAACCGCCGCGCGTAAAGCGGGTGCCGATGCGCGACCGCTCGCGCGAGATGCAGTGGGTCCAGGACAATCGCAAGGCCTACGCGGATAAGTGGGTTGCGATCGAGGGCGACCGGTTAATCTTGGCGGACGATGATGCAATGAAGGTTTACAACGCCGCCAAAGCAGAGAATATTGAAATTCCCTTCGTGGTGCACATGCCCCCGGATGACGATTTGCCGTTTATTGGCGGCTGGTAACGAGCCGCACGCCCTCCGGTTGCTGTCGTACGCTGTGTAAAATGAAAGTGCCGTATGTCGATCGAAGAAGCCATTCTTGAAGAGGTTCGCGAACTGTCGGCGGAGAAGCAGGAAGAGGCGTTGCGTCTGGTGCGGGGGTTGCGACAACCACCAGCGGTGCCCTATGACGACCGTGCGCGTGAAATGCGTTGGATTCGCGAGAATCGCGCGGCTTATCTGAACAAGTGGGTTTCGATTGAGGGTGACCGGCTGATCATGGCAGACGACGACGCAATGAAGGTATACCAAGCGGCCAAGGCGGAAGGGATCAGGAGCCCAGTGGTGGTTCATATTGTCCCCGAAGACGAATTGCCCGTAGTCGGATACTGGCGCTAGCCGTACTACTCAGATCCAAGTTCATGTGCAAGGGCCTATGAAGAAGGAACGGAAACTACCGCGGCGACTGACGGCCCGCGTGCGACCAGACGACGTCTACCCGTTATTTTCCCGGCATAAGGTCAAATTGAAATTCGACGTGCTCGAAGGGAGTGAAGACGGTCCTCCGAACGTCCTTATTGAGGG
>VFZW01000302.1 GCA_016871055.1 Acidobacteriota bacterium
ATCGATCGACACAACGAAAGCCCCAAGCCGTTCATCTGGACCGCCAAGGCCAACGACATCCTGGAAAAGGTCAAGCGCGCCCGCAAGGCTTTGAATAATGCCCAATCCGTTTGACGCACTACACTAGCGGCCTCCTTGGCGCCTTATAACCCGCGCCCGCGCGGATTTCCAGATGGCCTGCCCTTCCTTTGGGATTCGGAGACGCTGGCAAATGGCACAATGTTCACGCTGACGACGGATCTCGGCATCATCGATCTGCTGGCGGAGGTCGCAGGCGTCGGAAGCTATTCGGAAGTTCGCGCGATTTCCGTCGAGGTCGACGCCTTCGGCCGACGGTTGCGTGCGCTGGATTTGCCTTCGCTGATTCGAGCGAAGAAAGCTGCGGGCAGGCCGAAAGACCTGCTGATTCTTCCAGAACTCGAAGGCCGCCTTGAGGCGTCCGAGGACGACTAGGGTCGCGCCGTTCGGGCTCGGTCTCGAAGCTCGATGAATGCGAGTCGGCGACCTTCCAGCGCGCCACCGCAGCCTACCCCACCAACCCCGTCACAGCCACCTTCAACTGCCCCGGATCAAACGGCTTCTCCAAAAACGCCGTCCCTTCCTGCAACGCCCCGCTCTGCACGCCCGGATCATCGGTGTAGCCACTAATGAACAGTATTCGCGTCGACGGGTAGTGATATCGCACGCGGTCCGCCAGATCGCGCCCCGTCATCCCATCCATCTGCATATCGGTCACGAGCAACGTCACCGCCTCGCCGCGTCGCTCCAACAGCGCCACAGCCTCTTCACCCGATCCCGCTTCGTCCACCGCAAACCCCATCCCCTCCAGCACGCGCCGCACCAGCCGTCGAATCCCCGGCTGATCGTCCGTCACTAACGCCGACCGCTTCGAAACAAAGGGCGCAGCCGCCGAAAGCGGCGCCTGAATCTCCAACGCCGCGGCATCCGTCACACGCCACTGCACCCCGGCCTGTAACAGCAAAGGCCCAATCAGCGCCGCGCCCCGTGCCGTCGCGTCGCCCTCGCGCGCCGCCTTTGACAGCGGTTCCAGCGCCTGCCGTAGAGCCTCCGGCGTCATCGAAAATCCAGTCAACACCAAGACCACGTTAGGCGGCTGTCGCAGAGCCTCAATTTTCAGGCCCCCTCCGGCCAACGCTCCGGCCGCCGCAATCGCCGACTGCAACGCCCCCATATCGACCGCCACCGCATCGCTCACACCCGGCGCCACCGCTGTCAAAGGAAAACCCCCAATCGTCGATTTCCGCGGCTTGCCATACTCGGCCAACAACGCCGTCATCGCCTCGATCCGCTTGGTCGCATCGAGCAACATCGACACGTCTTCCCGTATCGGCGAATCGCCCGGCAGTTGCGTCAGAATCTCCTTGCCATAGCCCGACGCTATCATCACCAGATTGTTGGCCTCATGGGTCACTACCTGCGCCAACCGCTGCGTCGCCAGCACCTGCGCACCGCTCGAAGAAACGTCGGAAGAAGCCGGCGCGGCAGCCATTCCGGCAACCAGCACCGCCATCCACTCCGTCTCGCCACGCTCCCAGCGCGGCAGCGGGGTAAAGTGCAATACACCTTCGGAAACATCAACAACCGTCGCTTGATGCCTCTGCAGGCACTCCGGCGCCTTCAGTTGAAACAGCCCTTCCAGCGATCGCGAATCAATCTCGCTCGCCGGAATCTGAAACTGTTTCAGAAACGCTGAGTTGGCCGCCAACAGTTTCCCATCCTCGCCGACGGTCGCCAAGGCGACGGGCAGAAGGGTAGCCATCTGTTCGTGGAATCTGCGTTCCGCGTCAAAAAGCGCCACAATCTTGGCGACTTCCTGAGACGACCAGCGGTGCGTGGCAGGTCTCTCCATTTGTGCTGTTGCCAGTTTCGCCCGCCGCCCGCCCCCGCGGCAATGAACCTGCGGGGGGAGTTTTCTCCGCGAAAAGTCCTGGTACCAAAGGAAGCTGTTACAGGTACGATTTCATGGGCGAGAATAGAAGGACATGATTCCAAAGGCTAGAAAGGCCGTGTTCCCGGCCGCGGGCTTAGGCACCCGTTTTCTTCCCGCCACGAAGGCGCAACCCAAAGAGATGCTTTCCCTGGTCGACAAGCCGCTGATTCAATACGGCGTCGAGGAGGCGATCCACTCCGGCCTGCAAGACATCATCATCGTGACCGGGCGCGGCAAGAGCGCCATCGAAGACCACTTCGATGTCAGCTTCGAAATGGAGCACCTGCTGGAAACCCGCGGCAAGAAAGATCTGCTTGCACTCGTTCGCGGAATCTCCGACATGATCGACGTCGCCTACGTGCGCCAGAAGGAGGCGCTTGGCCTCGGTCACGCCGTACTCCGCGCCAAGGAACTCGTCGGCAAAGAGCCCTTCTGTGTCGTCCTCTCCGACGACGTGATCGACGCCGAAATTCCCTGTCTCCGCCAGCTCATGGACGTTCACGATTTCTATGGCGCATCGGTCGTCGCGCTCATGGAAGTGCCGAAAGAGAACATCTCGGCCTACGGCGTCGTCGACGCCGAGCCCGTCGATCACATGGGCCAAAGCGGGCGTCTCTTCCGCATCCGCAATATGGTCGAAAAGCCCAAGGCCGAAGACGCGCCCAGCAACCTCGCGATCATCGGACGCTACGTTCTCACTCCCGAGATCTTCACTTCGATCGAAGCGGTGGAGCCCGGCAAAGGTGGCGAAATCCAGCTCACCGACGGCCTCAAGCATCTGCTACGCAGCCGCCCCGTTTACGGCTACAAGTTCGAGGGCAAGCGGTATGACGCCGGAGACAAGCTCGGCTTCCTGCAAGCCACTGTAGAATTCGCGCTGAAGCGCTACGACCTCGGTACGCAGTTCCGCGAATATTTGAAGAGCCTGTCGTTATGATCCCGGTGACGCTCGACGTTCCCGTTCGCGCTGCGGAAGCGTCGCAGCTCGCCGATCTGATTTTTCAATTCGCGGAGAACCGCAAGGTCGACGCCGCGCTGCGGCGAATGCTCGAGTCCCGCGCCTCGCAGACGCCGTTTGAAAGTATGCGCGTTCACTGGGGATCGTTCGCGCCCGATCCTGTCGCCAACTCAACCTACTATGTCGCCGTCGATGGCCGCGTGTCCGCACTGCTGCACATCGCGTTATCGAGCGCTCCAGCCAGCGGACTCTTCCACGGGCAGATTCTGGTCGGCCGCATGCGCACCCCGCGCGGACTCGAAGTTGTCGTCAACGCCATTCCCTTCGGCCCCGGCGACGAGGAGAAAATTCTCACCTACGCCACGCAGGTCGATCGGTCTCTGTTGCCCGGCCCGCAAGGCGTCGAGACGCTTTACATCGCCGCGCGTTCCGATGCCGACACCGCGTTCGCCCAGTTCCGCGCGGTGCAGCGCAAGTATGGACTCTCCGTCGCCGCCTACACCGGCGCGCCGCACGAGGGCGTTTACGGGGCGATCCGCCACGGCTGGCGCGAAGGCTTTGCACTCGAGGGCGACAGCGAAATCTGCTCGCGCTGCCGCTTCGATGGCTCGTCGATGAGGCCCGAAGAACTCGACGAGAAGATCGATATCGCCCGGCGAGTCAATGGCCGCACGCACGACATCGACGTGGTTTTCGACGCTCCTGGCGTTTTCACAAAAGCTTCCGAACTCGGCGAGCGCCTTGAACGCCTCCGCGAAAACGGCCGCCCCGTGCAAGTGGCCTTCGTCGAACTCGGCTGCAAGCCCGGCGTGCCGTATCCATCGAAGTGGGAAGATATGGCCGGCTGGCCCGAAGAGATCGTATCCAGCGTGCAGTGGAAAGCGGCGGGCAAGCCTCTGGTCGAACTGCGCTCGCGCGTCGAAGAACTGACCGGCGCCGCCCGCGCCCACGGGGCGCTGATTGGCGTCGTCGGCAATGCGGCGATGTCGGAAGCGGTCTTGGAAGCCATAGGCGCCGGGGCGAACCGGCGCCTGTGGTTTGAGTTGGGGGAGGGGCTTTCGAGTGATCGGATTCTCGAACTGGCCTCGAGCCTCCGCGGCTGATGGTTACGGTTTCGGCAGCGAAACCGAGATCGCCCAGAGTTCGTCCGATTTATTGCCGGAGACAAAGGCCAAGTCCTTGCCGTCGGGGCTGATTGCGATGCTGGCGAAGTAGGGATAATTCAAGGCTCTTGTATCCAAGTTCAGCTTTCGCGCTTCCCCGGTAAGACGCGCCAGCCAGAACTCCGCGCCACCTGGCTTCCGGCCGCCGGTGGTGACGAACAGCGCAGTACCATCGAGGGTCCACTCTACGCTGCCTCCAAACTCCGCGAAGTTCGAATTGGCGATGCGATAGATCTCGCGGGGCGAACCTCCGGCAGTTGGAACGACCGCCACCACGCCATCATCGGTCACGTAGGCGATTGACCGGCCGTCGGGCGATACGCCCGGCTGGGTCTGGCGAGCTGGAATGCGGCCCAACTCCCGGCGCGCGCCACTGCCGAGATCGATCTCAACGACCGGCCTCCCAAAACGACCGATCTGAAGAAATTTTCCCGGATCCTCGGCCCGCCCTAGGCCCATTCCAGAAGCGTTTGCAACGATCATCGTCGTGGCGCCCGACGTGACATCGATCCTGAAGAGGCCTTGTTTGCCGGAGTGCTCCTGTCCGGCTGTGACCAACTGTTTTCCGTCCAACGACCAACGAGGGAATTGGACTTCCCCCAACTCGTGCTCCAATACGCGCGTTCTACCGGTCGCTTTCGACCAAATTTGGATCGAGCAGCCTTCGGCGCCGAACTGCCCGCAATCCACCATGGCTAGTTGTTGCCCGTCCGGGCTCCAAGCCGGCCGCCCCCGATAGGGGAACGCTCCCAAGGCTTTGGCTGGACCCGCCGCGGCGCCGGCCTTCAAGTCGAGCGGCATTACATAAATGTCACTGCCGTTCACGCTCTTCGTGGCGAAGATGACTCCGGAATTCCACATCCCTTGAATCCACGCTCTTCCAAAGTCGGGTTTAGCGTTGATTGGCAGCCCTTCGAGTTTGCCGTTGACGAAACGCCGCGCCCACAGATCGACGGTACGGTTGAGGTCGCTCGTGTAAAGCAGGTACGAACCGTCGGCGGAAAATCCTACAACTCGTTCATCGGAGCTTGGCTCCGCTAACGATTCGACGCCCGATCCGTCCACGGCGGCTATATGGATATCAAGACGGTTCGGGTGCGTCGCCCCACGCATGTCGAAGGCGACGTAACGCCCGTCTGTCGAAAAGACCATGTTGCGCGGACCCGCGTGGCTCGTATCTCGAAACTTCTTGAACGAGCCATCTTGCGTGGAAAGTAATCCAACCTCGTAGGATGGTCCCGGTTGCCGGACCTGCACCGCGATCCACTTTCCATCCGGAGACCAGTCGAAGGGACGCATGACGTTCGAGGACAGAAGCCTGAATGTCGTGATCGGCGACCTCGTGAACGGTGTTATCCGAAGTTCGCCGTCCCATTTGTAGGCGATCTGCTTGCCGTCGCGGGAAATTGTGGAATAACCGGCCGTGCCTCCTTCGAGATCTTCCCAATTCTTTTTCACCGTCAACGGGAGATCTTCACCTGTCGATAAATCGTGCAGCATCAGGTTACCGGCTTTCTCCAAATCGACGTAAGTCAGATAACGGCCGTCCGGAGAAATGCGCCCGAAGATGTCGACGTCCGGACCGGTCCAAACAGCGCGATCTCCAACAGCGGCGGCAGGCGCCAGCCGAGCGCGGGCCTGGCCCGCAATCGTTTGCTGATCGGCGTAATTGCGAACGACCAACTCGAACGCCTTGCGGGCCTCCTGATTACCGAGCCGCTCGTAACAAAGTCCAATATGGTACTGCGCCTGCGTGGCCGTCGCGCGCGACACGCCTTTGGCGGCCAGCACCTTCTTAAAGCCGTCGATGGCGGCCTGCAAATTTCCGGTCACGCGCTCCTGATGCAGCGCCGAACCAAGCAGCGCTTCGGGCGATTGCGCGAGCGCGGTCACGATACAAAGGGCGAGAAGTATGGGTTTCATGTTTGCCTCACAGGCAGAGTAACCGGAGACGCCGTTCAAGAGCCTCAGGCCCGAGCAAAGTCTGGTTCAAGTTTCGTTCAACCATCGAAGCGATACCCCATTCCCCGCACGCTCACTATGTATTTAGGCTGTTGCGGAAGCGGTTCAACCTTCCCGCGCAGGTTGTTGATGTGTGTGTAGACCACGCGGTCGGACTGAAACGTATCGGCGCCCCAGATGCGCTGCGTGATCGTGTCAATGCTCAGTACTTTTCCTCGATTCTCAAGGAACAGCAGCAGAATCTTGAACTCCAGCGCCGTCACATCGACCGGCTTCCCCGCGCGGCGCACCTCGCCGCGGGTTGGATCCACTTTAACGTCGCCGAACGAATAACCATCCGCCGCCTTGCCCGCCGACCGTCGCAGCACCGCCTGCACGCGCAGCAGCAGCTCTTTCCGGCTAAACGGCTTGGTCACGTAATCGTCGGCGCCGAGCGAAAGTCCGGTAATGCGGTCCTGCTCCTGGCCCCGAGCGGTCAGCAGAATCACGGGCGTCCGATTGCCACTTTTCCGCATTTCGCGCAGCACCGTGAATCCATCCTTGCCGGGCAGCATGACATCCAACAGAACCAGGTCCCACGAGCTATCGCGAAGCCTTGAAGCCGCGGTCGCGCCATCGCTCACCGCCTCTACCTCGTAACCTTCCGCTTCGAGATCGTCCTGCAAGGCGATCGCGATCACCGGCTCATCTTCCACAATCAGAATACGTTTCATACCGCCGCCTTCAGCGTTATCGAAAACACGCTGCCCTTCCCTGGTTCGCTCTCCACCGAAAGCCGCGCGCCATGCGCGTCCGCGATTCGTTTCACCAGCGCCAAGCCAAGCCCTACGCCCTGCCCCGGCCCGCCCGATGTTTTCGATCCCCGATAAAACCGTTCGAAGATGCGGTCGCGGTCTTCGGGCGCAATTCCGCAGCCGTGGTCTTCGACCGCGATCTTCACGCCGTCTCCGCTGGCCGTGGCGCGCAGCGTGACAGGCGTTTCAGCGGGCGAGTACTTCACGGCATTGTCCAAAAGGTTCAGCACCGCCGTCGAAAGCGCGTCGCGGTCGCCCTCGATGGCGGGCAGCGTGTCCGGAATCAGGCAGTCGATGATTCGCCTCCGCCCCGCAATGGCGGCCATTTCCACCAGCCACGGCGCGGTATCGATGCGCTCGGCGCGAAACTGTTTGCGGCCCTCTTCAATGCGCGCGAAGTCGAGTACGTTTTCGACCAGCCGTGTCAGCCGGTCGGACTCGCTCACGA
Source organism: Acidobacteriota bacterium (assembly GCA_016871055.1). GTDB lineage: Bacteria > Acidobacteriota > Terriglobia > Bryobacterales > Bryobacteraceae. The sequence continues at coordinate 7,277 of VFZW01000302.1, forward strand.
TCATTTCGTAGTATTGACGCCGCCGGTTTTCATCGTTCGCCGCGCGCCCCGCCAACAACATCTCGCCGAGCTGCCGGATGCCGGTGAGCGGGGATCGGAACTCGTGCGAAACGGCCGCCGTGAAATCGGCCTGGAGCCGCGCGATCGCCAGTTCCCGCCGCACGAGCCGCAGCGCCGTGAACGCGCCGAACAGTAGTACGCCGGCCGCGAGCGAAAGCGCCGCCACGAAGAACTTGCGCCGGTTTTGGTACTCCAACGCCGCCGCCGCCGGATTCGACTGCACGGCCCAAATCGCCCAAGGTGGCCCGAAGCTCGCGATCGAGAGCGAACCCTCGGGCGCGCGCGGCCCCATGTGCACGGTCACGCCGGCTTCCGCGGGCGCGTCGCGCAACCACTCTCGCCAGAGCGGTTCCGGCAACAGGACGATCACCGTCCGCACCTTCGTCACTCGTAACGAAAGCACATGTGTGTCTCCATCGCTAAGCCAGCCAGACTCGCCAGCCACGGCCCGTTCGAGCAATCGCGACATCGCCTCGCGCTCCTTCGCCTTGGCTGCAATGTGCGCGCTTTCTCGCAATCGAGGCTCATAGAAGGCGTACAACGATTTTTCCAAAAGCCATTCGCCGCGCTCCAGTTCGGCATAAAGGCCGCGCGCCGCCTCGGCGGAATGCGCGGCCAACTCAAACCGCGTGGCGAAACGCGTCGGCGGCTGCACGGGTGCGTCCGGCAGTTGGGCGGCTGCTGCGAGCGCGGCTCTCGATTCCGCGGCGCGGCCGGCCTTTCCGAGCACGCGCGCGATCCGCAGATGCACCCAGCCTTTCCACTGCGGCGGCGCCGATGGGAGAAGGCGCCGGTACGTCTCCGCGGCATCCAAGGGAGATCCCGCGCGAAGCTCGCGCGTCTCAGCCGCTTCCAACTCCTGCGGTGGCGCGATAACCGCGCCCCCATCGGCGATCCATGCAAACGAAGCGGCCGGTTGCGGCTTGGCGCCCGGACCCAACACGAAACTGGCGATACCGGGAGGCGCGGCCGGGGACTCGCCGCGTGCCAATGCCTCCGTATACTCGCGAGCCTGCACCGCGCGCCGCTCGATCTGTCCGAATGCCCGCCGCGCCGCGACATCGACCCGCTCTCGCCAAGCCTGTTCGCTCAACCGCCGCTCGGCATCGGCCGATCGCCACGCGAACGCCGCCAGCGCACACGCCGGCAGCACGATCGTAACCACGAAGAGCCACGCCAGCGGCTGATGAGATCGCCAGTGAGAGGACGCGCGCACGCTACGAACCATTCTCCGCCACCGCGCGCGAATCGTCGGCATGGATGCGTGCAAGAGGAGTTCAAGTTTCGTTCAAGCCGCCCTCAGTTCACCGCCCCCTTGGC
>VFZW01000303.1 GCA_016871055.1 Acidobacteriota bacterium
GGCGTCTCCCTGCCCGACCGCTGAATCGTAGTCAGGCAAAATTCCGCTTACAAAACCTCTAACCCCCTCTTTACCACCAACTTAGAGGCCGATTTCTGTTTGGAGCCGAGACTAAGATCCGCCCGATTCTCCCGTCAGCATCGCCGCCTCCGTTTCATTCGGCGTCAGCAAGTCGACTTGTTCGAGTAGTTCGCGCGGCAGCGGTTGCGCCGGCGCCGGATCGAGAATCGTCAACGCGCCCTCTTCCCGCGCAATCAGCAATCCATACGCCACGGTGTCGAGCGGCGTCTCCAGTTGAAATAGCGCACACGCGGCGCGGCGGAACAGAGGCCGCAGCGGTTCGAGGAATGCGCGATCGACGGCGAGGTTCGCGCCCGGCGCCACGAGTATCGAATTCTGTCCCGCTTCATCGAGCCAGATCATCGCCGCTCCCGTCGCCGCTTGCTGGGTTGCGGCTACGAACGCTGTGTCGACGCCCGCGGCCGCCAGCGAAGCACGCAATCCGTCGGCAAATGCGTCGTAACCCACTCGCCCGCACATATGTACGCGGCCCTCGCGCAGCAAACGCGCCGCGGCGTTCGCCTGATTGGCGCCCTTGCCGCCAGGCAGCATGCGGAAGTCGCCGCCCAGCACCGTCTCACCGGGAGCCGGAAGACGCGGCGCGCGCGCGACGAAGTCCATGTTCAGACTCCCGACGACGACGATGTTCCGGCGATTCGACACTACGCCTTGTAGTGTAGCTTCAACCGTTCCAATTCGGATTTTAGCTTCGCCGTCACGGCTTCCGCTTCCGGCTTGCCGTACAGATTGTTCAACTCATTCGGATCCGCCTGCAAGTCGAACAACTCCCACTGGTCCTTTTCCGAGTAGTAGTGAATCAGCTTGTGGGTCGCCGTTCGCACGCCGAAATGCGGGCCAATTCGATGCGGCGTGAAGAATTGGAACGACGGATCGGACCGCGCGTCCAGCCCCTTGCCCGCCAATTGCCACGAGTTCTCGTAATAGGCGTAGAATACCGACTCGCGCCAATCGCCCGGCGGTTTGCCTTCGAAAATCGGGCGCAAGCTGCGGCCCTGCATCGTCGCGGGGACTTGCACGCCGGCGTAGTCGAGAATGGTCGGCGCAATATCGATGTTCATCGCGAATTGCGCCGCCACGCGCGCACCGCCGCCGGGAGGCCGCACAATCAGCGGCACGCGCAGCGACGGTTCGTACATGAACCGCTTGTCGTACCAGCCGTGATCGCCCACAAAGAAACCGTTGTCGGAGGTGTAGAAGATCAGACTGTTGTCCAGCTGTTTCGTTTCTTCGAGGTGCTTCAGCACACGGCCCAGGTTGTCGTCGACGGCCGCGATCGCGCCGTAGTAATCCTTGACGAAGCGTTGATACAGCCACTTCTTCTTCGCCTTTGCGTCGAGCCCCGCGGGCAGGTCCTTGTAATCGCCGGCGATTGAAACATCGAAGCGCATGTCCTCGGCCTCGGCGGCCACGGCGCGCGTTTTGTACTCATCGTTGAACGTCGCCGGTTCGGGGATCTCGACGTTTTCATACAACTTCGCGAAGCGCGGCGGCGGCAAAAACGGCCGGTGCGGCGCTTTGTGCTGATAGACCAGGCACCACGGTTTCTCCGACGGCTGCTTCAAGAACTCGAGCGCGAATTCCGTCGTGAGGTCGGTCGCATAACCGCTGTACTTCTTCTTCGTGCCGCCTTCGATGAACGTCGGATCGAAGTACTCGCCCTGGCCCGGCAACACGCGCCAGGTGTCGAAGCCTTCGGGATCGTGCGACAAGTGCCACTTGCCGACAATGCCGGTGCGATACCCGGCGGCCTGCAGCGCCTGCGGATACGTCGTCAGCTTGCGATCGAAATTTTCGACCTGCCCTTTCATCTCCGAATTGCCCTTGATGCCGTGAATGTGCGAGTAGCAGCCCGCCAGCACCGTCGCCCGCGACGGCGCGCACAGCGAGTTCGTGACGAAGGCGTTGGTGAACCGCACGCCCTCGGCCGCGAGGCGATCGATATTCGGTGTCTTCACCAAACTGTTGCCGTAGCAGCCAACGTGTCCCGAGGCGTGGTCGTCGGTCATTACAAACAAAATGTTCGGGCGCGTGGGCTTGCGGGTGCAAGACGCAGCGAGAAGGCTGGACAAAAACACTCGACGACGCATCTTCACGCGAAAATCTCCTTCAACCGCTTCGCGGCGAGTTTCTCATCGCCCGCGTCGTTCATCATAAACGTGAACTCCAAACCCTGGCCGTTTGGATTGCGCAGCACCGCGATGCGCGGCTCACCATCCATCAACTCCTTCACGACCTGCGCCGCGCTGTGTCCGCGTTTGGCTTCATCCCACGAAACCAGCACGCGATGCACGCGTCTCGTTCGATCAAAGGGGGCCTTCGCGGTTTGCAGCCCGATCTTCTCGCAAGCCGTCATCAAGAACGACGCCTGCCGCTCGCACTCCCGATCCATCGCAGTGAAGTCGAGCGTCGCGTAGCGCTCGATTGCGTGCAGCAGCCCGATCATTTCTTCCTTGTTGACCTTCATCGCCCGCCCGTTGGAATCGGAATGCGGCGACGAGTTCAACCACGCGGCATCGATCAAATCTTTCCGACCCGCCAGCACGCCCGAACTCTGCGGTCCGCGAATGTGTTTGCCCCCGGACAAGGCAATCAAATCGATGCCCGTGGCCGCGAGCTTCGGAATGCTCCCCCACGGCGGCAGCATGTTCGCCGCGTCGATCAACACCGGTACGCCGGCTTTCTTCGCGACCGGCAACATCGCTTCGAGCGAAATCGGAGTCTCGATTTTCCAGTCGCCGCGCTGCCCGCCGAGAAAGTAGATCATCGCCGTCTTCGCCGTGAGTGCGTTGGCGAACTGCTCGGCCGTTTCCACTTCGATAATCCGCACGCCCGCCGATCGCACCGCGTGATCGTACCCGTTGCGATGCACCTTCTGAATCACGACCTCGGACTTCATTCCGGTTACATCCGGCAGCCGCCGAATTTTGGCGGAGTCCGATCCCGCCACGCACGCATACGTGCCGAGCGCGATCGCGCCCGCGCAGCCTGTTGTAACCACCGCGGCTTCGGTTCCGCACAACTTCGCGATGCGCGCGCCGACCGCATCCTTGACCTCTTCCAGCACGGCAAAATCACGCGCCGCCTCGGCCATCACAGCCTGAATCTCCGGCAGCATCTTCGACGCGCCCACCGTCGTCACCGGTCCCTGGAAATTGATCACCGGGCGCAAGCCGAGCGCTGCATACGGACTCGGCGGCGATTTCCGGGCCGCGGCCAATGGCATCGCGGCTACAAGCTGAAAAAGCGTTCTACGTTTCGGCATGATCGCTAGTAGATCACAAAAAACCAGCGGGCGGCGTGATCGGATCACACGCGTTTTCGAATCGAGTGGACGCCTTCCATGTGCTCCAAGAGCCGACGCGCTATCGACGCGTGTTCAGGACGTGCACGACTATACTCACGCGGCTGCCAACAACGCCGCCCCGTTTCTGCCACGGTTCGATAGCGCACCTCCTGATCTGAACGTCTCTCGCGGGCGTTAACTCCTACTCGCGAATTTTGTTCCTTTTTCTCTACCCGCCCCGATTGTGCTCCTGTTCGCGCGCGCTGTCAATAGCTATTTCGAGTTGTACAGGTCACGTTCTTCAAGCGGGCTTGCAGCCCCTTCGCCCTCGACCTTCAACCGCCGCCGCGCCGAGAACATACTGCCCTTCGCCTCCAGCACCGGCGCGAACACCTGCAAACCCGCGGGCGTCTCCAGCATGTTGCCGTAAATCGCTTCGAACCCGCCGCGAATCGAATACGTCTCGTGCCAAAACCCAACGCCTCCAGGGTTTTTCGTGAAGTCCTTCCACCACTGCAAATGCGGCAGCGCGCGTGTCCATTGTTCAAGCGACCCGTAATCGCGCCAATACTGCCGCATGCCGATGTGCGGCGGCAGGAAGCCGTAGTAGATGTCTTCGTGCAGCAGTAGCCCGTCCGGTTTCGCGGCCACCGATTTCGCAATCCGCGGCCCAAGCTTCATCAACGTCAACATCCCGCGCAACGAGTGCACGCGCATGCCGAGATAGATCACGATCAGCTCGGGATACTTGCTTAAATCAACTGCCTGTCGCGAATGGGTCAGCATGATTCACTCCTCGAACTCTTTGCGAAAGACACGCAGCAACGCTTCGCTCCGCGTCGCCACGACAGCCTCTTCGATACGCCGCCGCGTCTCGTCATGATACCGATTGTGCGCCAGCGCTTCCAACACCGCCGTCGCACCCGGTTCAATCATCCCAATCAAATACGTCAGCGCCGCTTCGTTGCGCGAAGCCCCAATCGCCAGCAAAAGCGCCTTTCGCATACGCCGCTCCGCGCAGCCTTCGTAACAACCCTTCAACGCCGCGAAAGCCGCATCGTCTCGCGAGCCGCCCAGCGCCGCCGCCGCTTCCATCCGCACGTCGTCATCGCCTTCCCGCAACCGCGCCGCGACAAAGTCGAGCGCGCGCAGCGAAATCAGCGAATCGAAACACGCGCCGATCACGCGCGGGTCGTCGTCGCCCGCAAAGACTTTCAAGCGCAGCACGGGCTCGCCTTCGGGCGCATTCAACATGCCGACCGCCCGTGCTGTCTCCAACCGCACGCCGGCCTCGGCATCCATCAGCCTTTCGGCGAGCAGATTCAACACCGCGATTGGGGGCATCCGCGTGCAAGTCGCTAACGCAATGGCGCTCGTCGCGCGCAGTGCCACAGCCACATCGACAGAGCCGCCGTACGATCCCTCCATCTGCACATGGCGCAACCCGCGCCGCCAGAGATCGCTATCGGAAACTTCCAGCGCCAGCATCGCTTTCGCCAGTGCATTTTTCGCCCAACAGTGCCCATCGCCCTCGCCGAACCAGCGCGAAAACGCCGAGCACATATCCGGAACCAACTCATGCAACCCACGCAGTTCGACCACCGCGGCGGCCTTGCTTACCACGAGGTTGTTCTTGTCGTCCAACGCTTTGCGCAGCGACAGTAGCGCTTCTTCTTGCGACAGCTCCCGCAGCCCTCGTACCCAGTCCAATTTCTGTTCGATCTTGCCAGCCACCTCTCTAGCTTATGGCCGACAAATGGTTGGTGTATACTTTCGGCATCTATGAGGTCTACATTCACCCAGTTCGCTACGCTCTGCTTCGCGGCAGGGCTTGCCTCCTACGGTCAAAACCTGTTCGGAACGTTGACGGGTACCGTGCTCGATCAGAGCGGATCGGCCGTGCCAAAAGCCTCCGTAGTCGTCACCAACACCGGCACCAGCCAGCGCTGGGAACTTGCCGCCAATGAAATCGGCAGCTTCACGCTCGCCTCCATTCCACCTGGCAGCTACGCGGTGAAGGTCAGCGCCACGGGCTTTCGCTCCTTCAACCAAGACCGCGTTGTTGTGCAAGCCAACGCCACCGTCCGGGTCGAGTTTCACTTGGAGGTCGGCGCGGTCAGCGAATCGGTTGAGGTCAACGCCGCCGCTGTCGCGTTGCAGACCGACACCATGGACGTCCGCAACGAAATTCGCGCCACCGACCTACAGAACACTCCGGTTCCCGTCAGCCGCAACTACCAAAATCTACTCGTCACCGTGCCCGGGATGGCGCCGCCGACGAACGCGCACTCCATCTCCGCCAATCCGTCGCGCGCGCTCGTTCTGAACTCGAACGGCTCGAACGCGCAATCCACAGCCGTGCGGGTGGACGGCGCCACGACTTGGAATGCATGGCTGCCGCATCTGTCCGGCTACGTGCCCACGCTCGAAGCCATCGACCAGGTCAGCGTGCAGGCTAACAGCTACGAAGCCGACACCGGATTCGCCGGCGGCGCATCCGTCAACGTGCAAATCAAAAGCGGCACCAATCAGTTTCACGGCTCCGGGTTTTGGTACCACAGCAATCAGCATCTGAAGGCGCGCCCGTATTTCCTGCCCGCATCGCAAGGCCAGCCCAAGCGCATCATGAACCAGTACGGCGGCAGCCTCGGCGGCCCCGTCATCAAGGATCGCGTCTTCTTCTTCGCCGCCTACGAAGGCACGCCCGATCGATCTTCCGCCTTCCAACTCGTAGCCGTCCCGACCGCGGCGATGAAGGCCGGCGACTACTCCGCCTCGCCCATGTCCGTTTACGATCCTTTGACCGGCGAAGCCAGCGGCGCCAACCGTACTCAATTCCCCGACAACCGTGTACCCGCCAGCCGCATCAGTCCAATCACCGCGAAGATCATGGCCTTGACGCCGAATCCGAACATCGGCCCCGCGGGCGCCATCGTCCAGAACTTCTTCAACAGCGGTTCGTTCCTCTACGACCGCCACACGCTCGATACGAAAATGAACGCCCGCGTCACCGACAAGTTGAACGTCGCCGGCCGTGTCAGCTATCTCGACTGGCGCTTCGATAACCCCGCGCTGTTCGGCCAACTCGGAGGCACGGGCCTCGACGGCCGCGGCTCCTACGACGGTTTGGGCCTCGGCGCCACGCTCAGCATGACCTACTCCGCCGTCTACACGCTCTCGCCGACGATCGTGATCGACGGCTACGCGGGTTACACGCTTCTCGACAACGGCGTTGAGAACATCCGCCTCGACGAAAATCTTGGCCGCGACTTCCTCGGCATTCCCGGCACCAACGGAAGCAATCGGAACGAAGGCGGCTGGCCCGGTTTCAACGTCGCCGGTTTCGCCGCTTACGGCCGCGCGCAGAACAACTCGCCTTGGAACCTGAATCTTCCGCAAGCGCAATACGTCGCCGGCGCAAGCGTACTCAAACGCAAGCACAATATTCGATTCGGCTGGGATTCCCTCTACGTAGGACAGAACGGCAACGAGCCCTTTGGCAGCCCCGGGTTCTTCACGTTCGCGCAAGGCGTCACCGGTACACAGTTTCCAAATCCCGCCAACCCCGCGCAGTTGACCGCCACGCCGACAAACCCATACAACTCTTACGCCAGCTTCGCGCTCGGTTTGCCGAGCAACCTCCAACGCACCGTGCGCCGCGAAACCGGTGTCACGCGCACTTGGGCGCAAAGCCTCTACATCCGCGACAAATGGCAGCCCACGCAGAAGTTGACGGTTTCAATCGGACTGCGTTGGGACTACTTCGGCACGCCCACGCGCGGCGACGGCCGCGGTCTGGAGACCTTCGATCTCAACACCGGCGTCCTGACACTCTGCGGACTCGGCTCGGTAACGGTCGATTCCTGCGGCTTCCACGCCAGCAAAAAGAACTTCTCTCCGCGCCTCGGCATCGCCTATCGAACCAGCCAGAACATGGTGATCCGCGCCGGCTACGGCATCGCCTGGGATCCGGTGAATATCGGCCGCAATCCGCTGCAGACGTATCCGATCCTAAGCAGCGCGAGCTTCCCGTCCGCCAACGCCTTCCAGTTCGTCTCTCCGATCGCGCAAGGTATTCCAAACGTCGCGCCGCCGTCGGTCGGCGACGGCCGGATTCAGGTTCCCTCCAACGTTGCGCTCGAGCTGATCGATCCCAAGTTCCGCCGCAGCTACATTCAGTCGTGGAACTTCATGATCGAGCGCGAAACGAAAGGCTGGCTCGGCCAGATCGGCTACGTCGGCAACCGTTCTCTGCGATTGCAAAACCGCTGGAACGCGAACTATGGATTTATCGGCGGCGGCACGGCCAGCCAGGTGCTGCGGCAGCGCTTCGGGTATCTCGCCGGCGCGAACATTTTCTCCGACGCGGGCGGCTTCCGCGGCTATTACGATTCGCTCCAAACCTCGGTCCAGCGCCGCATGGACAGCGGACATTCCGTACGCCTCAGCTACACATGGTCGAAGGCGCAGGGCCCGTGGTCCGGCAACGATTTCGGCGTCGACGGCTATAACATTTCCAACCCCGAATATTGGCCCATCGCGGCCAAGGGCGTGAAGTCGTATGATCGCACTCACAACTTCAACGCGGCCTTCACCTGGCAGTTGCCATTCGGCGCCGGACAAAAATTCGCGAACAGCGGCGCGCCGGCGGCCGTCCTCGGAGGCTGGCAGGTCAACGGACTCTACACCGCCTACACCGGCGGGCCGTTCACGGTCACTTCTCCGGGCGCGTCGTTGAACGCTCCCGGCAACAGTCAAATCGCCGACCAGATCAAGCCGAGCGTCGACGTGTACAACAATCCGAATCGCTGGTTCGATACCTCCGCGTACGCGCAGGTCACCGCCGCGCGCTTCGGCAACTCCGGCTGGAATCAACTCCGAGGCCCGGGCATGAACAACGTCGACCTCAGCATCTATCGCGCCTTCAAACTCACCGAGCGGCTGAACGCGCAGTTCCGCGCCGAGATGTTCAACATCTCGAATACGCCGCACTTTTCCAATCCCAACGGCGATGTGTCTAACGCGGCCAACTTCGGCCGCATCACGGGCATCGCCAATACTGGGCGCGAAGGCATCGACGAGCGAATGGTTCGTTTTGGGCTGCGGTTGAGTTTCTAACGCCTCCGCATTGCGATAAACTCACTTCCTAACCCGGCATAGCCGGAACCAAAGAGGGAAATCGGATACGATGCCGGGATGGGCGTTGAATCACTGACCGAGCGGTACGGATCGCAGATCGCGGGGGTGTTGGGTTGCTATGACCGGATAC